>DATDIX010000060.1:0-3268 GCA_036520835.1 Chitinophagaceae bacterium | reverse complement strand
TGCACAGACCCAGCGCAGTATTGATAATTTCAAAATAGCACAGGATATCAACCGGATGCCCAAAGAGATCATCAAGGCATTTGCCTACCTGAAAAAAGCTGCGGCTATCACCAACCAGGAAGCGGGTGTTTTGCCAAAGAATAAATCTGCACTGATCGGTAAAGTATGTGACGAGATATTAAATGGAAAACTCGATGATTACTTCCCGCTGGTAGTATGGCAAACCGGCAGCGGTACGCAAAGTAATATGAATGTAAATGAAGTGATCGCCTACCGTGGCCATGTTTTGAAAGGAGGCAGGCTGACAGATAAAGAAAAATTCCTGCACCCAAATGATGACGTGAATAAATCTCAGTCCTCTAATGACACTTTTCCAACGGCCATGCATATTGCGGCTTATAAAATACTCATGGACGTAACGATACCGGGTATTAAAAAACTAAGAGATACCCTGGCAAAGAAAAGCAAACAATACATGAAAGTGGTCAAGATCGGGAGAACACATTTCATGGATGCCACTCCACTAACAGTAGGCCAGGAATTCAGCGGCTATGTTTCTCAGTTGGATCATGGATTAAAAGCCATTAAAAACACCCTTCCGCATTTGAGTGAATTAGCCTTAGGCGGAACTGCTGTGGGCACCGGCATCAATACACCTCCAAAATATTCCGAAAAAGTGGCCAGACATATTGCCAGGCTGACAGGACTTCCTTTTGTAACTGCAGAAAATAAATTTGAAGCATTAGCAGCTCATGACGCAATTGTAGAAGCCCATGGTGCATTAAAAACAGTTGCTGTAAGCCTGATGAAGGTCGCTAACGATATCCGTATGCTGTCTTCCGGGCCAAGAAGTGGTATTGGTGAAATTTTTATCCCGGATAATGAACCCGGCTCATCTATCATGCCCGGAAAAGTTAACCCCACCCAATGCGAGGCATTAACGATGATCGCTGCACAAGTATTAGGTAATGATGTAACTATTAATATCGGTGGCGCTACGGGTCATTTTGAGCTCAATGTTTTTAAACCCGTAATGATCTATAATTTTTTACATAGTGCAAGACTGATCGGCGATGGCTGTGTAAGTTTTAATGATAAATGCGCTGTTGGCCTGAAGCCAATAGAAGCCAATATTAAAAAGCATGTTGACAATTCGCTGATGCTGGTTACTTCTCTCAATACAAAGATCGGTTATTACAAAGCCGCAGAAATTGCCCAAAAAGCGCATAAAGAGGGAACGACCCTTAAAGAGATGGCGGTGAAACTGGGCTATGTTACCGCTGAACAATTTGATGAATGGGTAGTACCCGCGAATATGGTCGGGAAAATTAAATAGCTCTGGCCTGGAGATCTCGAAACCAGGTGGCAGGAAAGAATTCAGGGGTAGTTGATAATCAACTACCTTTTTTATTATTTTTTGTTGCCTTCCGGTTTAAGTAATTTTTACATTGGCTTAATTCGTAACATTTCCAGGTAAAAACATCATTTCTGACCGTATTAATCTTTTTTTCACCGTAAAACTTGTGAATTGCCGGGCTTGCTTCTACTTTAGTATTCGTAATCTGATACCTTTTAAAAAACAACTAATTCCGCCACTATGAAAAGTACTGCCAAGCCGTCTCTTTATTTTTCAACCTATCCGCTGAAGGCAATTAAAGAGCCTTCTGCTACCAACAAACAGCCCGATTCGCCTTATTTAAGAGCTTTGCTTTCTGATAATAAGCCGAAACCCAGCAGCAGCCAGGGAAGGGTACTCTCTTTGATCAGTGCCCATAAAAGGCAATTTACCCCCCAGTCTTTTGAGACCACTAAATTGTCAAAGGATATTGAACCGGCTCAAAAAGACTGGTTCAAAAATTATGAGTAAATAAACCCCCTCTATAATTAAAAACAAGGCCCCTCAGGGGGCTTTTTTTTATCGTAACCCCCCGAATTCTGCTCATTCAGCCGGAATCCTGCTGCTTGTAATTATCCCATAGAAATCCTGCTGTTCCCCCTCTGCCTTTTATTCGGAAAATACGGCAAATCAGCCCCATTTTAACTAAGGCAAATTCCTCTATTCTGCTATTAAACTATTTACTACTTTTTCGTTCATAAATCCGTATTCTTTTGAAAAAAATCCGTGCCAATGAAAAAATTTTTACACGTATGCGTGAAAGCGCCTTTCAGTGTTATTGTGTCGTTGATATTTATTCTTCAGCTTAGTAATACGGCTTTTGCGCAACCAGTCAATGATAACTGTGCCGCTGCAGTAAATTTAACTTCTAATACTGCCTGCGCAAACACTGCCGGAACAGTAGCAAATGCTACCGCCTCCGCCGGCGTACCTATTGGAACTTGTACCGGTAACCCCAATGATGATGTGTGGTACAGGTTTACCACTGTTTCAACTGATCACGTTATTACACTCAGCAATATCGGGGCTAACTTAAATACTTCCGGGCCAAGAATTCAGCTTTTGGCAGGTACCTGTGCAGGTCTTACTTCTGTTGCCTGCGGTACTACCAATATCAATATTACTACCCTTGCCAGGGGAGTTGTTTATTACATTAGGGTGTATTCTGCCGGGGCTGGTGCATTAACTACCAATGCCGGTTTTAATATCTGTGTTACCCACCCAAATCCCCCGACACCCATTATTGACCTGGGAAAAAGCTACGTCAACGTAAGTAAACCAAACAGCGGTACGGTTGAGCCTGGAGATACTCTGGAAATAAGGGCTTCCGTGGTTGTTCGTGCAGGGGCTTATGATAGTTGCCGGTTTACAGATAATATCCCTGCAGGTACCACTTATATTCCCACGACCGTAAGGGTGCTTACCAACGAAGGAAAAATATATAAGCAGTTTACTGACCTTTATGATGATGCAGTGGATGATGAAGGATGGATAACCGGTACTGCTGTGACCATCAACCTGGGTTACCGGCAGATAGATAACCCGGCAACCAGGGACCGGCGGGGAAGAATAAGAAATAATAACGGGCATAAACCTTCCTTTTTCGGTAGTAGTTGTATCATGATCGCTTCTTACAGGGTAAGGGTTACCTCCCCTATAGGTTCAATAATCAATACCGGGGGCGGAACTGTGACATACACGACTTCTCCTTTATCAGTAACAACATTTACATTTCCTTCCAATCCCGTAGCTATTTATACCAATTATGGTATGTGTTCAAACGCTATCGGGGCGAATTCAATCGGAACTGAATTCAATGGTACATTTGGATCAGGACCTACAAGAAACAGGGGAACCTCGGCCAATGTTCCG
>DATDIX010000059.1:0-2912 GCA_036520835.1 Chitinophagaceae bacterium | reverse complement strand
ACCGGACCTGGATGAAATACCCGGATTTTACCAGGTGAATAACGGCAACTTCTGGATCGCCAAAATTGAGGATAAGGTTATCGGAACAATCGCTTTGCTGGATATTGGCAACAATAAAGGGGCATTGCGTAAAATGTTTGTTGCCAAAGATTACAGGGGCAAAGAATCCGGTATCGGGCAAACGCTGTTGAATACTTTAGTTGCCTGGGCCAGGCAGAAGGGCATTACTGAAATATTTTTAGGCACGACTGAAAAGTTTATTGCAGCACAGCGATTTTATGAAAAAAATGGTTTTGTTGAAATACCAAAGCAAAGTTTGCCTAAAGAATTTCCCGTCATGGATGTGGATGTTAAGTTTTATAAATTTTCTGTAATAAAATGAACATTATACCCATCATCAGGTGCAGTGATGTTGACAGGTCAATATTCTTCTATACACAGGTACTGGATTTTGAAGTAGTAAACCCGGAAGATGAGTTTCCATACAGGTTGTTGATAAGAGAAGGCGCCAGGCTGGATATTTCAAGTCATGATGGTGGTATTGCCTCCTGTGTATATATTGAAGTTAAAGACGTAGATAATCTTTTTAAAAAGTTTCTGCAAAGAGGGCTGGATATTTCAGATAAATCCGGGGTACACAGTGGCCCGATTGACCAAACCTGGGACATGAGAGAATTCTATGTAGAAGATCCTGATCAGAATACATTAAGATTTGGACAGATGATCAATTCACAATAACCTTCCGCCCGGGTTTGTGCCTGCCTGCTCCAAAGGAGTCCTTCGGACCGGCAGGTCCGTAATAAGTGAGGTGGCCCCGGTGTCGCCCCATGCACAATTGCATCTGTTTCATTCGGAAGAGACTCGTTGGGGAACCCAAATTCCTCACTTCACCGTTCGGCAATTCTGCCGGGCATTTGCTGTGCATTCTTAATGTCCCATCGGGACATTTGATGGGTAACCAAACACAATGACTGGTGAAAACGTTCCATCGGACGTCTGGTGCTGTCTTTAACCCGACCAAAATGCACCATGCGTCCCTACGGGACACCGGCAACACTCTGCATTATTTTTCTCTACCTACGATGTGTTCCGCCGGAACACAAAACATCATTTCGTATATTTAATTATTAAACCTTAGCCAATGGCCAATACCTACACACAACTTCACATTCAATTGGTATTTGCTGTGAAATACCGTGCCGCCCTTATTCAGAAAGAATGGAAACCAAGGCTGCATCAATATATAACCGGCCTCTTTCAGCAGAATGAACACAAGATGCTTCAAATAAACAGCATGCCTGATCATATTCACATTTTCATTGGCCTTCGGCCGCAACAATCCATTTCATCATTGGTGCAAAATGTAAAATCAGAAAGCAGTAAATGGATAAAAGACAATAAACTTTGCAACTCGTCTTTTGGCTGGCAGGAAGGCTTTGGTGCATTCTCTTATTCCAAAAGTCATGTGGACCGGGTGATACGTTACATCCAAAACCAGGAAGCCCATCATAAAAAAGAAGCATTTTTGGATGAATATCGGCGGATGCTGAAAGCTTTTGAGATTGAATATGATGAGCGGTATGTTTTCAAACCGCCGGAGTGATCTGTTTGAATAATATTCTTCCCCGACAAGAGGCGATCAATGAAAACAGCGTATCGGGAAAAACAAAGGTCATAGAAGTCAAACAGGTCATATTGGTCAAATAACCATATTTAAAGAAAAAAATGAGATACCGTTTCTTCCTGGTCATTTTTTTTATATCAGCGCACCTGCTTGCCCAGGAAAAAAAACCTGCATTCTGGAATGATATACAACAATTCAGGAAGCAGGACAGTGTTAGTTTTCCGGGAACCGGTAAAATTCTTTTCACAGGCAGTTCTTCTTTTACGAAATGGAAAGATGTACAAGCCTGGTTTCCCGGCTATCCGATTATTAATCGCGGTTTTGGTGGTTCGTCATTGACTGATGTGATCCGGTACAGTGATGATGTGATATTTAAATATCAACCAAAGCAAATTGTGATCTATTGTGGTGAAAATGATCTTGCGGCAAACGACACAATATCGGCAGAGACAGTTATAAGACGGTTTACGGAGTTATTTTCATTGATACGAAGCAGGGATAAAAATGTGCTCATCGCTTATATATCTATGAAACCAAGCCCAAGCAGGCAGCGTTTACTGCCAAAGTTCCTTGCGGCAAACCTGGCGATCAAAAACTTCCTTGAAAAGAAAAGAAAAACGGCTTTTATTGATGTGTACTACAAAATGCTGAAGACGGATGGTACACCGATGGATGATATTTTCCTGGAAGATAAACTGCACATGAATGCAAAAGGCTATGCTATCTGGCAAAAAGTGATTGAACCCTATTTGTTGAAATGAGTGAAAACTATTCTGCCCGGGTTTGTGCCTGCCGGCTGCCGGCCTTACCGCTAATCTATACTACAAAATATCAGGCCGCTCCGAAAATGCGCCTTCCTCCACGATCTGTTCGGGCTTCTTTTTATAAAATACCATGCCCAGCGCCATGATGATACTGGTGGTAAGAATGATGTAGAATAAGATACCGTCATTAAAGCTGCTGAGCTTAAGGCCTTCGGGTATCTTATAAAACAGCACGATGGTAATAAGACCGCGGGGAATAAAAAAGGATTCGGGAAAAAGATTGGTACGCACAAAAAAGCGGAGATAAAGCACCCGTACCAGGAACATGGCTGCCACGATCAGGCTTCCCACCATGATGATCTCTTTCTCCGACAGAAACCGGAGTGATATAGAAAAGCCGAATAATAAAAAGAAAAAAGTGCGGATCAGGAAAGAGGTTTCGGCTGTTACGGAATGCAGCAGGTTATACAGGGAATTCACCTGCTCATGCGGAAAGTAATGGAGGACCTTTGGCCATTTGATCA
>DATDIX010000058.1:0-13093 GCA_036520835.1 Chitinophagaceae bacterium | reverse complement strand
TTTCTTTACCGGCGTGGCGGAAGGAGTGATCGGGTATGACCGCATCATCAAAATGCTTACCGTAAAAGACGGCGACCTGGTGGTGGAAGAAAAGGCGATCTATTCTATTGAAAAATTCCTGGTCAGCCGCCGGTTGATGTACTGGCAGGTCTACCTGCACAAAACTGTCCTCGCTGCAGAAATGATGCTCGTAAAGATCATCAGGCGGGTAAAGGAACTTATCAAAAAAAATGAAACGGTGACCGCTTCTTCGGATGCTTTTGATTTCTTTTTACACTCCAGCAGCAGTAACACCTCTATGGAGCAGCATCTTGACACTTTTTGCCGTCTTGATGATCACGATGTGATGGCCACGATCAAGAACTGGTGCCATCATCCTGATAAAATATTAGCCCTGCTTTGCCGTTCTTTAATAGACCGTAGGTTATATAAGGTAAAGTTGCAGGCTGAAATGGCGGATGATGATTTTGTGAAGGAAAAAATAAAAGAAGCGAAAGAGAAATTAGGGATCAGTGAGGAAGAAACAGGCTATTTCGTTTTCACGGGTATCGCCAGTAATACTACCTACAACCCGGCCGACGAAAGGATCAATATCCTGTTCAAAGACGGAACAGTAAAAGACATTTCAAAAGTGGACAATGCGCTGATACAACAGGGCCTCAGCAGCACAGTTAAAAAATATTACATTTGCTATTTAAGATAGCTGCGAGCCTTGAGCTAAGAGCTGCGAGTCAGAACCCGGCTCCTGCCGATGCTTAAAGCTAACAGCTAAAAGCTAAATTCATGACTTTTCCCGCAGCACAGATAGCTCTCATTATCAATGGCAGGATAGAAGGCGACCCTGATGTTGCGGTTGCTTCGTTTGGTAAAATAGAAGAGGCTAAGCCAGGGCAACTCACTTTTCTCGCCAATCCCAAATACGAGGAGTATTTATACAACACCGGGGCATCTGTTGTTATCATCAATGATAGCTTTGAACTTAAGCAAAAGGTCAAAGCAACATTGATCCGGGTACCTGATGCTTACAGCGCATTTGCCGCCCTTCTTTCCAAATACCAGGAGATCATACAACAGCAATTAAGCGGCATCCAGCAACCAAGTTATATTGCAAAAACTGCTTCCTATGGCCAAAATGTTTTTATTGGCGCTTTTGCTTATATCGGCGAGAATGTGAAGATCGGCAACAACACAAAAATTTTTCCCAATGCCTTTATCGGAGATAATGTTATCATAGGTGATAACTGCCTTATTGATCCCGGCGTCAAAATTTATCATGATTGTAAGTTGGGAAATCATGTAAATATCCATGCCGGTTCAGTCATCGGCAGCGACGGCTTTGGTTTTGCTCCGCAGGCTGATGGCAGTTTTATAAAGATCCCGCAAATCGGCAATGTGGTGATTGAAGACAATGTGGACATCGGCGCTAATGTCACTATTGACAGGGCAACTGTAGGGTCAACCATAATTAAAGCAGGCGCCAAGCTTGACAACCTGATACAGATCGGTCACAATGCAGAAGTGGGCAACAGCACTGTCATCGCTGCACAGACTGGGGTGAGCGGCAGTACAAAAATTGGTAATGGTGTAATGATCGGTGGTCAAGCTGGTATTGTTGGTCATATTCAAATTGGCGATGGTGCAAAGATCAATGCGCAAAGCGGTGTCAGTAAATCTATCGAACCCGGCAAAGCGGTGACTGGTTCGCCGGCTTATGACTATACGGCTGCTCTGCGCAGCCAGGCCGTTACACGCAAACTGCCCGAGCTTGAAAAAAGAGTAAAGGAACTTGAAGCGCTTATTAAACAACTATTGACTGAAAAGTCAAGCATCTGACAACACATCGCCACTCTTTTTTTCTTTACTTTTCCGTATGAAAAAATGGCTCCCCTTCTTTTTAATTTTCAGTATTCATGCCACCGCACAACAGATCAACCCGGCTAACATTACTATTGCAAGAGATAGTTTTGGCGTGCCGCATATTTTTGCCCCGACAGATCCCGAAACGGCATACGGTCTTGCATGGGCACATGCCGAAGATGATTTCGCCACGCTGCAATTAGTTGTATTATCAGGCAAAGCAAAACTTGGAACAGCTATTGGTAAAAAAGGGGCTGAAGCCGATTATGTGATCAACCTATTACGCTGCCGGCAGGTGGTAGATGAGCAATGGAATACATTAAGCCCGGATTTTATTGCCCTCATGAAAGGCTATGTACAGGGGTTGAATGATTATGCAAAACAATATCCGGGAGAAGTAAAGTATAAGAAAGCCTTTCCTTTCGATGAAAGAGAATACATGACCGCTGTAGTTTTCTCTATCGCCATTTTTTGTGGTGTTGATAATGCCCTGCCGCAAATCCTGGGAGGTAAAGTGGCCACTATTCCGGGTTTCTCATCACAAGGTTCTAATGCTTTTGCTTTTCATCCTTCCAGAA
The DNA here is from genome assembly GCA_036520835.1 of Chitinophagaceae bacterium. Lineage (GTDB taxonomy): Bacteria > Bacteroidota > Bacteroidia > Chitinophagales > Chitinophagaceae > VBAT01. The sequence goes on along the minus strand of DATDIX010000058.1, from coordinate 10,658 downwards.
CAACGAGCGGCGAAGCCTTCCTGGCCATCAATGCGCATCAGCCGATGGAAGGGCCCACTGCTTTTTATGAAGCACACCTGCAAAGCGACCAGGGCTGGAATATGCTGGGTGGCCTGCTGGCAGGTAGTTGTGTTATTCTGCATGGTACCAATGAAAACCTGGGCTGGGCACATACGGTAAATTACCCTGATAAAATTGACATTTACCAGTTAGAAATGAATCCCGGAAATAATAACCAATACAAATTTGACGGGCAGTGGATAAACCTGGAAGTAAATAAAGCTAAACTAAAAGTAAAAGGCCTACCGGTTATTATCAGCAAAAAAATATACTGGAGTAAATACGGAGCAACGGTAAAAACCAAACAAGGTGTTTTTTCCATGCGCCTGCCGGCTACCATGGATATAAGAGCGATGGAACAATGGTACCGCATGAACAAGTCCCGGAATTTTACAGAGTTCTATCATGCATTAAGTATGAACAGCCTGCCCATGTTCAATATCATGTACGCAGACAGGAACGATACTATTTTTTATATCAGCAATGTGAAAATGCCCCGGCGTGATCCCGATCCCAAATATAACTGGCGTGGCACTTTACCCGGCAATACATCAGCAACACTTTGGACAACTTTCAAAACAGAAACCGAATTGCCTCAATACATCAATCCTCCCTCCGGTTTTCTTTTTAATACTAATCATTCTCCGTTCCTTGCTACCGATCCCCGGTATAATCTTGATGGCAATAAATACGACCGCAATGATGGATTTGAACGTTATCATAATAATCGCAGCCAGCGGATAACCGAATTAATGCAGGGCATTGAAAAAATCGATTACTTAACCTTCAGGCAGCTCAAGTTTGATCAGCAACTGCCGCAGCAATTGAAGTATCTCTATAGCATTGACACGATGCTTAATTTAAATGCCAGCGACTACCCCGCGTTAAAAGAAGTGATGATCAACCTGCAACAATGGGACAGGAGGGCAACTGCCGGCAGCAAGGGAGCCGCTGTTTTCTTACTGGCTTATGAATACGTTGCCGGTAAGTTACGCGGTGTTCCTTCACGTCAGCTAACCAAAGCCGAATCACTGGAAACTTACCAGTACATCAGCGATTACATGCTGAAATATTTTGGAAGAACAGATCTTACTTTGGGTGATATTCAAAAACTGGTAAGGGGCAACGAGACCAGGCCTGCATGGGGTTTGCCTGATGTGCTTACGGCTGCTTATACTGATCCTTATAAAAATGGCTTGCGAAAAGTGGTCTCAGGAGATGCTTATATCTGTTTTGTCCGTTATCCAAAAAATGGGTTGCCCATTATTGAATCGGTCAATACTTTCGGCGCTTCTTCCAACCCGGCCTCTCCTCATTTTAATGACCAGCTATCGATGTTTCAGAATCAGCAAACCAAAAAAATGACACTGGATAAGCAGGAAGTATTGAAGAATGCTAAAAGAATATATCACCCTGCCGGTAATTAACAAATTTTCACCTGGTCATTCCATAAATACCCTTTCATTCCCCGGTAATACTGACTATTTTCTAATTCCTATCTTTGTCTTTATGAATCCCATCATCGAAAAGAAACCTGAAACTGGCATCAATGCTTCCGCCAATTTCAACCCCGACAAACAACATTCATTAAAATCTGCGGTAAGTATCTCCGGCACGGGTTTACATACCGGTGTGATGGCCGATCTGACACTTAAACCGGCCAATCCCGGTTTTGGTTTGCAGTTCCAGCGTGTTGATTTGCCGGGTCAGCCAATCATCAAAGCAGATTGTGACCTGGTAACTGATGTTAGCCGTGGCACAACCCTGGAAGCCAATGGTGCAAAAGTGAGCACTGTTGAGCATGTGCTGGCTGCATTGGTAGGTATGGGCGTAGATAATTGCCTGATCGAGATCAATGGACCAGAAATGCCGATCATGGACGGCAGTTCCCAGCCGTTTGTAGAGTTGATAGAGGAAGCTGGGATAGTAGAACAGGATGCTGCGAAAATTTGGTATAGCATTGATGAAAATATCTACCATTACGATGAAGCAAAAAGAGTAGAAATGGTAGCAATGCCTGCCGTGGAATACAATATCACTACATTAATTGATTTTAATTCGCCGGTATTGGGAACCCAGCATGCGGGATTAAAGCATATCACGGATTTTAAAGCAGAGATCGCCCCCTGCCGCACCTTTTGCTTTTTACATGAACTGGAAATGCTGCTCGATAATAACCTGATAAAAGGCGGCGACATCAATAATGCGATCGTTATAGTTGACAAACCCGTTGATGCTAAGGAAATGAAACGGCTGAAAGAAATATTCCGCCGGGATAAGATCGAAGTAAAGAGTGAAGGCTATCTCAACAATATCGATTTACGCTTCCCCAATGAACCCGCCAGGCATAAGTTACTGGATGTGGTGGGTGACCTTGCGCTGATCGGCTACCCGGTCAAAGCAAGGATCATAGCCAACAGGCCCGGGCACAGCAGCAATGTGGAATTTGCAAAAAAGATCAAACAGTATATAAAAAAAAACAAGCACACTAAAGGTGTTCCCATTTATAACCCTACCCTGCCTCCCGTTTACGATTACCAGTTCATTGAAAAAACCCTGCCGCATCGTTTTCCTTTTGCCCTCGTAGATAAGATCATTGAACTGAGCGACACACAGATCGTTGGTGTAAAAAATGTAACCTTCAATGAATGGTTTTTCCAGGGACATTTTCCCGGTAACCCGGTAATGCCCGGTGTATTGCAGATAGAAGCGCTGGCACAATGCGGGGGCATCCTGGCCATCAACCTGAGCGGCGGCGGCAATTATGATACTTATTTCCTCAAAATAGATAACTGTAAGTTCAAACAAATGGTAAAGCCAGGCGATACCATGTTGCTGAAAATGGAATTATCCACTCCGATACGCCGCGGTATTTGCGAAATGAAAGGAACAGTATACGTAGGAAACAAAGTAGCTACTGAGGCCGACCTGGTAGCCCAGATCGTAAAAAAATGATAATGCCCAAACTCCCTAAGGATATCTACCTGTTATAGTTTTCTGGAAAATAAATGCGGAATAGGGGGTTAAAAACTGATCAGTTTTTAACCCTCTTTTTTATCCTCTTTCGGATATAAAAGTGCATAAAAAAACAAGTCTTTTTTATCTGCCGAAAGCCGCATAAATCCTGTATTTTTCGTACATTTGTCAGCATCTCAATTTTATCCTTTTAACGATTGGAACTCCCCCATTTATGAGTACAGAATTAACAGAAAAAGCGCCGCTGAAAAGCAGTGGTTACGGTGCTGACAGCATACAGGTTTTGGAAGGTCTCGAGGCGGTTCGTAAGCGTCCTGCCATGTATATCGGCGATATCTCCGTGAAAGGTTTGCATCACCTGGTTTATGAAGTGGTAGATAACTCTATTGATGAGGCGATGGCCGGTTATTGTAAAAATATTATTGTCAATATACATGAAGACAATTCTATTTCAGTATCAGATGATGGCAGGGGTATTCCTACCGCTATGCATACAAAGGAAAAACGTTCGGCGCTTGAGGTCGTCATGACCGTTCTGCATGCTGGTGGTAAGTTTGATAAGGGTTCTTACAAAGTTTCCGGCGGTTTGCATGGTGTGGGTGTCAGTTGTGTGAACGCATTAAGTAAAAACCTGCATGTAACGGTTAATCGTGACGGAAAAAAATTTGAGCAGGAATATAAGATCGGGGTACCCCAATATCCTGTTCGGGAAATAGGAACCAGTGATACTACAGGAACCTCTGTTCATTTCTGGCCCGATGACAGCATCTTTATTACTACTACTTATAACAAGGATATTTTAGAAGGTCGTTTACGTGAACTGGCTTTTCTTAACAAGGGTGTTCGTATCATACTCTACGATCTTCGTGAAAAAGAAGAGGATGGCAGCCATTACAGCAAGAGTTTTTACAGTGAGGGCGGCATTGTAGAATTTGTTGAGTTACTGGACAGCAATGCAGGCCGTAATTCACTTATACCAAAAGTGCTCTTTGTAGAAGGGAGGGATGAAACAACAAATGTGGCGGTGGAAGTCGCATTAAGCTATAATGACAGCTTCAACGAACACATTTATTCCTATGTCAATAACATCAACACCATCGAAGGGGGTACCCATGTATCCGGCTTCCGTCGTGCATTGACAAGGGTATTCAAAAGTTATGGCGACAAGAACAGCCTTTTTGAAAAAGCAAAAGTGGAGATCGAAGGGGATGATTTCCGGGAAGGCTTAAGCGCTATTATTTCTGTAAAGGTTCCTGAGCCACAGTTTGAAGGTCAGACCAAAACCAAGCTTGGAAACAATGAAGTAATGGGTGTGGTGGATTCTACTGTTTCTAAAACATTGGAGGCCTACCTGGAAGAAAATCCGAGGGAGGCAAAGAACATTATCAATAAAGTGATTCTGTCCGCACAGGCAAGAGCCGCTGCAAGAAAAGCGAGAGAATTAGTGCAGCGTAAATCTGTATTAACCGGCGGCGGTTTGCCCGGCAAACTTGCCGATTGCTCAGACCGTGACCCTAATCGTTGTGAATTGTTTTTAGTTGAGGGTGATTCGGCAGGCGGTACTGCCAAACAGGGAAGGGACAGAAGTTTCCAGGCCATTCTTCCGTTAAGAGGCAAGATCCTTAACGTAGAAAAAGCGATGGAACATAAGATATACGACAATGAAGAGATCAGGAATATGTTTACGGCTTTAGGAGTCAAAATCGGTACCCCTGAAGACCCCAAGGCACTTGACCTCAGCAAACTCCGCTATCACAAGCTGATCATCATGACCGATGCCGATGTGGACGGAAGCCATATTGCTACGCTTATCCTGACTTTTATTTACAGGTATATGACCGAACTGGTGGAACAGGGCTATGTATATATCGCCCAGCCTCCGCTTTATTTAGTTAAAAGAGGTAAAGAACAGGCTTATGCTTACAATGAAGAGCAACGGAAAGCACTGGTAGAGAAATTAGGTGCCGGTAAAGAAGATGCTGTAAATATCCAGCGATACAAAGGTTTGGGTGAAATGAATGCCAGCCAGCTTTGGGATACAACCATGAACCCTGATACTCGTACTTTAAAACAGGTAACTATTGACAGTGCCACTGCGGCTGACCTTGTTTTCAGCACGCTTATGGGCGATGAAGTAGCGCCAAGACGGGAATTCATCGAAAGCCACGCTAAGTATGCAAAGCTGGATGTTTAGCCCTTTTTCAACCCTAGGTGGAAAACTTGGGGTCAAAATCGTAAAAAACTAAAAATTAATAAGTTAGCCCCGTCTCAGCGGGGCTTTTTGATAAGGGTAGGTAAGTTGTAAACGGCTATACTCTCTAAAATGCTTAATTTCAATCATTAATAATTCAAAAACTAATACCCATGTCTGAAGTAACTCTAACCGCGTACAACGTAAAAACTAAGGAAAAGGGTGTTCCTATGCAGGATGCCGTTATCACTAAAACAGCTAAAGGCGCATATATGGCCCAGGGTCATGATGGCAAAGGGAATAAGCTTACAACCTTATTGAACGGTGAAAAAGCACTGGCTGCCATAAAAGCCGGTATAGCCAAACAAGGCTGGGACTAAAACCCAAAAATAACATTCAGGATATTTACCCGGCTTCTGCAAGTTGCCGGGTTTTTTATTATCGTACGAGAACTAATGTACCTTTTTCAGTAAAGCTTTGCTTTAATACAAAGTCAAAGAATTCTGTATAGAAAACATAGACTCCGTTCGGTTGAAGCTTTCCTTTAAAGTACCCGTTCCATCCCGCCTTAGGATCTGATGTCTGGAAAACCAATTCCCCGTTACGGTTATAGATCACTAATTTAAATTTCGGAACAGGACAAAAACAGGCGGCCTGGTAGGTATCATTTTTCCCATCGCTGTTTGGTGTAAAAGCGGTAGGCAACTGTACACATTTATCCTGGCATTCAACACCTACTACTGAATCGCTGTGATCGCCGCACATATTCTGAGCATACAACCAATATTGTCCTCTTGTTGGCGCAATAATAGAAGATGCCGTGCTGCCATTGCTCCATGCATAATTACTTTCACCATCTGGTATCACCTGCAGTACTATACCTAAAGCATTACATGGAATAATAAAAGCATCTCCCAGGTCAAACTTTGGCTTATCAATTACTTTGACCTCTAACGGAACCCTTGGGCTTTCACAACCCTGTATCGTTTGCGTAACCCAATGAGTAACCCTTCCTGTATCTGCTGTAGAGGGTATAGGGCTGATGGCTGATCCTGTGCCGCCAAGTGGGGCTGTATACCATAATATATTTTGCCCTGGCACCCTTATTGGCTGGGTCGGGAAACCTTTACATAGTTTCAGGTCACTTACAAGCGGTGATAATAAAAAGGAATTAAAAAGAATCGTAATCGAATCGGTCTTTGTACAAAAGCCATCGCTGACCTGCAACCAATACTTACCATTAAAACCGACATTGATGGAAGTGCCTCCTTCTGCAGTGGACCATACATAACTGCTGCCGGGAATTACAGGGGCATCGATCTGGTAAGTAGTTCCCTGGCAGACCACAACTGTATCGTCCACAAAAAGAGTATCCGGGACAGTACAGGGCTGACTATTAGAAAAAGAATAAACCAAAAGAAGAACAGCCAGTAGGCTGGCGCTTTTACTCATAGCTTGGAATGGTGTTTTCAGGTTAACAACGGTCTCCGATTGTAAACAAGAATCCTACCAAAAGCAGAAAAGACCTGGCATGCAGGTCTTTTATAGAAAATTTACGTAGGGATTATTTACATGCATTGAAAAATCACCTTCTTACTGCTTCATCAGCCGGAATACCTGCTTTTTCTCCCCGGTCGTTACTTCCAGCAAATACAACCCTGCTGTAAACTGCGGTGACTGCAGGTCAATATTATGCTTTTGTACAAAACCATTTGCTGATAGTTTTACTTGCTGCACCAGCTTTCCATTTATATCATACAACTTCACCTGTACATTATCATCTGCATTTGCCTGGTAAATGAAATTAAAAAATCCTCCTGATGGATTAGGATATACCTGCCACTTTACCTCATCATCAAACACAACAGGGCGAACTGCAGAGTAACTGAATCTGCCGTCAGCATCAACGATCTTCAGCCGGTAATAGCGAACCCCTGATTTTCCTGTTTCAATATCAGTAAAGCTATAATGCTGTTCGGTTGTCGAATTACCTTGGCTCCTTACTTCACCGATCTTCATAAATTGATTTTGCTGAAATGCTGAATTGCCTTTTGCCAGTTCTATTTCAAAACGAGCCGTATTGATCTCCGATGCCGTTGTCCATCCTGCCAGCACATCTTTGCTGCCTTTCTTTTTAGCGGAAAAGCTTAGCAGTTCTGTGGGCAGCGACTGGTTATTTCCGATACCACCGTTATTCAGCCAGAACTCAGAAAAATCTTTCACCTGAAACTCTGCATAGTATCCTCTGTCAAATGGCACTTTAACAACATTTGCCGGAATAATGAACAACCAGTTTTGCGATCCATCATCTGCCAGCGTTCCATTTTCCTTCGAAGTATCTGCATCGTTATATTTAGATACACCCAATTCGTATGCCATTGCTGGTTTGGTACAACCCGGGCAACCAGTCGCATTGATCAGGTCCTCTGTTTCTGTATCCAGGAAATAAAAACGAACTGTTGCTGAATCAGCCAGGCTCCTGTTCTGGGGTTTAATGGTAATGTTCCTGTCATGATAATACTGGCCGCTGTTGATACGAACGGCTGTCGTATTGATATACACTCTTGCATCAGTACTGCCAAGATCCTGGTTATTGGGGTTTACAGAAGCGATTAGCTTTCCCCCGTCTGTAAAGTCGATCCAGTTGTTTCCATTGACGGTTGCCTGGTTAATTGTGTTACTAGTATAAGGCGGCCCGTCATAGATGCCATAGATGTTATCATAGATATGAATGTCATCCACACCAATCCCTTCCATGTTCACATATGGATCAGATGTAACCACGAAACGAATTCGTAAACGATCATATCCCGTAGGTAATGGAATAGTGGCTACATGCCAGCGGGTATAATCCTGTACACTCCAGAGATGACCACCGGTATAAGTTTTATTATACCAGTTAGTGCCTTGCCCGTTGGCCCCAAGTCTTGTCCAGGTTGACCCGTCAGGTGAATATTCAACATAGGCGCCATCACAAAGATCGTTAGGGCCGCTGCCGCAATCTTCAAGGTCAAGCGCAATGCTAACACTCAATGTCGGGTTGGTCATACCGGTAATATCGTAACAGGGCGAGTAGAGATAAGAAAGCTGCTGATCCCTGTATGATCCGGTCAGGTTGGTCTTCCATGCCTTGCTGCCGCTTGCGGCACGGTTGATCTTTGTTGCAGCCGGTGTGCCATACTCCCATGAGTTATTCTTGCCCAGTGTGTACCAATATCCATCTCCTGCTTCAAAATTCTCCAGGTAAGGAAATGTGTTTATTACCGGCGAATTGCGGATCGTTACAGTGACCGTATCATTACTTCGGAAAGAATCCCCTGGGTAATCAACCCATACTTTTACAATATGAATACCCGTGACCGACAGATCAGCTGTACCGGTGAATGTAAATGAAGCATTGGTATTGCCTGCAATGGAAGCGATCATTTCACTTGTCACTGCGCCACCATCAATGCTGAACTTAACCGGTATATTGTTAACCGTTGTATCAGCGCTGTTGCGAACAGTAACTCTTACCGGCACAGTAGCACTTAATGCACAACTGGAAACAACCGGTGTGTCAAGACTGACCATTTGTATATCATTATCTACTTTATACAAATGAATATCGTCAAATGTATAGCCTGCACCTCCATTATCATCTGCTGCCAGGAGAAATCCCTGCTGGCCAAACCTGACCTGGAAACTGGTAGAGAAATCCTGTGCGTTAGCTGAGAGCATATCACTTAATTCAATACTCAATGATCTTGTATACAAACTCAGATCAGCCTGGTTGGCATACAGATCATATACTTCTATCCATGGTTTTGTATCATCTCCTCTTATCCATACTTTATTGGCATTATCAGGTCCTTGTCCATGATGCTTATACACAAAATCAAGACGGATATCATCTGGTGTTGCTGCATGCGGCAGCAGGTTGAATGTTGCTTTTAATGAGTCGGCTGTACCACCTCCATTAAAACGATCGGCATCCAGTGTCAATGCTTTGGTTCCCGAATAAGCAATCCCGGTATTGATAAATGACCGCACCCGGCCAAAAACTGTTGTACTTGTAAAATCATAACGATCGGCGCCGCTCAACCCAATTTGCCCGCGGTAATAAGCAGAATCGTCCGCTGTTTCAATATTATCGAGAAAATCGCTGCCGGTGATCAATGTAATTGGAGCGTTGGGTAATTGCTTAATCAAAATAGTTATTGTATCGTTGGCGCTGACTGGGTCAGCAGCAGATGTGTTTTGAACAGCCACTTTTAATGCATAGTTATTTACAGCTGAAAAATCCTGCGTTGTTGTAAAGTTGTGAGTATATGTTGCCCCGGCGGCAATAGGACCGACGCCTGCTTCGGTAACAAAAGCGCCTCCATTAACAGAATACATTACATTAAATGTATTGATGGCTGCATCATCAAGATTCTTTACCCGGATACTTATTGTGGTAGTTGCTGTTAATGCCGAAGATGTAAGCACCCTTCCTGATTGCGGTCCCAATATTGCATCTACTTTCAGGTCATTATCAGAAATAGTTCCCGCACAAGTACCGGTATTCGGTTGCCTTGATATGGCATTAGCCCTCCTCCCGGGATTTCCATTTACTCTTGCTCTTACAGAAACCCAATAAACTGAATCTTTCGATAAACCACTTAAAGTAAATGCTGTACCTGTTGTGTCGCCTTTTGAAACCATCTCATCACCCTGTAACATCATCACTTCATAATCAGTAGCCCCCGTTACAGCGCCCCACTGCAAAGAGATATATCCTTCGCATTGTGTAGCCGCCAGCGATATAACAGGCATACCTACAATTGTAAAATTCTGGCTGGTCGTGGTGATAGCAGTGCTGTTCCGGGTGATCCTTACCAATGCCTGCTCTGTATTGACAGATGGAACAGTCCATGCTAATTGACGCAGGTTAGCTGCCACATTATTATTGATGGTTGTCCAGGCGCCGCCATTATCTGTTGAATATTCAAGTGTAAATGGATTGACCGGGTCTCCGTATGAATCCCATTGAAGAACGATATTCTGACCCGGTGTAAATTTTTCACCTCCTGCCGGATGTGTGATCCTTGTTTCAACCGGTACAAAATCGTACACAAGAAAATATTCTTGCGAAGGATTTTCCGTAATGGCTGTTCCTTCTACCGTTAAGGTGTAAGTACCCGCAGCCGGGTTAGCAATTACCACCTGTTCAATATTATTGATATGATCAGCACCGGTGGTGGCTGTATTATTGACATTGGCAGCAGCCGTATCCAATATAAAAGGAAGCGAAACCGCGAGGGAAGGATCTGTTACTTCAAGATCAAGATCATTTATTAAAGTCTGGCTTGCCAGCACTGCTGCAGCCGGATCATGCCAGTACAACATTACTTTCAGTTCAGCTGTATTGGCAGGAACAGTAATGTTATGGGTATTGGTTCCGCCATTA
>DATDIX010000057.1:0-2836 GCA_036520835.1 Chitinophagaceae bacterium | reverse complement strand
GGAGTTTGCAAGAAATACAAGAGAAGAAGTGATCGCTGATGCGCAAAAATGTGAAGCGGATATGAGGGCAGCTGGCCTGGGTTATCATTTTCCTTTGTTATTCGGGGCTGATACAAAAAAGATATGGACACTGCGCAAAGCAGGTCTTGGTTTGCTCGGCAATTTGCCGGGCGACGAGAAAGCCGTTCCGGTAATAGAAGACACAGCGGTTGATGTGCATGACCTGCCGGCCTATATCCGGGACTTTAATGAGATACTGAAGAAGTACGGCCTGTATTCCGTGCATTATGCACATGCAGGTTCGGGTGAGATACACCTGCGGCCGATCATTAATTTAAAAACAAAAGAAGGCAACCGCTTATTCAGAACAATTGCGGAAGAAATAGCGGTACTGGTAAAAAAATATGATGGATCGCTGAGCGGTGAACATGGCGATGGCCGTTTGCGGGGTGAGTTCATCCGGCAGATGGTGGGAGAGAAGAACTATTTTTTGCTGAAAGAGATCAAAAAAGCATGGGACCCCAACAATATCTTTAACCCGGATAAAATAGTGGATACCCCACCGATGAATACGATGCTCCGCTATGTGCCGGGACAAACAACACCTGCTTTCAAAACTGTTTTTCGTTTTCACAGCCAGGATATACTGCAGCACGCCGAGCAATGCAATGGCAGCGGTGATTGCCGCAAGACACATCTAAGCGGCGGAACCATGTGCCCTTCCTATATGGCTACCCGTAATGAAAAAGATACTACCAGGGCAAGGGCCAATATTCTTCGTGAGTTTCTGACGAACTCGGATAAGATGAACAGGTTCGATCACAAAGAGATATATGAAGTGATGGACCTGTGCCTGAGTTGTAAGGGTTGTAAGTCCGAATGCCCGAGTAATGTGGATGTAGCCAAACTGAAAGCCGAGTTCCTGCAGCATTATTATGATGCCAATGGTGTTCCTTTTCGTTCAAAGCTGATCGCAAATTTCAATGCATCTTCCTCTTTAGGGTCAGTATGGCCGGGGATGTACAATTTTGTGATGACCAACGGGCCAACAAGTAAGTTGGTAAAACGACTTTCAGGATTTGCTACAGACCGTTCCATGCCCACTCTTTATAAAACTACCCTCAAAAGCTGGTACAGGAAAAACAGGTTAAGTATGAGCAAAAACCGGCAACCAACGACCGGCAACCGGAAACTATATCTCTTCTGTGACGAGTTCACCAATTTCAATGATACGGAGATCGGGATCAAAGCTATTCAGTTACTGGAGAAATTAGGATATGAAGTAATTATTCCCGATCATAAAGAAAGCGGCCGTGCATGGCTATCAAAAGGGCTTTTAAGAAGCGCTAAGAAAATTGCTAATAAGAATATTGAACTGCTGTCTCCATTGATCACTGCGGAAACGCCGTTGATAGGGATAGAGCCATCCGCAATACTTACTTTCCGGGATGAGTATATTGATCTTGCCGACGATGATAAGCTGGAAGCAGCAAGGGCTTTGTCAAAAAATGTATTCTTAATTGATGAATTTATTGCGGCCGAAATTGAAAAAGGGGATATACCAGCATCATTATTTACTAAAGAAAAACGATCAATAATATTGCATGGTCACTGCCAGCAGAAAGCATTATCCTCTGTCGCGCCGTCAGTAAAGCTATTGTCACTTCCGGAAAACTATTCGGTCGAAACGATCCCTTCCGGTTGTTGCGGTATGGCGGGTAGTTTTGGTTATGAGAAGGAGCATTATGATCTCTCTATGAAAGTAGGAGAGATGGTCTTATTCCCTGCTGTTCGTGCTATGGATGAGCATACGATCATTGCGGCACCCGGTACAAGCTGCCGCCACCAGGTAAAAGACGGAACAGGAAGGAAAGCAAAGCACCCGGTAGAGATATTGTTTGAAGCGTTGATCTGAAAATCTTAAATAAATGAAGAATGCCCCGGTTACCGGGGCATTCTTGCCAGTTTAATCACGTAATCGGCTTACTTCACTTTGTTCACAATAACATCTTCAACAAAACGGGTGTATTTGTTTATTTCAAATACTACAGGTTTTTCAAAGTCTTTGCCGCTTACTTCAAATTTCAGTTCTGCATCACCCAGCTCTTCTGTGTTCAGCAGGAATTTTTTTGTAAAAGTTCCGCCTTTTACTTTTTCCCGGTACAATACATTGCCATATTCATCACGCACAACAATAGAAAATACACTTTCTTCTGTTCCGGTGAATGTCATATGGAAGAGCGGCTGATTTTTAATGTTGCCGATGAATTTCAATTCAACAGGAATGACTTTCTTGTCATCATTTGCCAGCGCCGGCGCCGTAAAAGCTACAGTGAACAAAGACACTAATGCAATGGCGATTAAACGGGGGTTGATCATTGTTTTCATAATTCTAAGTTTTAAAGGTTAATAATAATCTGTTTGAAAAAGTTTGTGGCGCAACCGGTTATTTTTTCAGAATTATGGGGCAACCGGGCAAACAAAAGTGGAGTTTCGAAATGGCCCGTTATGTGCAGAGCGGCATTACTATCTGCCGGGGTACTTTTCGTTGTTGATGCTGTAAAAGTAATCCTGTATTAGTCTTCCTGCAAACCATATTATTCCTGTTTTGGGAACGGTAAAGCATACAATAAAATCATAAAACCCTTTCTGGCTGGGCATTACAGGAGCCAAACTGCATGATGGCCAACAATTTTTCAGGACTCCAAAATGGTTTCGGTTACCTTTAAAATGATAAAGTAATTCCCGGTTTTGATCCTGGCCTGATCTTTAAAGAACCTGGAAAACGGACCAGTTTGAAGTCTCTTTCTATTCAAAAAGATTGTTCGACTCCTAT
>DATDIX010000056.1:0-25470 GCA_036520835.1 Chitinophagaceae bacterium | reverse complement strand
ATTGCAACCACCTGGTGGATATGGAATGCATCAGCGCCGGGATCTGTTGCAGCATTTTTAGCCAACAGCTTCCTGATGTGTTTTCCCTGGCTTGGATTTAAGATCGTTAAAAAATGGCTGGGTGAAAAGACCGGTTACGTTTCATTGGTCGTTTTCTGGATGTGTTTTGAATTCATTCACCTGCAGGATTGGGGATTGAGCTGGCCCTGGTTGACATTGGGAAATGCATTTGCCACCCATCCTGAATGGGTGCAATGGTATGAATATACCGGGGCCAGCGGGGGCACATTATGGATACTCATCAGTAATATCCTGTTATTCGTGATTATAACCGAATACAGAAAGCAGGGAAGATCCCGGAAATACTTTGCATTCATGCTTACCTGGTTACTGTTGCTGATCATTCCTTCTGTTTTGTATTCTAATCTTACGAGGCCGGATAAGATTTCTGTTGTGGAGAATACCAATATTGTTATTGTGCAACCCAATATTGATCCCTATGAAAAAATTTCAACAGGCAGTTTTGAAAGCCAGGTGCAAAAGCTGATTCAATTAAGTAAAAAAGGAATCGATAATAACACAGCGCTTGTTATCTGGCCGGAAACAGCCTTATATACAGGGAACGGGATAGATGAAGATAACATGAAAGAGAATTTCTTTCTGAATCCCCTTTGGGCTTTCCTGCAACGCCACCCTCGCATTACTTTATTCACCGGTATAGAAAGTTATAAAACTTATAACACCGGGGCGACATCCACGGCTAAACCGGCAGGACCGGGACTTTATTATGATTCATTCAATGGTTCTGTACTGCTGGATAGCTCAGGTGCATTGGCGTTCTATCACAAATCAATGCTCGTGCCCGGTGTGGAAACATTGCCGTGGTTCTTAAAATTCATTGATAACTGGTTTGAAAAATTCGGAGGCACTACGGCCGGTTATGCAAAGCAAAAAGAAAGAACAGTATTGAATACTGTGACAGGTTATAAAATTGCACCTGCTATTTGTTACGAAAGTATTTATGGAGAGTTCATGCGCCAATATGCCCGTAATGGCGCCAATATCATTTGCATTATCACCAATGACGGCTGGTGGAAGAATACACCGGGCTATAAACAACACATGAACTATGCACGACTGCGTGCTGTTGAAAGCAGGAAATGGGTGGCCCGCAGCGCCAACACGGGTATCAGTTGTTTTATTGATCCGCAGGGCAATGTTGTCGACCCGCAACCATGGGATACAGCTGCTTCCATCAAATTAAATGTATCGTTGAACAACAGGCAGACCTTTTTTGTGAAGTACGGCGATATACTTTCAAGAGCGGCAACCATCATCAGTATTTTGCTGATCGTTCTGAATATTTTTGTATGGATGAAGAAAAGGTTTAAGAAGTTTAAGGTTTAATAGTTTAACGTTGTGTGAATGGATAAAGAAATTACCATAGCCGGGAAGAAAATATTTTATCGGGTAGCTGGCAACGGTAAACCGGTTATGCTTGTCCATGGTTTTGGAGAAACAGGGGATGTATGGAAGGAACAGGTTGAATTTTTAAAAACTGATTTTAAACTGATCGTTCCCGATCTTCCGGGAAGTGGGCAATCGGAAATAACAGGGGATATGACTATGGAAGGTATGGCAGAAGTATTAAAAGTTATTCTTGACAATGAGGGCCCCAATCGAACCTCAGAAAACCCAAAAATAACAGAGTCTTCAAAAGCCTCCCCCTTCAGGGGAGGTTTGGTGGGGTTAATCGGTCACAGCATGGGTGGTTATATTACGCTTGCTTTTGCGGAAAAATACGGGGAGTTGCTGAATTCTTTTGGTCTTTTTCATTCTACGGCCTACCCTGACACCGAGGAAAAAAAGGGCACCCGTCGTAAGGGCATCGCCTTTATTAAAGAGCATGGAGCCTTTGAATTCCTGAAAACAGCCACCCCTAACCTGTTCTCCCCCCGGTCAAGGGATGAAACCCCGGAATTAGTCGCTGAATTTGTTCAGAGCCTGAACAACTTTTTACCCGATGCGCTCGTTTTGTATTATGAATCAATGATTAAGCGGTCCGACAGGACCGCTGTTTTAAAAAAATCAAAGATGCCAGTGCTTTTTATTATGGGAGAATTTGACAATGCCATTCCGCTGAAAGACGGTTTAACACAGTGTCACTTGCCGGAAAGAGCCTATATTAATATCTTACACCGATCCGGACACATGGGAATGATGGAAGAGACAGACAAAAGCAACCGGCTGCTGAAAGAATTTTTATGTGAGCCCTAAATCTTCATTATTGATCCGATCAATGAAACGACTTCTTATAACCATTATCCTACTGCTTTCTTTGGAAGCATCTTTTGCTGCGCATATCATTGGCGGGGAAATGAGGTATGAATATGTGGGACCCGGTTCTGCTCCAAACTCAGGCATATATAGAATCATTTTGATTTTGTTCAGAGGAGATGATCCGACAGGTGCAGCCCTTGCACCTTCTTATATTGTTGCCATCTATAACAATGATAATAATCTAAAGGTACCTGGCACGGCCGGTAGTACTGGTGATAACTGGGTTATTTCAAAACTTACTCCTCCCGGTGATGCATCAGTACCTATTACCTTCCCATTATGTATCCAGGGAGCCCCGGTTTTAAATTATACGTATGCGATTTACACAATGACCGTTGAGTTGCCCAATACACTAAATGGTTATACCGTTACTTACCAAACCTGCTGCCGGATAAATGGTTTAATGAATGTTGCCAACAGCACCGGTTCTACATATACCTGCAGGATACCGGGAACAAATCAATTGGGTGCTGGAACAGATAGCTCTCCGCAATTTAAACTGCCTGTAAATGTAATATGTAAAAATGCGCCCTTTACTCTTGATTTTGGCGCAATAGATGCCGACCCTACTGACTCTTTGGTGTATAGCCTCTGTAATGCCTATAATGGAGGGGCGTCAGTTAATGCCGCCTTTGATAATCCTGCGGCGCCCCCGTATGGTTCTGTCACTTATACATTTCCTTATAGCAGCGGCAATCCTTTTGGAACACCTGTTACCATTAATCCACAGACAGGCCTGATCTCCGGCCTGGCGCCTGATCTTGGAAAGTATGTTGTTTCTGTTTGTATACAGGTTTACAGAAACGGTATTCCTATTGCTACCCACCGAAAAGACTTGATCGTGCAGGTTTCTGATTGCACACTGACCATTGCAAGCCCGATGCCTGATTTTGTAACCTGTGATGGTTTTAATGTACAGTTCTTTCATAACAGTACAGGCGCCAGTTCAGTTTTCTGGGATCTGGGCGATCTTTCCACATTGGCTGATACATCGAATATTAATAATCCTACTTACACTTATAGCGACACAGGACTTTATATAATCAAATTAGTCATTAACAGAGGAACAGGATGCACAGATTCAACTTTCAGAACCGTCGGCGTTTACCCGGGCTTCTTCCCTGATTTTACCAATACAGGTATTTGTATCACCAATCCTGTTCTATTCAATGATGCTACCACTACCGCTTATGGCGTAGTGAATGGCTGGAGCTGGAATTTTGGCGACCTTACTACCATGGCAGATACATCGCATGTACAAAACCCTGCGTGGACCTATGCCGGCATCGGGCCAAAAGATATTACACTCATTGCATCGAGCAGTAAGGGCTGCAGGGACACTATTACCAAAACAATTACAATCATTGATAAACCGCCGATCACTCTAGCTTTCAGGGATACATTGATCTGTGTACCGGATGTAGTTCAATTGCAGGCAAGCGGAACCGGGGTCTTCAGTTGGACACCGCTGACCAATATTGTCAATGCAAATACAGGTACACCTACTGTCAATCCAATCACCACGACCTGGTATCATGTTCAGCTGACTGAACAGGGTTGTGTAAATACAGATTCGGTAAGGGTTCGTGTAGTCACTTTTGTTACACTGGCTGCAAGAGCAGATACTACGATCTGTCTTACCGATACTATTCAATTATATGCGCAGTCAGATGGATTGCAATACCTGTGGTCGCCGGCAGCTACATTGAATAACCCGGCACTGAAAAATCCTGTTGCCACACCAACGGCTGCTTCTACGACATACAGCGTGATTGCCCGAATAGGAAGCTGCACCACGCAGGATTTTGTCACAGTTACCGCCATTCCTTATCCAGTAGCCAATGCGGGAGCCGATACGATCATTTGCTACAACGAGCCTGCTTACCTGCACGGTTCGCATAACGGAGTTTCATTTACCTGGTCACCGACTGCTTCATTACTTAATTCGAATACACTTAATCCTGTCGCTTATCCGCCCAGCACAACGGAATATGTTTTGTCTGTACTGTCTGACCAGGGTTGTCCGAAAGCGGGACATGATACAGTATTGGTAACAGTGTTACCGAAAATAGTTCCTGACGCAGGTAATGACACGCTGGTGGTAGTAGGTCAACCGGTACAATTGAATGCAGAAGGGGGAACCACTTATCAATGGATACCATCTTCCGGGCTGAACAACCCTTTGATCAAAAATCCTGTTGGCACATACGGGGCCGATGTTGACAGTATTCGTTATACAGTTTTGATCTTTAACCAGGCAGGCTGTTATGATTCAGCATTTGTCACGGTAAAAGTTTTCAAAACCAATCCGTATGTATTTGTTCCCACAGCCTTTACACCCAACGGGGATGGATTGAATGATCTTGTCCGTCCCATTGCAGTAGGAGTGAAAAAAATAAATTACTTCAGCATTTATAACCGCTGGGGCCAATTATTATTCAGAACTTCCATCAATGGTCATGGCTGGGATGGCCGGATCAGTGGTGTCCCGCAATCCACGAATGTATTTGTCTGGATGGTAAGCGCCGTTGATTATCTCGACAAACCTATTTTCCTGAAAGGAACGGTGACACTGATCAGGTAGCACTGCGTTTACTGTTTTCCCGTTTACCTGGTCAATTATCCAAAGAGCCAAACAACTTTTTGTACTACACCTCCGTTTTATACTACAAGCCATGATAAATGACCGGGAATTGCTCCCCGGATAGTAAAATACCGATGCTTTTCAGCGGGTAGTATCCGGGTCTTTGGGGAGATAAATGAAACCATGATTTCATGCCTTAAAAATCGTATATTCATGTTCTCCACCGATCCGGCCAGATGGAAACTTACAGAACAAAAGCAAAACTAACCGGCTGCAGAAAGTTTTTTTAAGTGAGAGTTAATTGCATTATTGATCCGATCAATGAAACGTCTTTTACTTATTATAACATCCTTCTTTTTTACAATTCCGTTGTTTGCTAACCACATTACCGGGGGTGAAATATTTTATACCTATACCGGTCAGAATGCCGCCGGGGAACACCAGTACCATGTTACCTTAAAACTTTACAGGGACCATTTTTCCAGCGGGGCTCCCCTGGATGCAGCGGCTGCAATAGCTGTTTTCAATACTGCCAGCAGCGCTATGGTATGGAGCAATACGATCGCAATGACAAGGCAGGTAAGACTGATCCTTGGTTCGCCGGGCCCCTGCATCACCAATGCCCCCGTGGTTGATTATGATGTAGGTTATTATGAATTCGATATCAGCCTGCCCCCGTCTGCAGGAGGCTATACCATCACTTACCAACGGTGCTGCAGGATCGCTGGTATCAATAACCTTTCTTCATCCAGTAATGTTGGCGCCACCTATACTGCAATAATCCCGGGGAATGCTTTTTTAGCAACGGCACCTGTAAATAACAGTGCCCGTTTTACCGGGGCAGATACGGTGATAGTTTGTGCAGGTTATCCTTTTACTTACAGTTTTGCAGCTGTTGATCCTGATGCCGGCGATCAACTGACCTATTCATTTTGTAATGCATATATGGGAGGAGGATTAGGCCAGGGTAACGGCCCGGGCAGTGCAGCGCCAAATCCTCCAGCCGGTCCTCCTTACTCCACTGTTCCCTATGCATTAGCCTTCAGTGGTTCTGCGCCTCTTCAATCGGCCGTTTCAATTAACAATGCTACCGGTCTTATAACGGGAATAGCTCCCCCGTTGGGAATATATGTAGTAACTGTTTGCGTAAATGAAATAAGAAATGGCGTAGTGATCGCTACACAAAGGAAAGACCTGCAGATAAAGGCCGGCGATTGCGATGTAGCCAGCGCTGCACTTAATCCGCAGTATATTACATGCGATGGCTTTACAATGAATTTCTCCAACCTGAGTAATAGCCCCCTGATCAATTCTTTTTTCTGGGATTTTGGCGACCCGGGCAGTGGCGCCAATAATACATCCGCATTGGCAACACCGGTACATACATTTTCTGTTGCCGGCGACTACACGATCAAGTTAGTAACTAACCGCGGCCAGGAATGCTCTGATTCCACTACTGCGATCGTAAGAGTATGGCCCGGCTTTTTTCCTGCATTTGCTTCTTCAGGTGTTTGTGTTATCAACCCGGTACTATTTAATGATGCTACAACCACCAATTATGGAGTTGTGGACAGCTGGCGATGGGATTTCGGAGAAGCCACAACAACCAACGACACATCCAGTGTTCAAAATCCTTCATGGACCTATCCTGCCATCGGACCCAAAGATGTCCGCTTAATTGTTACCAACAGTAAAGGATGTGTGGACACGATCAGCCAGGTGATCAATATTATTGATAAACCTCCCATTACCCTTGCGTTCCGGGATACATTGATATGCGTGCCGGATGCAGTTCAACTGCAGGCCAGTGGAACCGGTAATTTCAGCTGGACACCGCTTACAAATATTGTCAATGCTAACACGGCCACCCCTACTGTTAATCCCAGTACTACCACATGGTATCATGTTCAGTTAGATCAGCTGGGATGCATCAATACTGATTCAGTAAGGATCCGCGTGGTGACCTTTGTTACATTGAATGAAATGGCTGATACCACGATCTGTGCGACAGACCCTGCTCAATTAACCATTAGCAGTGACGGCTTGCAATATCAATGGACACCAGTTCCCGCCGTGAGTAATGCAACCATACAAAACCCGGTTGCTATTGCGGGTACCACTACCACTTATACAGTTACAGCTTCTATTGGCAGTTGTACCACAACCAGGGATATAAATGTTATAGCTGTTCCTTATCCTGTTGCCAATGCAGGTAATGATACTACGATCTGTTATAATAAACCGGCATTCCTGAACGGGTCTCATAATGGCATTTCGTTTTCGTGGTCCCCAACCAGTTCATTGATCAATGCCAATACCCTTACCCCGGTTGCGTATCCACCACAAACAACACAATACGTTTTATCTTCTTTGAATAACCTTGGCTGCCCTAAACCGGGACGTGATACGGTACTTGTAACTGTGTTGCCAAAGATCGTTCCTTTTGCAGGCAGGGATACTTTAGTAGTAACAGGTCAGCCTCTCCAGTTAAATGCTGAAGGTGGCACCCGCTACGAATGGATCCCTCCAACAGGTTTGAGTAATCCTTTAATCAAAAACCCTGTTGGCATATACGGCCCCGAAGTTGATAGCATACGTTACACTGTATTAGTGTACAACAGTGCCGGTTGCGTGGATTCAGCTAGTGTGAAAGTAACCGTCTTCAAAACCAGTCCTTATGTATTTGTTCCTACCGGCTTTACTCCAAATGGAGATGGCTTAAATGATGAAGTGAGGCCAATAGCTGTAGGCGTTAAAGAGATCAGGTATTTTGCTATCTATAATCGCTGGGGTCAACTGCTTTTCAAAACGAGCATCAATGGCAAAGGATGGGATGGTAAGATCGGCGGCGTACCACAGGGCAGTAATGTTTATGTTTGGATGGTCAGCGCTGTGGATTATCTCAATAAACCTATCTTTTTGAAAGGAACAACTACGCTGATACGATAACTTGCAGTGCTCCTGTTTCACAAGTTTCCGGTATTCAAAAAAATTCCTTTGTATATTGCAGGTTCTTCAACTTGTGAGCTTGTAAACAAGTTAACTTTTTAACTTCGTCTTCATGTCTAAGATCGCTTTTATTACCGGCGCCACTTCAGGATTTGGAAAAGCTACAGCAGAAAAATTTGCCGCCAATGGCTATGATCTCATTTTAAACGGGAGAAGAGCAGACAGGCTGAATGAGTTGTGCAGCTGCCTGGCGAAAAAGTTCAATATCGCCTGCCTGGCGCTGGCATTTGATGTCAGGGATGAAAAAGCGGTCTTTGATTCGATAAATAATCTTCCAAACGATTGGAAAAACATTGACATACTATTCAATAATGCAGGCCTCGCCCTTGGCCGTGACTATTTTGACGAAGCGGATCTTAACGACTGGAATGTGATGGTGGATACCAACATAAAAGGTTTTATGTATGTAGCTAAAGCGGTATCGCAATTAATGGTGAAACGCAGGCGGGGTCATATCATCAACATGGGATCAATTGCGGGTAAACAGGTATATGAAAAAGGGAATATGTATTGTGCCACCAAATCTGCCGTTGATGCACTTAACCACGCAATGCGGATAGATCTTTTGCGCCATAATATAAAAGTAACCGGCATCCATCCCGGTGCTGCCGAAACAGAATTTTCCCTGGTCCGTTTTAAAGGAGATGAAG
The DNA here is from genome assembly GCA_036520835.1 of Chitinophagaceae bacterium. Classification (GTDB taxonomy): domain Bacteria; phylum Bacteroidota; class Bacteroidia; order Chitinophagales; family Chitinophagaceae; genus VBAT01. Next base: position 16,887 of record DATDIX010000056.1, on the reverse strand, counting down.
GAACAGCCAAAAAGATATATGACGGACTGAAACCACTAACAGCTGATGATGTAGCAGATGTGATCTGGTATTGTGCTTCATTGCCTCCACATGTTTGTATCAACGACCTGACTTTAACCTGCATACAACAGGCAGACGGTATTTACTTTAGCAGGAATAATTCATGATAGCGTCAAAAACATTTGCACTTTCAGTTATTTCTTTCTAATTTGATCTTCCCTTACGAGATTCGTTCCCCTTCCATTGTCCCCAAAAACCTCCCGTGCTTTTACTTAGAAAATACACCCGGTATCCTGAGATTCAATCCTTAAAATTTAAGTCCAGGGGAAATGTCACGTATTTTTATTCAGTTACTCCAATTCATGTTAAAGACCTCTATGAAGAGACCGTACCTTCTTATAGCATCATTATTCTTTTTTTTCCCTGCATCCTTTTCCCAGGATGTCATACGTCTCCAGTCATGTAAAAATGATCTGATCAGTAAACAGGCAGATAGCCTGAAAGGATTATACGCCAAAGATGGTTACGAATTACTGAAAGAAGCTTCTATCACTATGGAAAGTGAATTTGAAATGCCTGTGGTCGTTCCTTTGACAGAAGGCAGCTGGTACCAGTTTGTTTTTATCGGCGACTATTCTTCCCGTTTATATGAAGTGAGAATGTATGACTGGAGTGAGCGGCAGGTAATTTTCGAACAGAAAAGATGGGGAGACGTTGATGGCAATATCATTTCTTTCAGATACATACCAAGAATTTCCGAGTTTCACATGATGAAACCTGTGCAGGTAAATAAACAAAAGAAAAAGAATCTTTGCGGGTATGTAATGCTCTTTAAAAAAACAAGCACCGGCGAAAGCGCCAATGCTGTTTCTTCTCAATAATCAACAAGCCATATTTTATTTTAGTGTACAGGCACCAGGACATTCGCTTTGAATGTCTCGATCACTTTCTTTATATCTTCTGAACTCATCGGTATATACAAAGGCAAAATGATGCTGTTATCAGCTGCATTCTCTGAAACTGGTAACGATACACCTGCATATTCTGTTTTATAAGCTGTCTCCCTGTGCGATGTCATAATTCCTCTTCTTGTAGAAACTCCCGCATCCAGCATTTTCTGCATCAGGTCATTCCGGCTGACCGGGCAGGTATCTTTCAGGTAAATGCTGTAAGATTGATAGTTACTGAAGTATCCTTCTTCTTCAAGAGGTAATCGTATAAAATCAATATCCCTGAACGCTTCATGATACTGCATGGCTATCTTTCTTCTTTCTGCCACTATCCAATCCAGTTTCTCCAGTTGTTTGATACCAACTGCCGCCTGTATATCCGTCATGCGATAGTTGTATCCTACTTCAACATGATCTTCAAAGATCACTTTAGCAGATTCATGACGAACCCGGTCATTCACTGACATGCCGTGTTGTCTCAGTAATTTCATCCGCTGGTAATAATCCTCCCGGTTAGTGGTCACAAAACCGCCATCACCCGTTGAGATTACTTTCCGCGGGTGTAAGGAGAAACAAACCAGTTCTGAATGACTGCCGATCTTTGCATTTTGGTAAGCAGACCCTGCTGCACACGCGGCATCTTCAATCAGTGTTAGTTTATATGTATCTGCCAGTCTTTTAAACGCATCAATATCAGCAGGCATGCCAATTTGGTGTACTAGCAGGATCGCTTTCGTCTTTGGGGTGATCTTTCGTTCCGTATCAACCACATCGAGGTTGTACGTGTTTGGATTAACTTCTGCGAATACTGGTTTGGCTCCCACATACTTTATTGAATTGGCTGTTGCCACATAACTCATCGAAGGGCATATCACTTCATCTCCTTCCTTAATACCCGCCACAATCATGGCGAGGTGCAGTGCTGTTGTGCAGTTGGAAACAGCAACAGCATACTTTGCACCGGTATAAGCGGCAAACTTTTCTTCAAACTCTGCTACTCTTGGCCCCTGCGTGATCCATCCTGTCAGGATCGTATCATACGCCGCCTGTGCTTCATCTGCTGTCAAATAAGGTTTTGCTATCGGTATCATAAATAAGTTAATTAGCCGTTACTTTAATTTTTGAAAAATACCAATCGGTCAGCTCTTTCATTCCCTGTTCCAGGCTCACGGTTGGAGTAAACCCAAGCAATTGCTGAGCTTTACTGATATCAGCCAGTCTCCTGCTTACAGGGTTGATAGAATTTTCTTCCCTGAATTCAGGTTTCAATGCAGAATCATTTACTTTCAGCAATACATCCAGCAACCCTTTCAGGCTTGTTTCTTCGCAGTTGCCGATATTAAAAGCTTCATCAGTCACATCTGCCTGTAAGGCTGCAATATTTGCTTTGGCAATATCCTTTACATATACAAAGTCCATAGAAGTAGAACCATCTCCATAGATCAGCGGGTTCTTGCTGTCGCGGATACAATCCAGCCATTTGATCATTACTTCAGTATATTTTCCATCTGTATCCATACGCGGGCCATACGCATTGAAATAACGAAGCGCCACATAATCCAGCCCATACATGAATTTATAACTCCTGAATAATTGTTCCCCCCACATTTTGGCAGCGCCATAGAATGTCTGGTTGTTATACGGGTTATCAGCTTCCGGCGTGGGGAAATGCTGCGCCAATCCATATACGGAAGCGCTGGAACTGTAAATGACTTTTTTCACCTTATGCTTTACAGCCAATTCAGCTACTTCAAAAGTTGATCTCAGCATCACTTCAAAACCATCCCTCGGGCTGGCTGCGCAGGCATTGATACGCAAAGCGGCCATGTGGAAGATATAATCAGCACCGGCAATACAATGCTCCAGTTTGATCGTATCGCGGATATCTCCTTCATGAAACTCCACAATCGGATTACCGGCAAAAGATTTCATATTCTCCCCGCTGCCCCGGATAAAATTATCAAGGATGATGATCTTTTTGGGCTGAAGGAGGATCAATTCCTCTACTACATATGATCCGATGAAACCAGCGCCGCCGGTCACCAGGATAACACTGCCTTTAACTTTATTATGCATGCTGGGTACTGTTTAAACTTAATAATATAATGCCTGAAATAATTAATGCGAAACCTATAAAAGAGACCATGCTCAACTGGTCTTTGAAAATATAATAGCCCGCTATCACGGTTAAAATAAAATTGATACCTGCCGACACCGGGATAACAAAAGTAAAATTAGCCGTTGATAAAGCTTTGAATATAACAAGCATTGAAACAAAGATCAAAACAAAGGCGCCGATCACCTGTATATTCAACAGCAGGTTGATCCATTGGTTGAAGCTTGTCAGTGCTTTCCCTTTTAAATTCCATTTAATGATGGCAGCCCCCGATACATTCAGCAGGGCATACAAAGCGCAGTATAGTACAGCTTTCATCATTATTTATTCAGTTCTTTGATCTCATCAATAATAAATACCTGGCGTTTACGGCTGGCATCCAATGTACGCCAGAGATACTCCGCTATGATACCTAATGAAATATTCGTAATACCAAACCCGATCATCAGGATGGACATCAATGCCGGCCATCCTGCGGCCAGGTCCTGGAAAAATATTTTCCTGATGACTATATACGCTGTCCAGAGTACCCCAACAAAAAAGAAAATGATCCCCACAATTGTAACAAACCGTATCGGGGCATAAGAAAAAGCAACAAATGAATCAATGAACAACTTGATCTTCTTCGATAAGGTCCATTTGCTGACGCCTGTTTGTCTCTCCCTTTTTTTGTAAGTAATATTGGTCTGGCGGAAGCCCATGCCCAATATCTGCAGGAAGATAGAAGAGTTGGCTTCTACATTCCTGTTCACTTCAGCCGCTACCTTTTTATTGAACATTACAATATCAAAACCTTTTTCCGGGAAATTCTTAAAAGCGAATTTCTTCATCAGGTACGCATAGAACTTGGAAAACATTTTTTCACCCCACGATACTTTGGTGCTTTCCCGCTGTGCCCAGATGATATCATGTCCCTGGTCCATCAGGTCTTTCATCTGTATTACTAACTCAAGCGGGTCCTGCAGGTCGGCATAATTGAAGCAGATATATTCTCCTGATGCATGGGAAATACCGGCACGCAAAGCAGCATGTGAACCAAAGTTTCTTGAAAAGCTGATCACTTTGGCTTTATAGGTCTTATGCGACATCCCGCTTAATCTCTCAACAGAATTATCCCTTGAACCGTCATTGACAAAAATGACTTCCGCATTCAAATGAGCATGCTGCCCGAAAAACTCATTCAGGCTATCCACCAGGAAAGGGATACCCTCATACTCATTATAAATGGGTATGATAACAGAAATTAGTTTGTTGTTATTCTCCTGCATGTTGGTTATTTGAATCGTACCCTGATACTTTTTATAAAAGCGGCCGGTGCCATCACTTCCCCGTTTCTTTCAATTTCCTGTACTTCCAGTAAGCCGTCGGTACAAGCTACCATTATACTGTTGTTATTTTTATTTATCGCTACCACATGACCCGGCATTGCAAAGAATTTATCCTCCGGGATCACTGCCTTTGCCTTCCAGATAATGACCTTTTCCCCATTCAGGAAACTAAAAGCTCCCTTATATGGATGAGAAGAAGCTCTTACCAGCCTGCATACATTTTCGGCCGGTTGATTCCAGTTGACCTGGCTGTCTTCCGATAATCTTGGATAGCAGCGTGAACCACGTACCGTTCCTTTTACTTCGTATGCATCAGGCTGAACCAATACTTTTTTTATAGCTTCCTCATATAAAGCGGGTACATCTGCTTCAGCTTGCTTCAATACGTCCGCTATATAAGTTTCTGAAGTGATCGGTATTGCTTTCCTGGCTACCACGTCCCCGGCATCTAGCTCAGGATCCATTTTGTGGATATTCCCGTTGATATAACTTTCGCCGTTGATGATCGTCCAGTTAACCGTTGCGTTTCCTTTGTAATCAGGTAGGTTGCCCAAATGAAAATTGAGGATACCGCATTCAAACAGGTCTAAAAAATTTTTAGGGATTGTATATTTCCAATTAACACTGATAGCAACCCGGACTTTATTATCATTTATTACTTTGATCAGCTCTTCGTTGTTCACCGATTTTATCATAAAGAAAGCAGCGCCGCATTCTTTAGCCAGGCTTTCAAAATCAGTATGCTTGATATCATATTCCTCGTAAGCTTCCTCGGTAACAATAGCTTTGAAAGAATACCCTCTGGTTAAAAGATATTTCACTCCATCATATAAATAACGGGAACGTCCAATCGCAATAAGGTTCGTCGTGGTACTCATATCAATTATACTAATTCCAATACCGGAATATTATTATATTCATGTTTACCGGTGAGCAATGCTTCACCTGCTTTTAATCCGCCCGCCTGTAACCGGATGATCGGGTCATATCCAACCGCAGAAGGCAATACGCCCATGTGGCCGCTATGTACCTGGGCCGGGAAATACCTGATACAGTTATCCTCCAGCACTTTTGGATCCACATCGCCGCAATAACGGAGTATGTAAGGATCGCTGAACTCAGCTTTGATCTGCTTTACTGACAACGGCGTATTTTCCCCTATCCAATTCTGATCAAACGGATAGGCCGTGAAAATAACCGCTTCTGCATCTTTGTACTTAGCCGGCACTTTTACATCAGGAAAATTGCCGATCCATTCTACATTATCAAAATTGTATTTGTCTTTATTCTCATTCTTGTCGATCACCGCCAGGCCGTCGCAAACCCTGGCAACCACTTTAGCGATATAGGGACCGAAATCATTATTACAGATCAGTACAAACTTGTTTTTATAAGGACAGGTGCCTGCATCGAATATCTGTTTCACCGCCATATCGCCGAGATAATTGAAGACATCCACTTCAGGATGACGTTCATTCGTTGCGCCGATCTTAAACCCTCTTTTACGGATATAGCTAATATCCATATCAGCATCTCTCCACTCCCATGCTTCATACATCAAGGGAATAACAACATTGTCCTTGGCGTAGCGGAGTTTCTCTTCATTCAATGGCCGCAGGTGACCGGAATTGGTGATGATATCTGCCTCTGCAATGATCTCAGGTGTCAGTTTATCGATCAGCGTTATATCCAGTTTCCGGCTTGTACATTCACTGATCAGTTTCTTTGTATTTAAAAAAATCTCTCCTACAGTTCCGTAACGTGTTGTTCTGGTGAACGCATAAACTTTTGCTCCTGCAATGGCGGCGAGCAAAGGCGTAACGATATAAGCCCCGCTTGCTGCTTCTGTCAGCACTGTTTTCCCTTCCAGGTTCAACCCAAGGGCTTCTACACGTTTAACCAGTTTATCTATCAGCATTATTAATACTTATTCAACGTTTCAATCACATACGTAACATCTTCATCCGCCAGTTCAGCATACATTGGCAATGATATACAATGGGCTGCCAGGTATTCAGCATTCGGGCAATCACCTTCTTTGTAACCCAGGTGAGCATACGCTTTCTGCAAATGGCAGGGAACAGGATAATGAAGCCCGGGGAAAATATTTTTCCCGTTCAGGTATTTCATCAACCCATCACGGTCTTTTGTCGTTACTACAAACAAGTGGTAAACTGAACAATGTCCTTCAGGCTGTACCTGCATCTTTAACTTGTCATTCTTAATTTCCGCCTGGTATCTTTTTGCTATAGCCTGTCTGCGTTTGTTCCAGTCCGGCAGGTATTTGAGTTTAATGCTTAATGAAGCGCCTTCCAGGCCACCCATCCGCATATTATAACCCACTTCATCATGGTAATAGCGAACGGTCATACCATGATTACGCAGGCTTTGCAAATGTTTATAATAAGATTCATTGTTAGTTGTCAATCCACCTGCTTCACCACAAGCGCCTAAATTCTTGCCGGGATAAAAACTATAACAGGCCATTTCGCCAAATCCGCCTACAGGTTTTCCTTTGTACATAGCTCCCTGCGCCTGTGCTGCATCTTCCAGTAAGAACAGGTCATGTTTTGTGCAGACTGCCTGTACTGCATCAATATCAAATGGCTGACCATATAAGTGTACTCCTATCACTGCTTTTGTTTTCGGCGTGATCGCTGCTTCGATCTTTGCCGCATCTATTTCCCATGTGTTAGGATCATTGTCAACAAACACCGGCATAGCGCCTGTATATGAAACACCCCAGGCTGTTGCGATGAATGTATTCGCCGGAATGATCACTTCGTCACCAGCGCCGATACCCAAAGCCAGCATGGCCAGGTGCAATGCCGATGTACCATTATCAACACCCACCGCATATTTTGTTCCGCAGAATGTCGCAAAACTTTTTTCAAATGTTTCTACAAAAGGACCCCCTGAAAAAGCGGTATTCTCATATACTTTTTCAAATGCTTCAAATACTTCCTGTTTTATCTGCTGGTGCTGACCTTTCAGATCCAGGCACGGGATTTTCTTTTCCATGTAATTATCGTCTAAGGTTTGATTTATACGTTTTTAAAAAATTTTGCAGGACTTCCGGCCACAATAGCGTTAGGAGCCACATCTTTTGTTACGACAGCACCGGCGCCTACCAATGCATTTTCACCAATAGTGATACCTGCCAGTATGGTCGCATTGCTGCCGATAGAAGCGCCTTTCTTTACAAATGTCTCTACCAGTTTCCAGTCTGCTTCTGTCTGCGGCGAACCATCAGGATTAGTGGCTCTCGGGAAAAGATCGTTGGTGAACATCACGCCATGGCCGATAAATACATTATCCTCTATATGCACACCGTCACAAATAAATGTATGGCTTGATATCTTGCAATTTTTCCCGATCGTGGCTCCCTTTTGTATCTCCACAAAAGCTCCAACCTTACTGTTGTCACCGATACTGCATCCATACGCATTGACAAAATTGAAGATGCGGACATTACTGCCTACCTGCACATTGTTCAGGCTTTGCCTTTCGTTGTTGGTGGTAATTGTTTCCATGATCAAGGTTTTATCTGATACAAACTTCTTTTCCATTATTCTTAATGGAAACCTGTGATGCCTCAAGTATCCTGACCACCTGTCTTCCAAGATGGGCATTTGCTTTCGGCTCTTTTTTATTGATGATACATTGAATAAAATCATTGGCCACGCCCAGCAAGGCTTCCTGTGTTCCTAGTTTGGGGATATACACATCGCCTGTCCGGTAGTCCACCATGATCTTATTCTCGTATTCTTCTGTCTTATGATTGTAACCGGTATCGTATACCCTTATTTTTTCAGAAGGTTCCAGGTCATTATACACGATCATCTTTATGTCACCGCCGATCAGGGTCTGCCTTACTTTCACCGGCGACGTCCATGATACATTGAAATGGGCAATAAAATCCGATTCATAATTCACAGTCATGTACGCAATGTTCTCGATATTGTTATTTGTATGGGAGATACCGGTTGCATTAATGCTGACCGGCTTTTGATCCACGAGGTAAGTAAGAATGGACAGGTCATGCGGGGCAAGATCCCATATTACATTCACATCGGGCTGAAACAATCCAAGGTTGATACGGCTTGAATCAAAATACCGCGGGGTGCCTATTACTTTGCTTTCGATCAGTTCTTTCATTTTAGCTACCGCACCTGTATAAAGAAAAGTGTGGTCCACCATCAGCGTGAGTCCTTTCTTTGCTGCCAGTTCGATCAATTCATCTGCTTCAGCCACAGAAGCCGTCATGGGCTTTTCGATCAGCACGTTCTTGCCGGCATTCAACGCTTTTTTGGCCAAAGGAAAATGGCTGAATACCGATGTAGCGATCACCACGGCATCGATCTCCGTATCATTGATGATATCATCAGCATCTTTTACCCCTTTTACAGAAGGAAATACTTTGGACAATACGGCCAGGCGTTCAGGCCTGCCGTCAGCCACTGCTTTTACAGTACAATCATTAGCGGCAAAAAAATTCCTTACAAGGTTAGGGCCCCAATAGCCATAGCCTATTACTCCAAGGTTTACAGTTTTCATTGTTCGTACAAATTATAAACTTTACTTTAAGATTTATAGTTCAAAAGACATTCCCGTCGTTGCTAAAACTTGCCTGGTTCTTCTGCAAAAGGATCTTGTATACCTGATATGACAGCCTGGTATAAGCCGGGTTCTTAACGGAAATAATTGGGATTTAAGAAACTGGGATAAAACGATAGAACATTGGGGTACTAAGGATTTGGGCTTTAAGGGAGAAAGGCTTCAGTTGACTGCCTTCTCGTAGGGTGCCTCTGGTTGAGATAGCTTCGCAAAATAATAAAATTATTTCTGTATTTCTAAGTGTTTGGGCAAAAAATATCTTTCTAAAAGCTGGTTTCCCGGTATTTACGTTTAAAAAAATTAATATAACCCATTTTCAGCCGCAACCTACTCTCTCTTAAAGGGAAATGGCTGTTATATGCCTTATAAGCCCAGGCCGGGAACCGCTCCCAGCTTGAATTATTCAACTTATTTTATTACGTTTAAAGTTTTTAAAGTGTTTATGAAAACTCTTTCCCCATCATCTGTACTGGAAAAATTGAATGTAAAATTCTTTTTTTTTCTTCTTTTTGCCTTCCAGATCCTGTTCATTTTCCAGGGAATTGATCTTTCAGACAGCGGGTTCTATGCCACTTTCTACCAGCAGATATATAATGAACCTGAAACAACACAGTACAATTTTATGTTCTGGTTCTCGGGTATTGTCGGCGGGGCTGTTGCCTATATATTCCCGGATCTTGGATTATGGGGTATCCGGTTAGCGGGAGTTATTGTGACGACCTCAACTATAATAGTTACTTACAACCTACTTAAGAAATATCTCGATCCCGGTCATTTGAAGTTAGGGTTATTGATGGTGCTGTTGTTCATTAATAATAACCTGAAAGAGATCCATTATAATGACCTGTCGGCATTACTCAACATGCTCGCCATCTCCTTTTTATTCACTGGCCTGAAAGAGAATAAGCTTTGGAAAATAGCCATAAGCGGTTTGTTTATATCACTGAGCACATTTACCCGTTTGCCTAACATACTTTGCCTGGGTCTTGGCGCCGGTATATTATATTATGGCTTCCATAATAAGAATAGTATCAAAGCTCAATTCTCCCAAGTAGCGGCATTTGCCGGAGGTTTCCTGGTTACGACAGGACTAGTAGTAGCCATTATGAAGCTGATTGGTCACCTGGATATATTCATCAATTCCATCAGCCTGCTTTCCAGTATGGGCAGCGGAGGAGAAGAAAGCTTTTATGGTCCGATGGTGTTGGTCAAAAATTTTATTGGCACTTATTCTTCTGCAATAAAATATACCGTTTTTATACTGGCAACAGCGGTCATCGCTTCGATGATAGTAAACTTCATAAAGAAGTATCCCATTTACAGGAAATGGGTCATTGATATCTTAAAATATGCTGTTATCCTGTTCCTGTGCATAATGCTCCTGAAAGGGAATATTGGTAAAGAAATAATCCTGTACTTCTTTACAGGGCTTATATTGATTGCAACAGTACTGATCCTATTTACCAAAACGAATAACGATATCAAACTATTGGCCCTGATGGGCTGTTTTATCCTGGTTACTTATCCCTTCAGCAGTTCCGCAGGATTGTTTACAGTAGGTATCTATTCTATCTGGTTATCATTCCCGATAGTGATTGATTACCTGTATAATATTAAATCGGTAAACAGCCGGTTCACACTTACCCGGAAAAATGCTGCTGATGATGCCGGGGTAATGATCAATGAAATGCAATTACAGCAAATAAGAAACTGGATCGTGGTAGTGTGCCTATTCGGATGCCTGGTTTATACCTACCGCTACCCGTTCTTCGACAGGCATGATCGTTTAAAAATGACATCGTCTATTGATAACAAATATCTCCGGGGAATTCTTACAACACCGGAAAGGGCAACAGCACTTAATGAAATGCTCCGGGAAAGTGCCCGATACCTGCAATCAAATGATTATATGCTGGCCTACCAGTGTTTGCCCATGCTGAACTATGCAACCCGCACAAGGCCCTATATGCGCAACTCCTACCCCTGGCTATACGAAGCGGAAACTTTTAAAACCGAATTATACAAAGGACTGGAAGAAACAAAGACACTGCCTGTTGTCATCATGCAGAAAATGAAAACGACCGGCACCAGCAGCAACTGGCCTGATGCAACAACTGAAGATGTATCAGTATATGAGAAAAACAATGAAAAAAGGGATGCTTATATGAATGAATTCATGCAGCAGAATAATTACAAGGAAGTATGGAGCAATAATGTGTTCAGGATATTTGTTCCGCAATGACATTAGCTGTTTAAGGTTCATAAAGCGGGCACTTTGCCAGGGAAAAGAATATTGTGGCTTCAGACAACTAACTTTAAACATTAAACTTTTTAAACCCTACACTCCTTTTATTGTGCTAGTGAGACCCTTATCTGTAATCCGCCCCTTGTATTAGTGATCGGGAAGGCATTACTGATCTTGGGGATATTCCTGTTCTGTTCAAAGTAGAGTTTCAAACTCACTCTTTTATTAAGAACATAATCTATAGAAGGAGCGATACGTATCACTTTTTGCCCTGCTGTTCCGAATGAAGTTTTCTGGTCAAGTTTACTGTTAGCGGTTGCATCGTCCCGCAGGCTGAAGTCAAACCGGAAGGTCACATCATTATCCATTTTCATCTTACCGATCTTTTTGATCAGCGGCATCCCTTTCTTACGGTAGTTGAAACCAAATGTCACTTCCGTAGAACGGTTCTCTGCCAGCTGGTAATCAATAAGACTCAAACTTAATGTACGGCTTTTCCGGTATTCAAATCTTGTTGTCAGTTGATTGGTAAAGGTCATATCCACTTCTATCAACGGATCAAACTGCTCCTGGATGGTAATATTCGGAACCAGGAAATAAGGAATATAGTTCCCGGTCAGCGGATCCTTGAAATAAGGATAGCCTGCATGGAAAGGATCCTGGAATAATAAAGCCGAATTAAAGCTATTCATGCTAAGGGTGCTGTGATAACCATGACGGATGCTGAAATTGGTAAACACTTTATCGAGGCCCCCTATTCTCGATAATCCGTTATAGGTGACGGTCCAGTTTGGTCTTGGTACAAGCGATCCAAATGCATTAGAATTCAGTTTAGCGTTACTGTTCTTGATCAGTTTCACTTTCATCGGATCCTGGTCAGTATAGGCAGCAAGAAAAGCCGGTATCACCACATCCTGTGCATAACGTCCATACCCTTCATAGTATCCATCCGGACCGATGACACCGCCCTGGTAAGGATTTTTTGTTCCCAGCCGCTGCGATAATATTATCCGGTTTGCTTCAAATTGTTTGAATGTTTCGGATACCAGGTTCGGATCGAATTTCCTGAACAAGGTCTGGTAAGAAATATAACTGACGCTGAAACTACCGGCTGCATACGGATTCAGTCTTGTCAACCCAACATTATCCACTTTACTGGTATCCTTATACAATTCTGAATACTGTTTATCATAAGACTTATCGAAGTTAACATCAATGTTCAGGTCCCTGATCGGCGTCAGTTGTGCCGTAATATTCAGCCGTTGTACATACCGTTGCTGGAGCATGGCCGATACCATCGTATCTGTTGAGAGTAATCCTTTCGCTCCAAAATTATTGACCCAAGTTGTATCAGGCTGATAACCGAAAATAAAATCAAATCCTGGCGCCCCGCTTTTTGGGTTAGAACCCAGTATCCGGGTGCTGTCCATATACCCCGGCAATACGGTTCCATAATCTTCAGAATACTGAATGCCTACTCTTTTCAATGAAGTAACTAAGCCGGCAGCAAATCTTACTGCGCCGCTTACTTCCGGTAGTGTATTTTTCTTTTGTTCCCTTAGTTTTCTTTTTTCCTCTCTTTTCTTTTTGCGTATTTCCTTCTTCGCTTTTCTTCTTTCCTTGGGGGTCATTTTTGCAAGTCTCGCTTTCAGTGTATCTGCGGCTTTAATATCTTCCGTTTTACCGCCTGTTTTTACATCAGGCTGTTTTGCGTTTTTATCACCGGGCTTGTCCTTCCCGTCTTTACTGTCTTTTCCACCTTTAGCACCTCCGGGAGGCGGGGCGCTGTTAACGGCCCTCAGGAACCTTGATTTGTTATACAGTTGTTCAAAGTTCAGCTCACTGTTGATCGTCTGTGTTTGTGTGTTGGATAAAGTATTACCAAAACGGCGTGCAAGCAGGGATGCTGCAAGCCAGTTATACCTGGTGGCATACGATGCTCTTAACGTTGTCCAGTCAAGCAAAGGGATCTTTTGCATAGGCACCGTATAAGTTACGGTTGCCTGGTGCTGGTATTGTGTATTACGTCCGCCTTTGAACAAATTTTTCTTGACCGAATCTTTTTCTGCTTTGGTATCAATACGGCCAAATGGTTCGTCAACACGGGCATTGTTGGTGGCAGTAAAATCCAGCGATATGGATCTTGTCAGGTTCCATTGCAGGATATAAAAGCGGTCGAAAGTAAAGTATTTATTATAGGTCTCCGGTATTTTATACGGGCCGCCGCCTACATTCCTGACACGGGTAGCGCCGAACTGTCGGAACACATCTGCTTTAAATGACAATTGCGATGGAATAGGGTTAATATTAAAGTCCTTGAAAATGGTCAGCCATTTCGATTTCGATTTGATCAGCTTTTTGAAAGGCTCAATAAAGATGGGCTGGGGTGCATAATTATATCCAATCGCTGCACGGGTTCTCCGCAACTCATCGTGTTCGATCAACGGATTATGCTTTTCAGTGATGATATAGGAATAATTGAGATCAAAATTGCTTGCGCTCCATATCTTGGGCCGCTTCCCGTCCATCTTTAACTTTTTTACATTGGTAAAGTTGAACGTTTTGATGGTAGTGATATCCTGCGAAAGTTGCCTGATCGAATCCTTTTCCTGTTTACTGGACATCTCATTCAGTTTATCCTCCAGCTTTACATCAAGATCGAATGCATCATATTCAGGTGTGCTGGCGATGCGGCTGAGACCTCCGTAAAAAGGCACCTGTATTCCCCATTTTTTAGGCAATAGTTTGCCTGCATCAATATTCGCAGTCAGGTCAAATGAGTAAACATCTTCACGGCTTCTTTCATTCGCCCTTTGCTCCAGCGTACCAAAGCCCCTGGTCCGGGCGGTTCCGGCCACGGTAATGGCGCCAAGGTCTGCCAGTTTCACATCCATCCTCGCTATGGCGGCCCAGCCGCCTTCTTCATCAATGTTTGAAAAACGAAGTTCATTGAACCAGACCTCGGTACAGGCGGTCTCAACGGCCGTGTTTTCTATCGCCATCATCATGCCCCTTACTTCACCGAGGTTAGGGTTGCCCAGTATCGCAAATGACCGGCCGTTGGGAAGTGTTTCTCTATAATATTGGGCAGGAGACACCAGCTTATTACGCCGTAATTTCAGCCGGGTCAGTTCCCCGAGATCAAAATCGAGATTATTTTCCTCGGGCCATATTTTCAGGCTGTCCGTTTCAAACCATTCCGTTTTTTTCAAGGGTATCCTTATTTCATAATAGTTACCCTGGAAATCATTACCGATACGAATAACAGCCGTCAGTGAATAATCCTTGATAGCATCGTTGGCATTCCTGCCCTCTGCATGGATGAACATACGCAGTTTACCATACTGGCGCATATCAAGGTTCATGGTCTTGAATACTCCGCGGGTCTCTCCTTTTTGCATACCGCAGGCCTGTATACTCAGCGATTGTTCATTCAGGTATAGTTGCACATTATTATTACTTAACTGCTGCTGTCTTTCAATACCGGGAGGTATGACGTAAGGAATAGGCTGTCGTTGATCATTCTCTTCGAGGTTTACAGCCAGTACATTGAATTCGATCGGATCGGGAACCGGTAAATTCTGGTATAACCCGATGGTATCAATTTCATACTGGAACTTGCGCCACTGGTTGCGCACCAGTTCCAATTTACCAAAACGCATCACCACGGCTGTATCTGCAAAACCCGTAACAAACATGCGGATAAAACGGATGGATTTGAAATCAGGGATATTACCCACCCTGCTTTCAAAATCTTTTACCGGTATCCTGAACAGGTACCATTTTTCATCACGGGAGGTATTATTGGGCAGGCTGACGGTAACTCTTCTTACATCCGTGATAAAATTGCTGCCGGCCGTCATGAAAGGTTTTATATCCACTTTGTACTGGAAGTATTCTTCCACTTCATTCAATGTATTATCCCGGTTCAATTCTTCGGCATCAGGATATTGTGTGAACGCATTTACAAACTCGCTGTTGGCATCGGCTACCGGTGAGTTACCATGTGGGTTATTGATATTCTTATACCTGCCCAATATACCTACACCCTGCTGGTCAAAACTTGCATCACGGTATGGTTTGAAATTATCTGCGGATGGGTCGGACTGAGCCTGTGACAATACAGCCGGGTTCACTACACCTGCCAGTGAAGAGAGATAAGTGTTGAACTTTGTTCTTTCATCTTCATCCGATAACCCATCCAGGCCAATATCCTGGTATTGCCTGTCTTCCGGTTCATTACTAAATGCATTGGTCACTTGCAAAGGATTAGCAGGCACCCTGCCCCAAACGGTATTTTCATCTACCGGTGCACTGTTAGTGGGCGTTCGCAAACCATTTTCGTATTGACGCTTGCCATCTTTCAATACATCTTCTGAAATATTACCCAGGTTAAAATATAGTTGCCCGCCGGCGCTGGTCGTGTTCAGCGTGAACGGGTCCATCAACCAGAATTCGATATATTCAATATTACTTGTTTCAAAATCTATCTGGTCAATATTACGCATGATGCCGCCCCATGCCTGCTGCCTGTTGATCAGTTGGCCGTTGGCGTTTATCCGGGTCGGGCTTGTTTCGAAGTTATAAGGCCCTTTATCTTTTGGATAAAATGCAAGATCAAAAGTGGTGAGCAAGCCCTGCCCGAAATCATTGGTACGCTGCGGGAATATTTCCCGTTGCAATACCTGCCTGGTTTCAGGTTTTGATAATTCATCCAGATCATTTCTAAGCGGGTTGTTCGGATTATTCTTTTCCTGCAAAACAGGTTCGATATTATACCAGGCCAATTTTCCCCTGTTATAGCCATAAGCAAGATCATTACTTAAAGTTGATTCAGTAAAAAACCGTGGCGTAGACGCCAGTGTCCAACTGATCAATGGAAAGCGGAGATCAATTGAAGAACGTGTTCCTTCAAAGTCATCGATATACACCTGACCTTCGTCGCCCTTTCCAATCTGCGGGGCGTGCCCGGGTTGCAACCCTGCAAATTCTGCATAGGCCGTGATCGATGACATTTCTTTGGTAGAATAAAACGGAAGCTTATCCAGCCATTTGGTCAAACGTGGCCATTCGCTTTTGTAGTCAATATCCATTCCATACATCGTATTGCGGATAGGATCATCACCATAAGATTGTTTAACAAAGAATGGCCTTTCACCCAATCTTACCACTGTTGCGCCAATATTTAATTTCTTACTGAGTAAATAATCAAGCCGCAGCCCCATATAATTTCGCTGCTGGATACCAAAAGCTGCCTGGTTCTCGTATTGAATATTCACCGGCACACCTGAACTGATGATGGCCTGGTTAATGACACGCAGTGTACCAAGGTCATAATTTATTTCGTAGTCAATATTTTCCTGGAGGATCTGCCCGGCAGAAGAAACCGTAACTGAGCCTCTTGGAATATTAAACCCAAGCTGGTAATCCGTATTGCCTGATCCGGAAGTTTTGGATTTACCATTGAGTTCGTAACGGTTCAGGTTGGCATAGGTCTGTGCGATAGCTTTTATGGTATCATACAATGGGTAGTAGACATACCTATCCCTCAGCGCCGGTTGAATGGCATATTCGAGGTCACGGCCAAATGGCTCCAGTACCGGGAAAATGACACGACTCATGGAAGATATA
>DATDIX010000055.1:0-10407 GCA_036520835.1 Chitinophagaceae bacterium | reverse complement strand
CTTCTTTATTTGATCAGCAGTCCTAATTTTACTCCGAATGAAAAGGAAAGACCCGGGCTTGCTCCCACTCTTGCATTAGCATAGTTATAAGCTGCAGTATTATCATAAGGATCATCATAACTATACTCATACGAATCCTTTTTATCATCTACCCCATACCCCATACCAAAGTACATATCGAGCAGTACCTTATCGCCGAACACCCATTGCTTGCCCGCTTCCAGTTGCAGTGCACCGAAGGTTACATTCTGCTCGCCCAACTCGTAGTTATTATTTCCTTTCCATTGCACCTGGTTCTCTTTATAATGACCTAAGTAAAGAATGGGTTTTATGTAGGTTCCCTGCATAATATGCGTGAGCCTTGTTTTGCCAAACAAAATAAAATCAGGCAGCTTCCCGAATTTGTAACCAAAGCTGGCAAACGCACCAAGCTGGCCTCTTTTAACTGTCTGCCAGGTGTTATTAGCATCATAGTATTCAAGCCGTGAAGATTTACCTGCCCCAATGATACCGACAGAAATTTCATATCCCTTTCCTACCCCGGTACTTTTTTCAAATGATAACTGTGTATAGCCAAGTAAAGGGCCAAAGAAATCAAACTTGATAGCTTTGTTCAGTTGTCCTTCATATCTTTCGGGGTCCTTCAAATCGTCAGTAAATTTTTCAACCTTGCCATTCTCATATTCGATCTTACTGATACGATCTGTTTCGAGCACATAGATAGGCCCATCAGGGTTCCTGAATTCACGGTACTTTACTTCAGAGTTTCCGATCTCAAGTACTTTAGCTTCGACGACCTTTCCATTTTTCCGGTAAATTTTATCCTGTGACCAGGAAAATGAGCTGGCAAATACCAGCAGGAGAAACAACAAGCTAAATTTTTGCATATAAGGCGGTTTAAGGTTTGGCAGTATGACAACCCCCTTTTCCAAATCGCTGCACCCCATAATTGTTAAATAATATTAACCTCCCTCTCCAGCAAAACCCCGAATTGCTGGTCTACGCTTTTTAAAATCCGTTCACTGAGTTCGTATATGCTTTCCCCGGAAGCTTTGCCATAATTCACCAGCACCAGCGCTTGCGCAGGGTGCACACCTGCGTCCCCTTCCCGAAAACCTTTCCACCCGCATTGCTCAATCATCCAGCCAGCCGCCAGTTTATAATTTCCGCCGGCCAGTGAATAGGCAACAATCCCCGGAAATTTCTCTTTCAGTGACTCATATTTATTACCTGTGATCTCAGGGTTCTTAAAAAAACTCCCGGCATTACCAACTATTACAGGATCGGGCAGCTTTGATGACCGGATATTGATCACCGCCTGTGATATGGCATGGATGCTGAGATCTTTTACTTTCATTTTTTCCAACTCCTGCTGTATAGCGCCATAGCTGGTATGAAAAACCGGTTTCTTCCGCAACCTGAATGTAACATTCAATATCACAAACCGGTCCTTATAAATATTCTTAAAAACACTTTCCCTGTAACCAAATTTGCAATCGCTTAACGTAAATGTCACAACCTTCTTTTCCTTCAAATGATATGCGTCAAGACACCAGAAAACATCTGCCAACTCTACCCCATAAGCGCCGATATTCTGCATGGGCGATGCACCGACATTACCGGGGATCAGTGATAAATTCTCAACACCGGCCCAATTGTGCCGGAGACAATGCAGTACAAATGCATGCCAGTTCTCTCCTGCCCCGGCTTTTACATATACATACTCGCTATCCTCATGTATCTCTTCTACTCCCTTTATTTCATTCTTTACGACAAAGGCATTTACATCCCCGGTCAAAAGAATATTGCTGCCACCGCCAAGAATGAAAGTGCCGAGTGCTGCGTTATGAGCAACAAGTTTTTCCGCATGCACCATTAGCTCAGCAAGTTCCTCATCATCTGAACAGGAAGAAAAATACCTGGCTTTTGTATCTATCCCGAAAGTATTAAATGGCTTTAATGAAATATTTTCCAGAATTTGCATACTGCAAACATCCTGATTTTTTATGAGTAAAACAGCAACTATCATTGGTGTCACCGGGCTGGTCGGCAGCTATCTTTATGAACTCCTGAAAAAGGATAAGAGTTTTGAAACCATCCGGCTGATCGTCCGCAGGCCAATGCCAAAAAATGATCCTTGCACAGAAATAAAATTAGTTGACTTCAATGATGCAGAATCACTGCAATTAGCCATTGATGGCAGCGATGTTGTATTCTGCACTATTGGTACTACTCAACGTAAAGTAAAAGGCGACAAGGAAGCCTATCGAAAAATTGACTATGATATAACTGTAAAAGCAGCCCGCCTTTGCAAAATGACGGGTTGCGAAATATTTGTATTGGTTTCAGCCGTCGGGGCAAACAGTAAAAGCAGCAATTTCTACTTAAAGTTAAAAGGCGAAGTGGAAGAGGCTGTGAAAGAAAGTGGGTTAAGATCAGTTCATATCATGCGGCCATCCGTTTTAATGGGAGAAAGAAAAGAGTTTCGCCTGGGTGAGAAGATAGGGAAAGCGATAATGACAGCCCTGTCGTTTCTTATTCCAACAAAATATAAAGCTATTCATGCAAAAGCAGTCGCCGGAGCGATGCTGAATGCCGCAAAGGGAAAAAAGGAAGGATCTTTTATTTATGATTACAGGGAAATGAAAAAGTTGAATAGTTAATTTGTTGGCCCAGTTTTTACCAGGTTCAATAATAAAATTTGAAAGCAGCCCTAACCGGCGTTTACAGAAAAAAAAGAAGCCCGGCGGTGGTGCCGGGCTTTGTGTATGCTAAAACCTTTTAAATTTTTGTTTTAGTTTTCATGATACAGATTCTAACATACGCAGTTTTTCAGGATTGGATCGTTTCTCGTAAAATTCTAATCATTAAAATGAATTTTGAATGAATGGTTTTTTTTGGACATCTGGATCTTAGGTTTTTGGTCTTTCAACGGATCATGGCTAGTTTTTCAGGACATCGGATTTTTTTCGGACGGACTTGGATTTGGATTTCTATCTGGATATAAAAGTAATACCGTGCTTTGAATCTATTTTTTGTTTTCGGTTAAAGGGATATTTTCTTCGCCGAACGGTTGTTTGAATACGGTATTGCAGTATTGACCAGGGTAAAAAGCTATCTGTAGTTGAAAAACCGGCTATAAAAGTACCTGCTAAACGGGATAAATATATTTAAAAGTGGGGGATAGGACTCCTAATGCAAAGGAGCTAAATCACCAGGAAGAAAGAGAAAGGTAGACTAACAAGAAAGCTTAAGAAGCCTTTTTAAAGCATGCAAGTTCATTCAGGATCATATCCCTGCTCTGGTCTACAAACTGCAATAGAACATTAAAACCGTTGGCAATGGAAGAATGATCGGAACCCTGTTTACATTTCTCCTCGAGATTTTTGAAACAATCCGAGATTACCGGCATGCCCAGGTACATAAAAGAGGGACCATGATAATGTAAGAATTTCTTGAGCAGTTCAATACTTCCTGAATTATAGCTGGAAACCAGGTTTTCCCTGATCTCGGAGTGAGAGTCGAGGAACTGTGAAAATACTTCTGCCATACTTTCTGTACAGTCACCGTAAAGGCTTTGCAGAACTGGTTTGCTGATCTGGATCGTTTTCATTGGTATCGTACTTTATATATGCAGTTCGCTAATTTAAAATGACGATAGTGAAACTGCTGCTTAAACAAAAGGGTTATTCCCGGATAAACACAATGCAAGAAAGTACTTTTCTGCTTGCTATCAAAGGGGGTTTTACGATGTATTTCTACGATTTATCATGTTAGATAAAAATCAGATACACAAATACAATGATTTACAGAATATGTATTAAAACGCTGCCAACCGAACCATCCCAAAAACCATTTCTGCACTTGATATTTGTCACATACTTGAACTCGTAAAATAACGTTATACATATTACATAAACTGAGTATCCTTTGAACCACCTTCTGCAAGTCATTACATATATCAGATCAAACGGCTGTAACCACCTGCAGGAAGACAGTACACGGCAGGTTGAATACGCCAATATGATATGGCTGGTATCATACCTCACTTATTTTATACACAGCACTGCAATAGCTGTTTTCGTCGAAGTTCCGGTGGTTGAATACCTGACAATAACTGCCATATTCCATCTTCTTTATATTTCGTTTTTTTTCCTTGTAAAGAATAACAGGCCCCGGGTCGCCAGGCATTGGCTCATCACGACTACTTATCTGGCCGTTGCCGTTTTTGACCATATCAGCCGGAAAGAGACATTTACCTACCTGTATCTCTTTGCCTCTTTACCTTTTGCTTTGCATATACTTTCATTGGCAAAAAACAAGTTCTTTGCCGGCGCTTATGTGCTGTTCCCGCTTTTATATGCGCTGTTTACAAAATTATTTGACTATTCCTATCCCCTGTTTCCTGAATGGCCGAAACAATCTGTTATGCTGATCTCAACAATAACAATTAGCATAGCATTTGCATTATTTCTTTCTATTGCAGGCTATATGATCCTGGATAATATCACTAAACAGAAAAAACTGTTTTCACAAATCATCAATTTGCAGGCCACATTGGATCATGCATCTGCCGCTGTCTGGAGTATAGATAATGATTTTAACCTGACAACAACAAATACACGGTATGTGAAGTCCATCGAGCAGGAGTTTGGCTTAACGGATATTAAAGCAGGTGTCAATATCAAAAAACATGAACTATGGCAAAAATTGCCTGCTGCTTTCAAAGAGCAATATAATACAGTACTCAGAGGGGAGGAAATAGTGCATGAAACAGAATTGAACGGGAAGTTCTTTGAAATAAAAGGAGTGCCTGTTTACGATACAAATGGAAAGATACAGGGAGCCAGGTTTGGGAGCAGGGATATTACCGAAAGAAAAAAATCAGAAGATGTCTTATTAAATGCAAAAAAGGCGGCAGAAGACGCCACCCAGGCCAAAGCAAGATTCCTGAGCAACATGAGCCATGAAATAAGAACACCGCTGAACGGTATTATTGGGATCACCCGCATTATGCAGGACGAAGAATACCTGCCCAAGCAATTTGATAACCTAAAAACCCTGCAGGACCTTTCGGAACATACACTGCAACTTGTAAATAGTATCCTGGACTTTGCAAAAATCGAAGCGGGAAAAGCGTCTTTGGAAAGCAAACGTTTTAACCTGAAACGCTTTATTGATAAGATACATTCCATCTTTTCCGGCACTGCTCAATTAAAAGGGATCCGTTTAAATATTGATACCGTTGGACCAATTGATATTTTCGTTAAAGGAGATGAAGTAAGGCTTAGCCAGATATTGATAAACCTGCTCGGCAACGCATTTAAGTTTACCGAGAAAGGTAGTATTACATTTAAAACAGAAATACTGGACAACAGCACTTCAGAAAACTACAAAGTGAGATTCTCTGTAGCAGATACAGGCATAGGTATCAAAGAAGAAAATATTGGTAAAATATTTGAAAGCTTCAGCCAGGCTGACCAACATACTACCCGGCGTTTTGGAGGAACCGGCCTGGGGCTTAGTCTTGCGGGCAAGATCCTCGGCCTGATGAACTCAGAACTAATTGTAGAAAGCGAATACGCAAAAGGATCCGTTTTCTTTTTTGACATTGAACTTCCAAAATCATCCAAAATATCACCTGTCAAAACAATACCGAACATTCAGAATAATGATGCCCTTTCCAATATAAAGATCTTATTGGCAGAAGATAACAAAGTGAACCAGGTGGTGGCTAACCGTATTCTCCAAAAATGGAAAGCAAATGTTTTTATTGCTTCTAACGGGCAGGAAGCTGTGGAACTGTCCCAACAACATAAATTTGATGTAATACTGATGGACCTGGATATGCCGGTAATGGACGGCTACGAATCGGCATCCATTATCAAAGGACATTTCCCTGAAATGCCTGTTATTGCGCTTACAGCCGCTGCTTTTGATGATATGAACACCTACCTTGTTAATAAGGGGTTTACTTCTGTAGTACAAAAACCTTTTATGCCAGACGAATTATATAATAAAATTATCTCCGCTCTCCAGGCAGCATAGGTTATGATTCCTTTAAACAGCCTTTTCTGCGCCAAGACTAAAATTTAGTATTCTACAAATTTCCTGAAGAGCGCTAATGCCCCGGGCCACGACTTTAATACAGACTTATCAAAAAAAACTTTTGTGGAAGAGTCAAGCGGATGAGATAACCTGACCTTTATTGCAGAGTTGCTTTCAGAATACCTGATAAACAAAACCTCCAGCACAAAACCGCTCATTTTTGTTCCATCATTCATGTAGATGATCTTTTTTACACTGAAAGAACCGGCTTCAGTGTCTAATTCATCTAATATGCCATATATCACACGGCTGCCTCTGTCTTCTTTAACCGGCCACCTGAGATAAAATACTCCCCCTGTTTTAGGTTCAATTTTAGCTTCGCTCAGGTTCCACCATTGCTTTATTAAATGCTCGTCCAGCCATAGCAGCATACCATTCATAGTACTGCCCCGGTAGGGCATTTCTATTTCCGCATAATTGTCACCAAAGCGGATCATATCTTTCAGTTCGTTACACAAAACCATGCACAAATAAACTCCAATAATACGGTCCCTCGGCCTTAAAATCGGTCAATGAACCTGATTTTTCGTTAAAATAATAGTTATGCTCTTTCAGAAAGTCCACCGGAAAATTTTGTTAGCCGCAGGTGAAGATCTTCTGGTTGAAAGGGTTTCTGGATGTAGTCGTTAAAGCCACTGGCTGTAAGCTTTTCCCGCATGTTCTCAAAAACAGCTGCCGTAAAAGCAATAGCGGGTATATCTGCATTGGTCTTGCGTATTTCATTTAATGCGCTGTATCCATCCATCTCGGGCATTTCGAGATCCATTAAAATCACGTCGAAATCATTCTCCTCAAAAAGCGAAACTGCTTCGGCCCCATTCTTCGCCTTGGAATAATTGACACCCCATTTGTCGAGAAATCTTGATGCGATCATCATATTGATCGGGTTATCCTCGGCTATCAGTACTTTTAGCCCTTTCAGCTTGACATTATCTATCGGTGTTTTATCTGATACATAAACTTTATCCTTGCCCGTGTGAACCGGAACCATAATACTGAAATAAAATTTACTCCCTTTATTATGCCTGCTGTCCACCCGGAGTTCCCCTCCCATTAGTTCTACTAATTTTTTGCTGATAGTAAGCCCGAGGCCCGTTCCCCCGTATTTCCGCGTCGTTTTTTCGTCCGCCTGGGTAAACTGTTTAAATATCCGTTTCTTTTTTTCATCGCTGATGCCTATGCCGGTATCTGAAACGCTGAACTCAATATGATTACTTTCACTTTTTACTGAGAGGGCTTTTACTTCTAATTTCACTCCTCCGTACAAAGTAAATTTCAGGGCATTCGAAAGAAGATTAGTCAATACCTGGTTCAAACGGGTAGGATCTGTTATGACAGCCCGTTTAAGGTTATCATCAATTATAACATCGAAAGCCAGGTTTTTATCTTTAAACTGATTTCCGAATGTTGACGCTACTGTATTAATAAATTTAGGGATATCAACAGGTATTCTTTCCAGGCTTACTTTATGGGCTTCCAGTTTACTAAGATCGAGTATATCATTAATAAGACTAAGCATATGCTCTGAAGAAAACTTCAAAATATTGAGCTGCTCACTCTGGGAAGAAAGATACTTCTCCTGCAGAAGCAGGTTGGTAGCTCCGATAATGCCATTCAAAGGAGTCCTCAATTCATGGCTCATATTGGAAAGGAACTGTGTTTTTACGGCAGCAGATTCTTCAGCTTTGTTCTTCGCTACCTGCAGGTCATTTAACATTTGCTTCCTGTCTGTAATATCCGTTATAGTAAGTTTCTTATAGGCTCTCCTGTTATATTTAAACCCGGTAATGCGGATCTGTCCAGGAAAGGCGGAACCATCCAACCGGATACAGGTAAGCTCCCCTTCCCAGTTCTCCATCGGCTTATACATCTGCATTTGGAGTTCATCCCCGCCATCCTGTGATAATTCATGGAACAAACTGCGGGCCGGGATGCCGACCAGCGTCTGGTCTGCCCCAATATCAAAAAGAGGACCCATCTGGATATTGTGATTACTTATTAGCCCATTCTCTATATTCACGATAACCACACCATGCTGAGAACTGTTGAATATAGTATTCAGGAACGCCTCTTTACTTTTTAGTACTGCCTGCTTCCGGTGGTTTTCTCTTGCCAGTGAAAAGGACATCCATCCTGCAAAGAGAAAAGTAAGAAAAGTATTAAGACCAAATTTCAGGCTATACATTCTTTCGGACATTGGCTGAAGTGTACTGTGGTCAGGTGTAATGAAAATACTGAACACAAATGAACCAATACAAACAGCATAAGTTAGCTGCGTATTCCATTTGCTGGAAAAATCTGACAGGAAGGCAAAACTAATGATACAGGGAAAGAAAAAAAGATATACACCTGAACTCAATCCTTCGGCATACACAAGCAGTATCAATGAAATATTAAAACAAAGTAATAAAAGTGCATAGGCCGTCCGCGGCTTGTTACGCTCAAGTATGTGTCTTACTAAAATGAGATAAAAACAGGAAACAGAAGTGATGATATAACTGTAGTGTAAGAGACAGAGAAAATTAACAAAAGAACAGATGAAAAAAACAACAAACGCAGTTGTCTGGTAAGAACGAAGCCGGCCCTCAAAAGAATCCCCTCCCAGGTACTTGTCAGGTGAGAACCAGTCAAATAGTTCATTTGACCTGTTTTTAATGAACTGAAAAGCAGTTGGTGGTGTATACTGCATAGGGTTTACAGGATATCAGTTTTATAATTCACAATATCAAATAAATATAAACGTTAAAGAACTGTTTTAGTATAATAGAAACTAGAAAAAACCCGAGTTTCGTTATTTTACTATTCCCAAAAGAGTAAAATTACTTATCATGGTATTTGCATTTAATAATGAGCTTGACCAAACATTCCTGCAATCGCTCTATGGAGATGACCTTGAATATGCACAGGAAGTGTTCGAAGGATTTCTTTCAGAAACAAAAAAGGAATTTGAAGCCATAAAAAACGATTATGGGCAAAACGATGTGAAAAAAATCCGGCAAAAGCTTCATAAAATCAAGCCAACGTTTAGTTTTGTAGGGCTGACTGCGTTGACGGAAAGAACAGAAATGATCATTGCCGCCTGTGATGCAGCATCAAATACCGGCGAAATCGAACCGGGCTGCTCAGCATTGTTCAAAGAAATTGAAGCATCATTTCTGCTTGTCGAAAATGAACTGATGAGAATGAAAGACCATACTGTATGAAACTGAATTGTGTCATAGTTGATGATGAACTGTTATCCAGGAATTTCCTGAAAAAGTTCTGCGGGAAATCTGCCCGGGCAGAGGTAAAAGGCGCCTTCTCTAATGCGACTGATGCCATTTCCTACCTGGAAAGAAATGAAGTGGAAGTTATATTCTTAGATGTGGAAATGCCCGGCATCAACGGTTTCCAGATGCTGGACCATCTCTCCTATATGCCCATCGTTATTATGACCACCTCCAAAACTGACTATGCCTTTACTGCGTTTGAATATAACGTAACAGATTTTTTAAGAAAACCGGTTGAATACAACCGCTTTCTTGATGCCTTGAACAAAGCGGAAGAAGCCCACAAAAAAAATCAGTCGATACTGGACGAAAGCTTCAAAAAAGATATTGTTATTAAGAGCAATGGCAACTATGTACGTCTTGCCTATAATGATATTTTATATGTTGAAGGCATGGGGGACTATGTAAAATATGTAACGCCTGATAAAACCTATATTGCACACAGCACGCTGAGGGCAGTGGAAGACACCGTAAGCAAAGAAAATTTTTTAAAAGTGCACCGTTCCTATATCGTCAATGTAAGAAAGATCAGCCAGCTTACCGACAATAACATCAGCATCAACGGTGCCAGCATTCCCGTATCAAAATCAAACAAAGCAGAATTGCTGGAAAAGCTGCGAACAGCTTAAACATATCGGAGTACATAAATACGTGGCAAAACGTCCCCGCTAAACTTTACACCACATCCACATCCGGCACGATCACTACGCTTCTGAATCTTGTTTCACTGTGCAGGATCGCCACCTGTTCCAGAACGTCCTTTTTGCATTGCATAATAAACTTACGGTCTTTGGGCAGCTTCAGCAGCAATTCTATTAAGTATTGGTTACGGATGCGGTTGATAACAGGTTCGGCAGGACCTACAATATAGTTTCCATACTTATTCTTTAATGCATCAGCAAAATGCATAGCGGCGCTTTCCACCACCTCCCTGATTTTATGTTTAAAGGTCAGCAGTATCATGCGGGTATAAGGCGGGTAAGCAAATTGTTTTCTTTTTACCAGCTCATCCTCGAACATTCTTTTGTAA
>DATDIX010000054.1:0-26054 GCA_036520835.1 Chitinophagaceae bacterium | reverse complement strand
AATCAGTGAATAAACTGACCGGCAGTGTCGGCTATGCAGGTTATCATGATCCGAAGTTCAACACAGCGTACGGAGATGACCTCCTGACACAATATGAAAGCGCCGGCAAAATAGATGGCAATTCTTTTTCTGCCAACCTTAATTATGGTCTTCCCATTGGTAAAAATGGGGGATTCCTGAACCTGTCACTGGATGGATTAACAACGGGCAAAACATTCCGCCAGTCATTAGATACGTTTGACTATACAAACAATCCAGATGGAATGTATATTGATATCTATCGCCGTGCCAACGGAGATGCTTCCCTGGATATGATCGGCGGGATGATGAATATGGAAATACCCACTAAGGGAGCGGTCAGTTTTTATGCCTTCGGCGGTTACAACCATAAATCATCAGATGCATTTGCCTTTACCAGGAATTTTTCTGCAAGACCTGACCGTTTCCCGACCGATGGCAGCGGCAACCTGGTCTTTGTTCCTTCCATCATGAAAGTGAGCAATGACGGTGAAACTTACTATTCCCCGCATATACAAACGAAAATAAATGACCTCTCCTTTACCGGCGGTATAAAAGGAAAAACAGGTAATGGCTGGATCTGGGATATCAGCAATACCACAGGCCATAATGATTTTCATTTCTATGGCGATAAAACGTTTAATGCCTCACTCGGGTCAACACAAACACATTTTGATGATGGCGGTTTCAACT
Organism: Chitinophagaceae bacterium; assembly: GCA_036520835.1. GTDB lineage: Bacteria > Bacteroidota > Bacteroidia > Chitinophagales > Chitinophagaceae > VBAT01. The sequence continues at coordinate 25,343 of DATDIX010000054.1, read as the reverse complement.
TTTTACAAAACACGCTGAATATTAATTTCAGCAAACAGGTATCTGAATCATTCAATTTTGCCATCGGGCTTGAAAACCGCTTTGAACGTTATAAGATATATGCAGGCGAAGAAGCTTCGTATACGAACTATGACCCGAGCGGTAATAAAGCGACCGGGTCGCAGGGTTTCCCGGGCTACCAGCCGAATGATGTAGTGAATGCCGACCGTTCCGTAATAGGTTTATACGCCGATGCAGAATATGATGTAACCAAAAAATGGCTGCTTAATGGAGCTGTGCGGATAGAAAATTATTCTGACTTTGGTTTTACCAGCAATTATAAACTGGCGACCCGTTTCAAAGTTTCTCCCACATTTAATTTAAGAGGTTCCATAAGTACGGGTTTCCGTGCACCTTCTTTGCAGCAGATCAATTTCAGTTCTACGTTCACTACTGTACAGGCGGGTAATATTGCGGAAGTAAAAATTGCTCCCAACTACAGCCCGATCACCAAGGCAGCCGGCATACCGGAACTGAAAGAAGAACAAAGTGTGAATGGCAGTTTGGGTTTTGCCTGGCAGGCTGCACCCGGGTTGAACATCACCATTGATGGTTACTGGGTGAAAATAAAAGACAGGGTGGTAATAACCGGCCAGTTTGATGGCAGCGACCCTGATCTTGACCCTGCACTAAGGGCCATCATGGCTTCTCTTAATGTCAGCCTCGCACAGTTCTTTGCCAATGCCGTATCCACTACCAACCGTGGTATTGATGTGGTGATCGACTATAATAAGAAGTTTGGAAATAGTCGCTTTAAAGCATTGTTCACCGGCAATTTTCAAAAGATGGAAATTGATGAGATCAATATTCCTGAGAAATTATCCGGCTCTGAATTCTTAAGACAAACATTCCTGAGCGACCGGGAACAAAAATTCATCCTGGCTTCAGCGCCAAATTCAAAATTCTCTCTTAACCTTGAATACGGCATCAACAAATTCACAGTGGGTACCCGGCTTACCTATTTTGGAGAAGTGGTGTTGCTTGGTTATGGAGAAGATGGCCTCGGCATCAGCCCGCAGGTTCCATTGGATGATGGTTCAGGCTACGTAAAAGACCAGTATAACTATACCGGTAAATTAGTAACCGATCTTTATTTCAGTTATAAGCTTACCAAAAACTTTACTGTCTTTGCCGGGGCTGATAACCTGTTGAATGTTCATCCTGATTTTGGTGTAGCGCCGGGAGCAAAGGGATGGGCTTATAATACGGAGACCGGCGGCCCCTGGGATGCTGTGCAGATGGGAGCTAATGGAAGAAGGTTGTTTGCACGGATTGGTTTTAATTTTTAGTACCATAGAAAAAAGGCTGTCTCAAAAGTATTTTCAACACTGAGATACAGAGTAACGGAGAACCACAGAGATTTGATTCCTAAATTACTTTTCTCTGTGTAACTCAAATTCTCAGTTGCTCTGTGTTGAAATTTCTCTCTTTCGAGACAGCCTCTTTGTTTATATTATTTGCGTTGAAGGATCCGGCTGACCTGGTCTTTATCCAGTTCAGAAAATTTCCGCGGTGGCACCGGTTCATCGCTATACTCATTAATGATCAATTGCCACCAACCTACAGTTTTCCATTTTCCCAGTTTATACCCAACATTCTCATAAGTGGCAAACCATTTAAACCCGCAATCTTCATGAAACTGTACGCTTCTTTCGTTGGGAAGATTAATAACGGCATATACATTCCGGTATCCCTGCAACTTTAGTATTTCAAATAAAGCAGTGTACAGATCTTTTCCCACTCCTTTCCGCATAAAGTCATCATGTATATATACCGAACATTCCACGCACCATTGGTACCCCACCCTTTCCCGGTATTTAGAACTATAGGCATAACCGGCGATCTTTCCGTCTTTTTCACAGACCAACCAGGGCCAATGCTGTAAATAGGATGTGATCCTTTCAGCAAAAACATCCAGTGAAGGAACTTCCGTTTCAAACGTGAGTGAAGTGCTGAGGACATAAGGAGCATAAATGGCGAGTATTGCTTCCGCATCGGCGGGTTGTGCGATCCTGATCATACTGCTAAAATAAAGAATAGCTGCTCACATTCAATGCGGGCTGAAGACCCGGTTTCCTGTTTGTTCCATTTTCGATCGAAAATTAATTAATTTGTGAACAAGAAATGACGCCAATACAACCGTTGGTGGCAAGCTTAACGAGACGCTACAAAGAATGGAACTTTGGAATTACATAGAAATTTTATCCCAGAAAAAACAAGGCTGGCTTTTCAAAAAGGACAACGTTGAAGAACGACTTATTGCTTTGACTAAAATATTAGAATTGGGTTATCCCAGTACAATCCACAACCTAATTCCTTTTCTGAAAGACAGCAATACAGAAATTCGACAGACAACTTGTAACGTAATAACACAGCTCTTCAAGAAAATTGAAACAAAGAAAGGTTATTACGACACTCTCAAACATTGTGATATTTCAAAATCAGACATAGCCTATTACCAACAGACATTTTCAAGTGAACAATTTATTACTCTTTTAGCAATTGCAACATTAAACGGAAGTGGTTATGTAAGAGAAAAAGCAGTAAAAAAACTTGCTGAGACAAATAATGAAAAAGCAATTCCTTTTATTGTTTACCGTTTAGCGGATTGGGTACAAGTAGTGAGGCAATCTGCATTACAAGGTATTGAGAATTTTAAAAAGAAAGAATTTATCAATGCGCTTGTTGACAACTTGTCAATCTTTGAGTGGTTGCAAAAAGTTCAGCGAACAGATTTAAGTTCTGTTCATTCGGACATAATGAAATTTGTAGTTCTTGACAATAAACAATATGTAAATGATAATTTCAAAACATTTACAGACAGAACAAGACTTGTCATTGCAAAACAAATTTCAAATTCCAAAGGTGTAGAATTAGAAGATTTGAAACTTTTATTAAAAGACAATCACTTTTTGGTGAGGAATTTAGCTTTACACCACTTTGACAAATTAACTCAAACAGAAATAGATAAACTTTTAATTGACAAATCCGCAAGAGTGAGATTACAAACTCTTTATAAGCTAAAAAGCAAAACAGACTTTTCAGAGATTACATATCCATTTCTTTCAGACAATTCAGCTTCTATTCGGGAATTTGCACGTTATTCATTGAAAAATAAATTTTCAGATTTTGCTTCGATTTATAGTGACAACTTATTGAATAAAAAAAACATTATTGGTTCGCTCAGCGGACTTGGCGAAACAAATGGAAAACAATTTATTGAAACCATTGAACCATTTTTGAACAACAAAAAGCTAAAAGTTAGAAAAACAGCATTTTTGGCTTTAAAAAAATTAGACAATGAAAAAGCATACAATTTTGCCTTCCAAAATTTAGACAGTGGTTACATTGGAATTAGAAATATTGTTATTGACTTTCTTTCAAATTTAGCTACACCAGAAGTTCTACAAAAAGCAAGGGAAGCCTACGCAAATGGGCAATTTGAATTAAAGAAATCAATGCTGAAGCTTTTTAGTAAAGTCGGAAAATGGACAACTATTGCTGATATATTGATTGGGACAATTGACGAGAACGAAAACATAAGACAATTAAGTTTAGGTTATTTACAACAATGGAGAAACAAAGCGTCGACCTATTTTACGCAACCTAAACAAGGCGAACTTGAAAGAGCAAATCAAATTTTCAGATTTGCTTTTGAAATGCACGAAGACAAAAAATATTTTAATCAAAACCCATTGACAGGAATTGACTTCTACTTACGCTGACAAGAAAGCCCGCCACCAACATTGGTATTGCCAATAGTGGGGCTGGACAATCAGCAACGGCAATTCGCCGCCCGGGTTTGTGTCCGTAATAAGTGAGGCGGCCCCGGTGTCGCCCCACGCACCGGAACTCGGAATTGGTGGGGGGCATGCACCACGGCATCGGCTGGGAACAATTTTAAAACAGCTATTTATAAAATGTAGAATCATGGAAAGAATAACAATAGTACTCTTGCTTATTTTAGCAGCATCCTTTGCTTCAGTCAATGATGAAATTATTAAGTTAGATGGCAAGATCAGTAAAACTGAGTGGAATGGTGCTAAAGAGTACGACTTATCATCAGGGGGAAAGCTATACCTTCTGCGTAAAGAGGAAACTCTATATTTTGGCATTAAAGGAAATTCTCCGGGCTGGGCTCATATTTACCTTTATTGGAAAGATTCTGTGAAAGTCCTTCATGCTTCAGCAGCGTTGGGGGATCAGCTTTATGTGAATGAAAAAGGTAATTGGAAACTTCAAAAAAAGTTTACTTGGGAAATTCGTGAGTTTGAATATGGAGAAAAACTTATACAAAAGCAGGCTTCATACTATACAAAAAATGGATGGTGTGCAAACAACAACAATACAGGAGATAAAATTACACTGGAATATAAAGTTGATTTAAAAAAATTTGGCAACATAGAAGTTAAATTTGCGGCATTATTCACTTCTGATGCTAAATCTTTATCGTATTATCCAATAGAACTAAATGACAATACCCTCCTCGAAAAACTGGTTTCTGGCAGCAGTCCGGATAATCTTCAGTTTAAAACTCAAATACGGGCAAAAATTAAATAACAACACAATAATTGCCTATAACATAGGTCATTGTTGTACAACTATAATTTAAAAAATTTCTGCCTGTAGTTTTTCTCCTCCGCCCGGGTTTGTGTCCATAATAAGTGAGGCGACCCCGGAACATCGGAATTGGTGCGTGGGGACAGCACCACGGTATCGGCTGCTCACATTCAATGCCGGCTGAAGACCCGGTTTCCTGTTTGTTCCATTTTCGATTGAAAATTAATTAAATTGTGAAGAAGAAATGATGCCAATACAAACGTTGTGTGCAATCAATTAATCTAGCCGGTGTAATGAAATATCCAGTAAAAGTTTGGCTTCTAACCGTCGTTGCTGCTCCTTTTGTTTTCTTAATCACTATGCTTTTATACAATAAAGGGTCAATCAGTAACATAGCGTCGGGATTTCCCATAATTTTTTTGATGATTCTCTTTGGAACATTGTTTTCGCTTCCATCGCTATTTCTGTTTTGGCTTCTTTCTGACGAACTTAACGAGCTAGAGATGAGTCAATGGGCTCGGAAATTAACTCTTTGTGTTGTCGGTATTTTGTTTGTTTGGATAACCTTCTTTATCATTAATAGAAACTTATTTAGCGATTGGAACTTCAATGATTATATCTGGCCAGTAGTTTATTCATTTGTTCTAACAATCTTTACTGTGCTTTTAAGAATGCCTGAATCGGTAACTGAACAACAGGAATTCAATGAAAGCTAGATCTACTGAACTGCACACAACATGAGCTGTAAAAAAAACCAAGGTAAAATCCCCCGTTGTCAGTAGTCTTCTGCGTGTTCTAACCAGTAAGAAAAATAAAAACTATAGGATGTTATACTTAGTCTGCGACTAAGTATTGGCTTTGCAAAAGCCATGCAACTCTTTTAACTTAGTAAAAAAGCTATGAGTAAAGGCGGCTCACTCTCTTCGCCCGGGTTTGTACCTGCCGGTCGGCAGGCAGGTAAATATGAAGTGTATATCTTAACTTCAACCTCAGTAATGTCTCGTCCTGAAACGTTAGCTGTAATGCTTTGGCGACACCCGGATAAAAGCGACATTCACTTATAATGAAACTACCTAAATATCCATTAAAGGCGGAGAAATCATTAATGGTTTTTGAGTTTACGAGTGAAGGCCCCAGAGGACAGATTAAAAAACTTGTAAAGTACAGCGAAACCAACTTGAAGGATCTATATAATCTCGCTTTTGGAGACAAGGACGATAAAACCAGTGAAATCAACGATAAAATAATTTCAAACAATGGTGATAGTGACATGGTGCTTGCAACAGTTGTCGCTACAGTTTATGCTTTCACCGACAAGTATCCTGACGCATGGGTATTTGCTACCGGAAGTACAAAAGCCCGAACCAGGCTTTACAGGATCGGAATCACAAAATATCTCCTGGAAATCAAGCGTGACTTTCAAGTATTTGGATTGAAAGACGAAGAATGGGAGCCATTCGGGAAGGATGTTATATACGAAGCCTTTCTGGTTAAAAGAAAATAATTTATATTTACAATATGAACATAAAGGAACTCAATAGCAGAAAAACTCCAATTGTAACAATCGATAAGTCCCTCGAGAAATTTAAGAAGCAGCCCTTGTTTCAAGACAAGGTTGACAAGGCTAATGAGATACTCCGAAAAGTAGGATTACCTAAGAAACAGCACAGCTAACATGAACTGTAAAAAAACCAAGGTAAAATCCTTTCAGCCATTTTGCGGCTTTCTTTTCATTTTCCATAAATAATCAAAGTCATCCCTTTTCAATATCAGCCAGGCGGCCGCTGATACCGTAATTGAAAAGGGAAATCCGGAACCCACCATCAGTGGCGCAATAGCCAGCAGGAATACAATCGTCCCTATACATGCCCATTGCACCCAGCGGTTCTTCAATGCCATACCTGCCGCAATCGATAACTGGCCGGCTGCAATAAGCGGAATAATGATCTCTTTATGATCATTGAACCATCCGTTAATAAAATCGCGGTAAAATGGAAGAGCCATACCCGCATACTCCAGGTAAATGCCCGGATCGGTCAAACCCATATACATATTTACGGATGCTGCCCAAAAGAATAATAATGCAAACAGTATCCTGCCAATGCGGGTATTCTTCCAGGCAGCAAAAAGAATGACCAGGCTTGCCACCTGCGAAATGATATACGGCAACAGGTGCTGCTCTAAACCTTGCATGTAATGATTAACTTTTTTACTCTTTCAAAACTATCATTGTACCAGGCATAGAAAAATGATACATCTCATTATGGCAACTGAGCCTTCTCATTTACCGGCGATAGTTATTATACTTTCTTTGCTAAAAATCAGAAGCCATGATGGGTATTTTAACGGTTGCAGAAATAGAAGAAGTATTAAGGGGCCAGATCGTGGGACGGGTAGGCTGCCATGCAGATGATAAAACGTATATCGTGCCTATCAGCTATGCATATGATGGCCAATATATTTATGGACATACCAAAGAAGGCATGAAGATCTCTATGATGCGCAAAAACCCCAAACTCTGTTTCCAGACCGATCACTTTGACAATATGGCCAACTGGAAAAGTGTGATCGCCTGGGGCGAATTCGAGGAACTGGCCGGCGCGGCAGAACGCAGGCAGGCGCTGGAAAAATTAGTATTGCGCATCCTGCCCATCCTGTCCAGCGAAACAGTACATCTTTACCCCCACTGGCCCTTCCCGCCACAGGATATAGACAATATCAAAGGGATCGTGTACAGGATCAGGCTGACTGAAAAGACCGGCCGTTTTGAAAGAACAGAAAGTACATTGTTCCTCGCATGACAAACCCGTGCCTGCAACAAATGCTGACCGGAATCATCCGCTCAACTGATCCATATCATACAGCCGGCAACCAGCCCGTATTTATTTTGTTGATATATGTCCCTATATAAAAAAGAGATCAGTGATGATAGCCTGGTAACGGACCTCGTTGCCAAAGATTACCGGACCTCAGCCGTCTTCCGCAAATATGGTATTGAATATTGCTGCGGGGGAAGGATACCGTTGCAAACAGCCTGTGAAATACACGGCCTCAGCAAAGAACTGGTCAAAAAAGAACTGGCTGACTCCATCCGCGACATTCATATTTCAAGCGCTATTGATTTTGACAGCTGGGAAATTGATTTCCTGGTTGATTATATACGCAACATCCATCATGGTTACCTGCAAAAGAACCTGGGAGGCATCAGTGATGTGCTTGCCCGGTTCGCAGAAGGACATGACAAAAAATTTACCTGGATAACACCGCTCATCAGTTCATTCAACGATCTGAAAAGAATGCTGGTTCCCCATATCCGGCATGAAGAAGAAGTGATCTTTCCCTATATCCGGCAGATAGCCCATGCCTACCATGACCGTGAACCCTATGCAGCCCTGCTGGTACGTACGCTGCGAAAACCGGTGGAAGACCTGATGCAGCAGGAACACGAACAGGTAGGGGACTATCTCCGTCTTGCGAGGGAACTCACATCTGATTATACACTACCGCCCAATGCCTGCGTGACACACCGGGTATGTCTTTCCCAACTCCTCGAACTGGATAATGAACTGGTACAGCATACCCACCTGGAAAATAATATTCTTTTTCCCAAGGCCCTGGCGATGGAAAAAGAATTACTGGGAAGGGAATAAACGCAATTACCGATATTTGATGCTAATACTCTTAACAGGCAGCAATCCCTTAACACATGGCCAGGCTCACCGGCAATAAAGCAAAACTATATGTCATCCTCATTTTTTTAATGACGATGAGCTTAAGTTATTTCTTACCCGGCTTTACGATCATTGCCGGCGGGCTGCTGCTCGGCATTTTTCTTACCACTTTCATAGAAGGGATAGCAGCTACCCTATCGGCAGCATTTATCAGTACGGTCATGGTATTGGTCTTGTATTTTATCAATGACAAGAGATCAGGATCGGCCACCGCTATAACCGAAACCCTGTTCCTGGTATTGCTGATCGTGTTTTGTGCTGTTGCTGTATTGTATATAAAAAAGCTTTACAGAAATATCCGGTCTGATAAGACCCACATGACCTCCCTGTACGAGAACGCTACGGAAGGAATATTGCTTACTAACCGGGAAGGCAAGATCATCCTGGCCAACCCCGCAGCGGAAAAAATATTTGGCTATGATCATGAGGAACTGATCGGCCAGCCCGTTGAGATACTTATACCGCAGCAATTCCGGGGCCACCACCCTAAACTGCGCGATGGTTTTCACCAGTCGCCGCAAAACAGGACCATGGGCGCCGGCCGCGACCTGCATGCTACCCGGAAAACCGGGGAGAGCTTTCCCGTGGAAGTAAGCCTGAGTTTTTATAAACAGCAAAATGAAACATACGTTATTGCTTTTATTGTGGACATCACCCACCGCAAGGAAACTGAGAATAACATGCTGCGGCAAAAAAAGGAGCTGGAAAAAGTAACAGATGATATGCGTAAACTGAATACAGAACTGGAAGCCAAAGTGGAAGAAAGGACCGTGATACTCCGGGAAGCGCTGATGAAACTGGAACAATCGCAAAAAGAACTCAGCGAGTCGCTGGATAAGGAAAGAGAATTGAACGAGATCAAAAGCCGGTTCGTATCCATGGCATCCCATGAATTCAGGACACCACTCAGTACCGTACTGTCTTCCGCTTCGCTGATATCGAAATACCCGAACACGGAAGAAAATGAAAAAAGGGAAAAACATGTACGCCGGATAAAGGACTCTGTGAATTACCTGAATGAATTGCTGGAGGATTTTCTTTCACTGGGCAAGCTGGAAGAAGGGAGAGTCAGCATTACTGTCACTACGTTTAATATAAAGGACTTTTTTGCCGACATCATTGATGAAACGAAAGCGATCATGAAGACCGGCCAGGAATTAAAGATCAGTTATGAAGGGGCCGATGAGTTTATCACCGACAAAAGGATGCTGAAAAATATTTTACTGAATCTTTTATCCAACGCAACAAAATTTTCTGAAGAAGGAAAAAATATCTGGGTGGATGTATCGAATACCGGCAGGGTATTGTCAGTTACCGTAAAGGATGAAGGCATCGGTATACCGGAGGATGACTTGCCCTACCTGTTTGATACATTCTTCCGTGGCAAAAATGTAAGCAATATACAGGGTACGGGCTTAGGCCTGCCGATCATTAAACGATACCTCAACCTGCTGAACGGCGATATTACCGTATCCAGCCGCTATAACGAGGGTACCACATTTTGTATCAAACTGCCCGTGCTGGAAACTGCGTAATGAAGCAAGGGTGTTAAGGATGGCAAACTACAGTATTACCTGCCGGTCCCTGCAGTATAGGGCTGATAAAAGGAATACCGAGGTTCAAACCACGAAGGATCAAAATGACCGCCATGATGGTCATGAACACCGGTATACTTTTCCTGAACATATTTCTTACCGGCAGGCTGACCATTCTGCCGAAAAAACCTACGGCCATCATTGCCGGTAAAGTACCTGCGCCAAACATAGCCATGAACATAACACTGTAAGATACCTCTGTTGTTGTTAATGCCCCGGCCACCGCAACATATACCATTGCACAGGGTAATAAGCCATTGGCCATACCCATCAATAAAAAGCCTGTTACACTTTTCTTTGAACGGAAGGCCTTGATCAAATAAGATTGCACAGCAATGAATATTTTTTTGAATAACAATGGCTGCAGCGGGTTTCTATATACCCAGTATAAAATAACAAGGAGCAGCACCACGACTCCCATACTAATGGAGAACCATTGCTGAAACCCCGCCAGATAGATCCTTCTCCCCGCCAGGCCAAACAGTAAGCCAAATGACGCATAGGTAATGATCCTGCCAACCTGGTAAAGAAAAAGAGAAGTCAGCTGCTGTGTCTTTGATAAATGGTGAACAGGTAATGCCAAAGCCAGCGGACCGCACATACCTACACAATGCAGGCTGCTGACCGCACCCAATGAAAAACCTGCTATGATGGCCGCCCACAACATCAGTTAATTGTTACTGGTTTTTCCGTGTAATACTTTTTGTCGCCGGCATTCCAGCTGATCTTCACGGTATAGTTACCGGAAGCCAGCTGCCGGTTGTCCAATACCTGCTTTCCGTCAGTATCGGTATGCAATGAAAATTTTTTATCCTTTCCTGCATCATAGTCGCAATAGAAATGAACGGTACCGGCGATCACCTGCTCTTTCATTTCAGCCGGCAACTGTAATACCAGCCCCTCCCCTGTTTGTGTAAGCCTGACAACATCACTTAATGTATTGGCCCTGTTAACCCCGTCAATCACTTCCTGGTAGCGCAGTTCATTTTTGTAATACTCTTTGTCCACCAGTTCAAAATTGGTAGTGACCGCCCGGTAAACGAGGTATGACATACCGGCGCCAAAAACAAGAAATGTGATCAGTAATTTATTTCCCCAGTTCATATAGATATGATTGATGATAAATATTAAAATCGGGTAAACGGACCCATAAAATTGGTGTTCAGTTCTGTGATCTTTTTATCTCCCTGGTACAATCCCACTTTTAATTTTGTCTTTCTTGAATGAATGACGCTCCTTGGCAACACAACAAAAAATGACCCGGCGCCCTGTCCTTCCTTCTTTACATGAATGTTATTAGTACCCACTAACTCCACTTTACCGATGCTGCCCATCTCCTCTTCCAGTCTTAACTGAACCGGGATCTCGTTCAGGGTTTTATTTTCGATCTTAATGGTATACAGATTAGATAAACTATCAGTGCCTCTTTCCTGGTACAGTTGACCGGTAGCCCTGATAATGGTACCGTCAATTTCTTTCCTCGTCAGTAATAAGGTGGTCAATAATCCGGTCAGCAGGATAAGTATCACTGTATAAAATTTCATCCGGCCTGTGTAGCGGAGTTTTTTACTCTCTGCTATGCCGTTTTCCGAAGCATAACGGATGAGGCCCAGGGGGCGGCCTACCGCATCCATTATTTTATTGCAGGCATCAATACAAGCTGTGCAACCGACACATTCCATCTGGGTACCATTGCGGATATCGATCCCGGTAGGACAAACTTTCACACACTGAAAGCAATCAATACAATCACCCGTATTTATTTCTGCCACTTTCTGTTTCCTGAATTTCTCTCTCGGCTCCCCTCTTTTATAATCATAGGCCACGATCATTGAATTCCGGTCAAGCAATACACTCTGCAAACGGCCATAGGGACAAACGACCGTGCAAACCTGTTCACGGAAATAAGCATATACCCCGTAAAACACTCCTGAAAATATGAGTATAGCCATAAAACCGCCGAAATGCTGACTTACCGGTTCGCTGATGATCTTTTTCAATTCATCTATGCCAATTATATAAGAAAGAAAAAAATTAGCGATGATAAACGCCAGCAGGAAGAAGGCTCCGTGCTTAAGTGTTTTTTTCCTGATCTTTTCGCTGGTCCACGGACCTTTGTTCAAAAGCTTTTGTTTGGCTGCATCCCCTTCGATCAGGTACTCAACTTTTCGAAAAAGCATTTCCATAAAAATGGTCTGCGGGCAAACCCAGCCACAGAATAAGCGGCCAAACGCTGCCGTAAACAATACAATGAAAACGATAAAGGTGAGCATCATCACCCCGAAAATGAAAAAATCCTGTGGCCAGAATATCTTTCCGAAAATGATAAACTCGGCCCCGGGAATATTGAACAGGAACAGTGGCCTCCCATGGTATTTGATAAATGGAAGAGTAAAAAAAAGTGCAAAGAAGCCCCAGCTCACCCAGGTGCGGATAGAATATATCTTCCCTTTGGGTTTCTGGGCATATACCCATTTCCTCTTTCCTTTCGCATCTACGGTGGCAAGGCGGTCCCGGAAAGATTCTTTCTCCTGGTAATTATCCTTTTTAATTATTTCGTTTGTCATTATTTCGTTCAAGAGACCAAAGATTCTTTGATAATCTAATTCATTGCTACTTTATTTTCCTTTGCTTTTATCGTATCATTCATAGTCTTTAGAGAATCCGGTGCTGCCGCTTCTTTATACAATTCTCCCTGCGGTTCTTTTACTTTAACCGGTTTCGTGCCCTGCAATGACCTGATATAACTGGTCAGCTGGGCGATCTGTTTTGCCGACAGATCTTCCTTCCAGCTTCTCATTCCTTTATTAGTGCCGTACTTTATTGTTTTGAAAATATCTTTGACACTACCGCCATAGAGCCAGTAATCATCAACAAGGTTTGGGCCCACCCCGGGATTACCTGCTACGATCCCGCTTGCATCTTCCCCATGACAGGGACCACAATTCATCGGGTTGACGAAAATGGCTTTGCCTGCATCAATATCGGCGGAGGCAGTTAATAATGTCACTGTGTTCTCATCTACATTCTCGCCCTTCATCTCCAGGTATTCTTTCACTTCCAGGTCGGCTTTGGCCACCGCTGTTTCATATTCTTCTATACTGGAAGGGCCGGTATGAGAAATATGAAAACGCCATAAATAGATAACGCTGATAATGATCGTCAGATAAAATCCGTACAGCCACCAGGGTGGAAGACGGTTATTCAATTCCCTGATACCGTCGTACTCATGACCAAGATCGAGTTCGGCTTCCTGGGCAACAGGGCGCAGTTTATTGAACCTGTCCCACCATGACAGGCGGTTTCTCTTTGCTTCGATCACCGCAGCCGGTTCAATCACTGCTTCGGGTTCAGCCAGTTTTTCCTTTTCAGTTCTGAGAAGGAACCTTATATTAACAAGCAGTACTATAATGATCAGCAGTTCAAGAAAAATAACAGTGGTCATTATATAAAATGTCGTAGCATCCATTCCGCCGATGCCTGCTGGTGCTGCTGTTACTTTTTGTTCCGTTGTCCCATTACCCTGTGCGAATAACGATGTGCTGCTTAATAACAGAAATACAAGCAAAGACATAACGGAAGGCGGGCCAGTGATCTTTTTGCGTTTCTTCAGGTTGAGGTCAGCTGCGCCTATGAGCAAATGAGCCAGTATACCAATAATGATCAGCAGCAGGATCATCAGCACAATAAAAGTTACCGCCAGCGGGTTGCTGAAAATTGAAGGCTCAGGAGGGCCTGCTGCCCAAACCGGTTGAGAAACACCAAGGAGTACAAAAGCGCTCAGTAGCAGGCATATTTTTTTTGATCTGTTTTGAATAAAGGTGAGCATATCAGTTTTTTTTAGAAGTTCTTAATTATCTAATGGTATCCTGCTTATCTCTTTGAACTTACTCTTCTTTGTTTTGAACACCCAAATAAGCATACCTACGAAAAACAGGACGAATAAGGTCAGTGATACCATTCCCATGATACCTACACCGCTGATCTTTTCCAGGTAGTTAATGAATTTCATGTCAGTTTTTTTAATTATTTCATTTACGTTCAGCCATAGTTTGTTTTGGCTCTGCTTTTATATCCGTACCAATACGCTGCAGGTAGGCTATCAGCGCTACGATCTCTGCATTGGAAGGGGTCTCTATTTTTTCTTTTTTAAGATTACCGGCAATAGAATCAGCCTGGCGCATCAGGTCCCTGTTGGCAATTTTATCATACCCTTCCGGGTAAGGAACACCCAATGTCCGCATGGCCCTGATCTTGGCTGCTGTGGAAAATGTATCAAGCGCATTATCCAGTAACCATATATATCTTGGCATAATGGATCCCGGTGACATCGTTGTAGGATCGTACATGTGGTTGTAATGCCAGCCATCTGTTTGCTTGCCACCTTCCCTTGCCAGGTCAGGCCCTGTACGTTTGCTTCCCCACTGGAAAGGATGGTCGTATACAAACTCACCGGCTTTTGAATATTCGCCATACCGTTTTACTTCATCACGGAATGGCCGTATCATTTGCGAATGGCAGGTGTAGCAACCTTCTCTTACATAAATATCTCTTCCCTGCAGTTCGAGGGGAGTATAAGGTCTTACACTCGCAATGGTAGGGATATTTGACTTGACAAGGAATGTCGGTATCATTTCTATCAAACCACCAATAGCCACCACGATCAGGCTCAGCACCAGCAACGTAAGCGGTTTTCTTTCGATCACCCGGTGCCAGTATTCTTTTTTATGAGATACTGCTTTTACTAACGGTGCGGCTTCGGCTTCTTCATTGGCTATAAAGGAGCCCTTCACGATCGTCTTATACAGGTTATAAACCATGAATAAGGCCCCGGCTAAATACAAGGCACCTCCCACACTTCTCAGTATATAGAGTGGTTTGATATTGGTAACTGTTTCGAGGAACTGGAACTTCAATTGTCCTTCGGGGGTAAATGACTTCCACATGATGCTTTGCTCAAAACCGGCCCAGTACATCGGGACAGCATAAACAATTATACCTATCGTTCCCAGCCAAAAGTGGTTGGTGGCTAATTTTTTCGAATACAAAGAAGTACCCCACATCTTCGGGATCATATAATATAAAATGGCAAAAGCGAGGAACCCGTTCCATCCAAGACCACCGATATGAACATGGGCAATGGTCCAGTCGCTGAAGTGAGATATGGCATTGACATTTTTCAAACTCAGCATCGGCCCTTCGAACGTAGCCATACCATAACAGGTAATGGCTACCACCATAAATTTTAACACTGGATCTTCCCTAACCTTGTCCCATGCCCCCCTCAGTGTAAATAAGCCATTCAGCATACCTCCCCAGCTTGGGGCGATCAGCATGATAGAAAATACAACCCCCAGTGATTGGGCCCAATCAGGCAAAGCAGTATATAATAAATGGTGCGGGCCTGCCCAGATATACAGGAATATCAGTGCCCAGAAGTGAATGATAGAAAGACGATATGAATAAACAGGCCTGTTGGCGGCCTTGGGCAGAAAGTAATACATCAATCCAAGAACGGGTGTGGTCAGGAAGAAAGCCACTGCATTATGCCCATACCACCATTGCACCAATGCATCCTGCACACCGGCATACCAGCTATAGCTTTTCATAAATGATACCGGTATCTCAACTGAATTCACAATATGCAGCATAGCCACTGTAACCCATGTAGCGATATAAAACCAGATAGCCACATATAAATGTTTCTCCCTTCTTTTAATGATAGTACCAAACATATTGATACCAAAAACCACCCAAACCAATGTAATAGCAATGTCAATGGGCCATTCCAGTTCCGCATATTCTTTACCTGTTGTAAAACCCATCAGCAGGGTGATAGCTGCAGCAACAATGATGGCCTGCCATCCCCAGAAATGTATCCAGCTGAGTTTGTCACTAAACATCCTCGCCTTGCATAAACGCTGCAGGGAATAATAAATACCGGCGAATGAAGCATTACCTACAAATGCGAAAATGATCGCATTCGTATGCAAAGGACGAAGGCGGCCAAAAGTAGTGGCAGCAAGGTTCAGGCTGATCTCCGGGTAATAGATCTGGATAGCGGCCCATAAACCGGCGAGCATCCCCACAACGCCAAAAACAATAGTAGCATAGCCGAATGCTCTCACGATCCTGTTATCATAATAGAATTTTTCTACTTGCATGAGTTGGATTGTTTATAGAATTATTGTGGTTTGGTTGCGGAGGATGGCTTATCATCAAATAATATGCGGGAAGAAGGCGAATAATCATCTTCAAACTGCCCGGTTTTGACACCCCATAAAAAAGCGGCCAGGAAAAGACCGGCTACGGATATACTGGCGATAAGTAATATGATAATGACACTCATTCCTGTCGTAATAATTTGAACACAAAAGTATTTGGGGGGGCCTTGGCAGAGTATAATCAAAGTCAGCCTGCCGGCTGATTATAATCACTTACCCGGTCTATTGTATTGACAGCGTTGATCCAAAGAAAAGCTTATAATTTCATGGTCCGTGCAAGCAAGCTGCTGCTGCCAAAGGTGAGTAGCAGAATACTCAGTGAACTGCTGGGCATCAGGATGGCAGCGATCAGCGGATCAAGGTTGCCCTGTACCGCGAAGTACAAGCCTATAATATTATAAACAATTGACAATACGAAACTCGCCATTATGATCTTTTTATTGGCCCTGCATAACCGGATGAATTTTGCCAAGCCTGCTAATTGTTTTGCTTCAACGATCGCATCACTGGCAGGTGTAAAGTTGTTGGTTTGCTCGGCAACGGCGATCCCGACATTACTTTGTTTAAGCGCCCCGGCATCATTCAGCCCATCCCCGATCATCATGACCCTTTTTCCTTTTTGTTGCAAGAACCGGATATAATCAAGTTTATCTTCCGGTTTTTGATTGAACAGCAGGGTGGCTTTATCACCAAGTATTTTTTGCAGGTTATCTTTCTCTGCTGCGTTGTCGCCGGAAATGACGGAAAAAGGGTAGTCGCTTTTTAAACTCCTGACCAGTTCATCAATGGATTCGCGGTAATGATTTTTGAAACGGAAACGTCCCTGTACTTTGTTTTCAATATTTATATATACAGCAGTAGCCTCTTCTTTACTTTTATTTCCTGTTACATATTCCTCCGCGCCTATTTTTATCCAGTCATCTTCTGCAAAACCTTCGATCCCATATCCCGTTCTTTCTTTGAAACCCGGTATCTCTATATCATCCGGGGCACCAAGATGTTTTACCAGTGCCCTGCTCAACGGATGACCGGAACAAAGCGCCAGCGCTGCTATCCGGCGTTCTTGTTGTCCGCTCAATGGGTCGCCTTCATACACGATATCCTGCTCCAATGAAGATGTAAGTGTGCCCGTCTTATCAAAAACAATATGGCTGGCATTAGCGATATCTTCGATGACCTGTGCATTACGGAGATAAAAATGATTACGTCCCAGTATTGTTAAAATATTACCATTGGTAAATGTATTGGAAAGCAATAAAGCACAGGGGCAGGCAATGATAAAGATTGCCGTCACCGCAGGCCATAGCTTATGTACGTCATTGACCCACCAGTATACAGCAGTGACAGCAGCAATAGTCAAAACAATATAAGTAAAGTACCGGCTCAGCAAATGAACGAAGGACACACTCTTTGCTTCCTCCTGTTGCTTAAACTCATCCCGGTTCCAGAGTTTGGTCAGGTAACTCTGCGCCACTTCTTTTACTACCAGTATCTCGATATTCCCTTCTGTTTGCTTACCCCCGGCATACACGATCTCTCCTACTTCTTTCAGTACCGGCACTGATTCCCCGGTTACAAAACTGTAATCAATGAAAGCTTTTCCCCTGGTAAGGATACCATCTGCCGGAATCAACTCCTCATGGTGTATCAATAAAGTATCCCCCGCCTTTATCTCAGGTAAAATAACGGGCACCTCTTTACTTTCTTTTAGCACAGAAACTGCTATGGGGAAATAGGATGTATAATCTCTTTCAAATGAAAGCTGGCGATAGGTTTTGTCCTGGAGAATACGGCCTGCCAGCATAAAGAACACAATACCGGTCATGGAATCAAAATACCCGCCGCCTGTTCCTGACAAAACCTCGTAGGCGCTCCGGATAAATGTAATAATGATGGCCAGGGCGATCGGTGCGTCAATATTCAGGAACTGGTGCTTCAGGCTTTTCCAGGAAGAGATATAAAAAGGAAGTGCGGAATATAACAATACGGGTATGGCCAGTCCAAAATTCATCCACCTGAATATACCTCGCAAACCAGCTTCTGATGCATCTACTCCCAGGTACTCCGGGAAACTCATCAGCATGATATTACCAAAACAAAAACCGGCCACACCCAGCTGGTAGATCATGCTTTTATCAATCGCAGGCCTTGCTTCTTTAAGATCATTCAGACTGATATAGGGTTCATAGCCAATAGCTGTAAGCAGCTCTGCTGCCTTACGCAGCGAAGTTTGTTGATTGAGCAAAACAATATCCACTTCCTTTCTTGTAAAATTTACTTTAGAAGAAATGATCCCTTCGTCGAGCCGGTGCAGGTTTTCTAACAAGTATAAACAGGAGCTGCAGTGCATCTGCGGCAGGTAGAGGGTAACATGTGTTTGCTTATCATCATGAAAGCTTACAAGCTTTGCCTGTATAGCCGCATCATCCAAAAAAGCAAACTTGTCCTTTCTTGCCGCCATCCGCTGGCTGATACCGGGCTTGTCGTTAAGGTTGTAATAATCACAAAGACCGTTCTGGTTAATAACCTGGTACACCATTTTACAGCCTTCACAGCAAAATATTTTTTCTTCCAGCCTTATCTTGCCTGAAATACAATTCTCACCGCAATGGTAACATTGCACCTGTTGATGGGTAATAGCTTTTGAGGACATATAAAGTGAAACAAAAGTATTAACAGGGGAAAAGGATGAATATGAGCAGGTTCACAGCCTAAACTGATTTTTATCAGTCGGCCGGTTTAGTTAATTTAGACCGGGTTTTCGTTACTTTACAATTCTACACACAATAAACTGTTCTCCATGGCACAACGATCTGTTCTTATTATTGATGATCATGATGATATCAGGGAAAATACAGCCGAAATATTAGAACTGGCAGGTTACAAAACCCTTACGGCTGAAAACGGGAAAAAAGGCGTTGATATCGCTCTGAAAGAAAAACCCGAACTCATTGTTTGCGATATCATGATGCCCGAACTGGATGGCTACGGCGTTTTGCACCTGGTGAGGAAAAATGCGGATACGCAGAATATCCCTTTTATTTTCCTGACGGCGAAAACCGAACGGGCCGATTTCAGGAAAGGCATGGAAATGGGCGCCGACGATTATATCACCAAACCCTTTGATGATATCGAGCTGCTTAATGCCATCGAGATCCGACTGAAAAAAATGGAGATACTTGACAACCGATATGCTTCTTCCCCGCAGGGCATCAACCAGTTCATAAAAGATGTAAAAGACTCGGGAGCTTTAACAAACCTCGCTGATCAATACGATACTGCTATGTTCCATAAAAAACAATTGCTGTACCAGGAAGGCCGGAGGCCCCGGTCACTTTACTACCTGGTAAAGGGAAAAGTGAAGGCTTTTAAAACACACCCCGATGGCAAAGAGTATATTACCGATCTTTTCAGCGATGGTGATTTTTTCGGCTATGCTGCGCTGATAGAAGACCATAACTATGATGATTCTGCCGAAATACTCGAAGAAGCCGAGATCATGCAGATACCCCGCGAAGATTTTCTGCAAATGATCAATACTGATATAAGCATTGCGGCCAAGTTCATCCGCATCATCACCCAGAACGTAAAGGACAAAGAAGAACGCCTGCTCAGCCTTGCCTACAGTTCATTGCGTAAACGGGTGGCCAAGGCGCTGGTGGATATTCACAGTAAATTCAATACAGGAAAGGATAAGACAACTATCGAAATATCGAGGGAGGACATTGCCCAGTATGTAGGTACGGCCACTGAATCACTGATCCGTACATTAAGTGATTTTAAAGCGGAGAAACTGATCGTGATCAAAGACGGGAAGATCACCATCGCCGATCATGAAAAATTAAGCAACCTTTTATACTGACCTTCAGTCATAATCAACTTCATCATCCTTAACAGTTGAATTTTTATTTACCGGTTCGGACAATTCCCGGCCGTGATCGTTTTGTTGTTTTAATGTCCAGTTATCGGTCATAGTCGTTTCAAGCCATATTGTGCCTGACCTGCGTGAAACCTGGACAGGCAAACCAAATTTTTCCCGGAAAGCGTTTTCCAATTGTCCGACCGTCATCAGGTCATAGATCTCCAGTTCACCATTTTGTTTTAGCCCCGCTGCTATCAAAGGCATAAAGCTTTTCAGGTGCCTCCTCGCAAATCCCGGTTCAGAATTCCGGTAAAACTCGATACGCAGGAAAGGATACCCATTGGTAAACTCATCCTGTACTTCCTTCAGCGTACGATCCTTTGATATATGCAGTACCATATTGTTTGCCCGTTTATATAAATTAATCAGGTTATTTCTTACAAATCTATATTCCTGCCCTGCCTGAAAAACTGATCTGCAAAGAAACCCGGCATGATTATAATCAGCCGGCCAGGCGCTGATAAAAATCAGGCAAACTGTTAATCTGTATCATAAGATGAGCGGGGCTACTGCCGGAAATTTGCGGTAAATATTTAAAGCATGAACACTATTACTCACCAATCGTACAGCAAACTCTATCCTGCCCGTTCAACCAGTCACCGTTCAGTATGGACCCATTTCATGAGCTGGTGCGAAGGCCAGGAAAAGAACCGCTTTGGCTGGTTAGCAGCAGGTCTTGCCGGTCATGGCTGTTTTATTACGCCGCTTACCTTATTAGCCGTTATGCTTTCGGGGAACAGCATGGTATTCTGGGCATTTACCATAGCTGCAATGACAATGACATTAGTAACAAACCTTGCTGCACTTTCCACAAAGATCACCATACCTGTATTATTCCTGAGCGTACTTATAGATGCAGGGATAATCATTGCGTCTATAGCCGGTATCGTTATTCAATGATATATAAAATATCCGTGGGGAAAGTAAAAACGGGTCTTTCAAAATTCTGAAAGACCCGCTTTATTTAACAGGTAAATATTTTCCAGGTATCATTCATTCAAACTCCGGGATATACCCAGTTCCAATCCCCTTATTTCCGCTAATCCCCTTAACCTGCCAATAGCGCTATAACCGGGATAAGTTGTTTTGTGCAGATCATCCAGCATCTGGTGGCCATGATCGGGGCGCATAGGAATAGATACTTTTCTCTTTTTCATTACCTGTACGATCTCTTTGATCACTTTATACATATCTACATCACCGTCCAAATGATCGGCCTCAAAGAAATTTCCTTCTGCATCACGTTTGGTGCTGCGCAAATGAATAAAATGAATATGATTCCCGAGTCGCTTTACCATACCGGGAAGATCATTATCCTGCCTGACACCAAAAGACCCGGTACAGTAACATAAACCAATAGCCGGTGATGGGGCAGCATCAATTAATTCCTTTGCATCTTTCTCTGTGCTTACTATTCTTGGCAAGCCCAGCAACGGAAAAGGAGGATCGTCAGGATGGATAGCCATTTTTAATCCCACTTCTTCTGCCACCGGTACTACCTGTTGTAAAAAATAAAAGAGGTGTTGCTTCAGTTTAGCCGCATCAATATGCTCATACGTTTTTAAAGCGGCCAGTATCTGTTCCGGGGTAAACCGTTCTTCGCTTCCCGGCAATCCCAATAAGGCATTCCTGTATAATATCTCTTCTTCTTCGTCTGTCATCAGCTTCAGCCGGAACTTTGCTTTAGTGATCTCTTCTTCAGTATAATCTTTTTCCGCACCGGGTCTTTTCAACAGGAAGACATCAAATGCCACAAAAGCTGTTTTTTCAAACCGCAATGCCTTGCTGCCATCCGCCATTGTGAAGGACAGATCTGTTCTCATCCAGTCGAGTATCGGCATGAAGTTATAGGTCACCACTTTCAGCCCGCATTTGGCTACGTTGCGCAAACTCTGCTTGTAATTTTCTATATACTTAAGATAACCGCCCGTTTGTTTTTTAATGTCTTCATGTACCGGCAGGCTTTCGATAACGGTCCAGGTCATACCGGCCGCTTCTACCAATGATTTTCTTTTATTGATCTCATCTGTAGTCCATATTTCCCCAACGGCAATATGATGTAATGCCGTGACAACACCTGTACATCCTGCCTGTCTTATATCAGATAAACTAACCGGGTCATTCGGCCCGAACCAGCGCATGGTTTGTTCCATTAACATAACTCTTTTCAATTTTCCATAAATGTAAATGAATTAAGTGAGTGGTGAGTAGTGAATGACCCTCCGTTCTCAGAAGAGACACTCACTACTCACGATTGACTATTCACCACTCATGTATCATCATCCTGTAAAATACATATAAATCGCAATGATCGCCGCAATAAGCAGGACTGAGAGAATAACGTCTTTCCAATTCCATGATGCACGGTTTTCTTCCCTATCCCGTGGTGATAATGTAGAAAAAGTAAGACCGGAGATCTTGGCATAATCAGGTTGCTTCGTCGCATAGCTCACAACTAGGAATACAATAATGCATACAATAGTTATAAGCAGGCTGTAATACTGGAAGAAAATATTATTAACGACCCAAAGGAAAGAGCCTTCTGTATAAGCCGCTCCTCCCAGTTTAACCGGTGTATCCACGATCAGGCGGAATAATCCCATTATAAAGCCAGTAATTAACGTTGCCAAACACCCCGGACCATTGAGTCGTTTCATAAACACGCCAAAGAAGAAAACAACAAATATGGGTGGTGCCAGGTAAGCCTGTATGCCCTGTAAATAATCATACAATCCTTTTGCGCCCTGTATTACGGGGATCCAAAGCAAACCGATAATAACCATGACAACTGTTGCTATTCTTCCAACCCGTACTAATTTTTCCTGGGATGCATTGGGTCTGAACCTTGAGTAAAAATCCATAGTGAATAATGAAGATGAGGCATTGAATACGCCTGCCAATGCACTCATTAAAGCAGCAAGAAGCCCTGCAACCACAATACCTCTTACACCAACAGGAAGTACATGTGTCACTAACAATGGGAATGCTGCCTGTGCCCGTTCCCTTATCAATTCACCATTTGCATCAAATAATTCTTTGTGTATCTCAGGGTTTAACCCACTTTTTGCTAATGCAAAACATATCATACCAGGGATGATAAAAAGAAAAACAGGAGTGAGCTTTAAAAAACCGGCGAAGATAGTACCGCGTCTTGCTTCTTTATCATTCTTTGCCCCTAAAATACGTTGCACAATATATTGGTCAGTACACCAATACCACAATCCAATAATTGGCGCACATAATAGCATAGCCGGCCATGGATATTTATCATTAAAATACCATGCTTGTCTCCCTGCCTCTTTTACAGGCTCCCATGTTCCTTCCACCCCATCCGGTACAACAGGTTTCCATAAATTAAACATTTCACTGCCGCATATTTCCCTCAATTTATCCCATCCGCCCAAAGCTTCCAGTCCATAATAGGTTACAAGAATGGCCCCGATAATTTTTACAAATGTTTGAAGTGTTTCAGTATAAACAACTGCTCTTAATCCGCCAATAATAGTGTAGATACCGGTTAAAATAATAAGCAGGATAGAACCGATCCAGAATGTATCCATGCCCATTATGTTTACTTCCGGTAAGAGTGCCCTGAATACAACACCCCCTGCAAAAATGCCAACGGCAATTTTAGTAAGGATATACGCAAACAATGAAATAAGTGACAGCACTGTTCTTGCCTGCGGAGTAAACCTTTTCTCAAGGAACTCCGGCATGGTAAATACTTTTGACCGCATAAAGAAGGGTCCCATTACCCAACCTAACACCAGCAGACACCATGCATGTAATTCGTAGTGTGCTAATGCAACCCCATCCGTTGCACCCGACCCGGCAAGTCCGACCAAATGTTCCGAACCGATATTAGATGCAAAGATGGAAGCGCCGACAACAAACCATCCTAAGTGACGGCCGGCCAAAAAATAATCATCAGCAGAATTTTTATCCTTCTTTTTTACTGCCCACCATGAAATACCTGCAATAACTGCAAAATAAAATAAGATGATGACCCAGTCTAGCCATGTAAGCATAGCGCTCAGTTTTGATTATTAATAGATAAGTCTTAAATAAACCGGTTGATGATATTCTCCAAATATTCCTGCTTACCGCTTTTTACTGCAGGCTCACCATTTTCAATAGCATAGGTTCTCAGGTCTTCGAGTGACAGCTTTCCCAATTCAAAATCTTTTCCTTTACCACTGTCAAAGGAAGCATATCTTTCTTTCCTGGTCTTTTTATAATCTGATTTCTGTAAAATACTGTCCGCCGTGATCAATGCCCGGGCGAATGCATCCATACCGCCGATATGTGCATAGAACAGGTCTTCCGCATCTGTTGAATTACGCCTGATCTTCGCATCGAAGTTAATGCCGCCTCCTTTGAAACCACCCGCTTCCAGTATTACCAGCATGGCTTCCGTTAATTCATACACATCAATGGGAAACTGGTCAGTGTCCCATCCATTCTGGTAATCCCCGCGGTTAGCATCTATACTTCCCAGCAT
This sequence comes from Chitinophagaceae bacterium, assembly GCA_036520835.1. Taxonomy (GTDB): domain Bacteria; phylum Bacteroidota; class Bacteroidia; order Chitinophagales; family Chitinophagaceae; genus VBAT01. The sequence continues at coordinate 771 of DATDIX010000054.1, read as the reverse complement.
GCCTGCATCAGCGGCTATTTGCAATTCATGCGAAAAAGTGTGCCCGGCCAGTGTGGCATGGTTCACTTCTATATTCAAACTGAAATCATTCAGCAGATCATATTGTCTTAAAAAACCAATGACGGTTTCGCTGTCGTAATCATACTGATGTTTAGATGGCTCACAGGGTTTGGGTTCGATAAAGAACTTTCCTTTAAAACCATTTTTCCTGGCATAATCTTTTGCCGTATGCAGGAACCTGGCTAAATGCTCTTTTTCCCTTTTCATATTCGTGTTCAGCAAACTCATATATCCTTCTCTCCCGCCCCAGAACACATAATTCTCCCCGCCCAATGCTATTGTGGCATCCAATGCTGCTTTTACCTGCGCACCGCCATGAGCCAGTACATGAAAATCAGGATTGGTAGAAGCCCCGTTCATATATCTCCTGTTGGAGAAAAGATTGGCTGTGCCCCATAATAATTTTACCCCGCTTCCCTTTTGCTTTTCACCCAGGTAAGCGGTGATGGCCTGCAGTCTCCTGTCATTTTCTTTTACATCGTTTCCATAATCCACTGCATCCACATCATGAAAACAATAATAAGGCAAACCCAGCTTGGTGATGAACTCAAAAGCTGCATCGGCTTTATCTTTTGCCCGTTCCACTGCATCAGTTTTTTCGTTCCAGCCAAATAAATGGGTAGGTTCCCCGAAAGGATCGGCGCCGCTGCCACAGAAGCTATGCCAGTAAGCGCAGGCAAACCGCAAATATTCTTTCATGGTTTTCCCGGC
>DATDIX010000053.1:0-7335 GCA_036520835.1 Chitinophagaceae bacterium | reverse complement strand
GGGTGTACAGAAAAAAATTTGTTTTTCCCATCCTGCACCCCTACTTTACAAAACACATGAGACGCCTCATACATCTTTCATGCCTGTTATTAATGCATTTCATTGCAGCAGCGCAGGCAGATAACGAGATACAGGTATATGCCTCTCCTACCATCCAGCATAAGTGGACCATATTCGAATTACACAGCAACTATACTTTCAAAGGCAGCAAACTGCTGGCTGATCCTCAATCGGCCCATTGGACAAACGAAACGCTGGAGATCACCCATGGAGCCGGGAAAAATTTCGAGATCGGGTTCTATACTTTCACCGGTTTCGCACCGGGCGGCGGTTTTCAATACCTCGGTAATCAAATACGACCGCGGGTTACTGTTCCTACTGAATGGAAATGGCCTGTTGGCGCAAGCCTGTCCGTTGAATTCGGTTTCTTCAGGCCCGATAAAGATTCATCGTTCTTCTGGCAGGGTGAAATAAGACCGATCATTGATAAAACTGCCGGTAACTGGTATTTTGCATTTAACCCGAATATGGACTTTGTCGTTAGCGGCAATAATAAAGGTGTTGGTATTGCACCGCAATTCAAAACCGTTTACACCATTAAACAGAAATATGGTATTGGCATTGAATATTACGGCGGTCTCGGAACATTCAATGAGATACTGCCCGGCCGCATGCAGGAACACCTGCTCGGGCCCATGATAGATCTTTACATTCACCCGATGTGGGAGATCAACGGCGGCTTCCTGTTCGGTCTTACAGACAATTCCAACCAGCGTATATTAAAGATCCTGCTCGGCAGAAGGATCGGTAAATAACATTATAGTTTTATTTTGATGCCTCCGTTAAAAACAAATCCTTCCGTATGTGTCCATATCTCATCGAAGGTCGGGTCAAGATGAGAACCGTTCACCACATTCTTATACCTGCTTTGCCTTGTATCAGTGAAATTCTCAAAATTAATATACAGAGAGAATTTCTTAAAGATCTTTTCGGCCATAAATCCTAATTCCTCGAATGCGGGTGTCCTTGTTCCGTCGGACAGGTATTGCTGCCCGGTAAAATAACCTTCCAGGCCCAATTTGATCACCCCTTCTTTTTCATAGATCAATGCGCTATTGAACTTACTTTTTGGCACCAATGGTAAAAACTGGTTGCCGGTAAGGTATTTCGCTTTTGCATCTGTAAACGTATATCCGAGGAACAGCTTGAAATGATCTTTGAATATAAATTTTACATTGGTTTCAAACCCGGCGCTGTGAACAGGTTTTGACACATTTACAAAACTGCTGCTGCCGGAAATATCCGTCTCCAGCACCAGCGGTTTGCTGATCATCGTATAGAAGAACATGTGATTAATACTGAATGACAGTTCTTCCGCCAGCATTGCCCGGTAATTGATATCCGCAGTTCCGCCATAGCTTTTTTCAGATTTTACATTATTCAGTTGTTCCACATCCTGGTATTGTATCGTCTCGGTCCTCTCTGTAAAAAGCGTGGGAGTCTTGTAACCGATCCCGGCTCCCACTCTTGAAGACAATGCAGAATTATATTTAACCAGCAATGATATCCTCGGCAGGAAAAAGAATTCCGTATTGGAATAAATTGAATTGCTGTAGTTGGCAATATCCAAACGCAACCCGCTTTCCAATTTTATCTTTTCAGATGCATCCCATGTATGCTGCCCGTAAATGCCGCCTGTCTTTGACAGGTTATCCCGGTTGTCGCTGCTATTGTCTTTCTCATCGAATTTATCATACACAAAATTTCCACCCAGCACCAGGGCATGGTGGCCGGCATTGGTGACATAAGAGATATCTGTAAAAGCATTATAGCCGATCCCGGCAAATGTATAGGCAGGAATATTAATAGTGCGGTCAAAGACACTGAAACTTTGTTTGGCAACCAATCGTTTTTTTTCACCAATCCGTTTGTCCAGTTCAACCGTACTGATATTCCGCACTGTTTTATTGTCTTCAAAATACTGGTGAGCCGCATCGCTTTTGCCGTTTACTACAAATACGTCTCCGCCGGTACGGTCGCCTTTTGTAAAACTATTGCCGAATTGTATAGTTGTTTGTTCATTGGGATAAATAAAAACCCTTGGATGAATAGTGAACTCATTTGTTTTAGGTACTTCTGTAAAATCATCCTTGTCCACATCATAGGTTTTTTGCCTGTTATAAAGCGCCAGTAAGGTATAACCGGCTTTCTTTCCTCTCTGTGATGCATAACCCCCGATATTGGCCTGCCCGATATTGGAGTAATTAACGATAAAATTATACTCCGGTTTTAGCCTGGGTGTTTTAGAAATAAAATTGATGACACCCGCAATAGCGCCACCCCCAAATAAAGGTGAAGCCGGACCTTTGATGATCTCTACCTGGCTAAGATCCAACGGTGGTATTTCCAGCACACTCAGTCCACTGGCGAAATTGCCGAAGTTGGCAAATCCATCTTTTAGCAATTGCGTATAACGTCCATCCAGCCCCTGTATGCGGATACTGGAATTGGCAGAAGTGGCTGAAGTCTGCTGTACCTGTATGCCGGTGCTTTCATGCAGCAACATAGCTACATTGGCAGGGCGCATATTATTCTTCTCATCGATTTCTTCCAGTTCTATTGTTTCCACCCTTGTTGGCACGTTCATTATTGTACGGCTGGTGCGGGTTGACTGTATGATTATTTCTTCGAGCTCCTCTTCTCCTCCTTCCAGTTCAACTTCGAATATTTCAGCAGCATAAGGGATCGTGATCTTATGACTACTTTCTTCGTAACCAACGGCAGAAATAACCAATGTATAGTTGCCATTTGCAGAAAAAATGAGAACAGCCATCCCCAGCGAATCAGCAGTCACTCCCTTGCCCGTTTCCTTTATTACTATACTGGCGGCAACCGGAGCCTTATCTTCTCCTCCCGTTACTTTTACTTTTAAGCTTTGTTGTGCATGACTGAACACAACATTAAATAATAATGCAGCACCTATAAGTACTTTCATCTTTTACGGACTTTGTTTTATGAAATAAATGCAATAGCCACCCGTATTTACGGGCATTGTGAAGAATGAACTATACTTTTAACTGGGGCGGCTGCCATACCGGGGGCGAATATGCGATCAGGTTGTCCGGTAAATAAGAAGTGTATGATTTGTTGTCAATGATCACTAAAGAAGAAACAGCATCAAAAAGATGGTTGATAGAAAACCCGGCACAGCAGGTGCAATGACAAAACGGGGAACAAGCATCATCATGTTCCTGTTCTTCCTGGTGAGTATTTTGCTTTACGATTCCTGTTTTTGATTTATCCGCATCAGCTCCATCATCGGCACAGGGCAATACAGGCAGGGCCAGCACCAGGAACGCCATTATGAATGCGACAAATTTCATTGCTGCAAAATAAACGGTTTAACCGCAAAAAAAGTATTCTTTTAACAAGTAAAATGTTAACGGGGTTCCAAAGCCTTTTAAAGCTGAATTAAAAATAAGTAGATAGCCCTAACTGGAACCCTGCAGTTTTGCTGGCGGGGTTGCCAAGTATATCCTGTCTCCATTCATAGCGGTAATTAAACCTGAAAACTGTCAGGGAAGATGGCCGGAAACTGATGGCCGGAACAATCGCCGTTACCTGGTCAAAAATATTGCCGCCGGTATCATTGAATTTTCCAACATTATAATCAGCATATTCACCCCGGACAGCTAAATTAAGTGTAGCATCATCCCATCCGAGCATTCGTTTTTTAATGATAGGCTGAACTATATCAATAAACCCGCCTCTTTGTTTATTGCCGAATTGCTGTGTATAGGTTGACGGCACATCCACCGTTGCCCAAACCCATTCTCCGTTGATATAAGTGTTGACCTTTGGTAAAACAGTATTGAAATCAAGCGCCACAAAATCAACCCTTCGTTTTGTATCCAGGTCAATTCCATCTTCTTTGAATTTATTATACACGCCGCCCATCCAGGAAATTCCCAATTCACCGATCTTACGATGACGGATCGCTGTCTTTAATGTCACCAGCGGGATACCATTAAAGCTTTCTTCAAAACGTTCAGGGTTTTCTTTGGTCGCAGGAAACCATGTGCGGTTCTCACTGTTATTAATGATCCGGTCATCAAATCCATTGGTGAGGTAAGCTTCGTATCCCCAAACCCATTGCCGTTTCGCATTTTTTCCAAACAATCCAAACCCAACGTTACTGAAAGTAGAAGGTATTATTGTAGTGGATGATATAGGCCGGCTTATAAATTCCCATTTAGGCCCGTCATGATTTTGATTAAATGAGCCGATAGGGTTCATGATGATCCCGCCCCTGAAATTCATAAGGGGATGAAACTCGACATCGACTGAAGCAAATTCAATATTGATCTCCTTCCCTCCTTCTTCCAGTTCTATCTCCGTGAGAAATTTGATCCGTTGTGTTATAGTAGCACTTACAAATAAAGTAAGCCGGGGCAATTGAAACGATAACCCTTCGCTGATCCCATCTTCGCTGAAATAAGCAGTATTGGCTTCCACATAACCACCCAATGTAGCCGGCAACCTGCCCACCTGCAGCAAGGGACGGTTGTAAATGGCATCCATATTCATGACTGTCTTGCCTGTATCCGGCAATACTCTTTTAAACAAAGAGGAATCCCGCTGTGAAAAGGCAACAGCGCTAATTAATAAAGTAAATACTATGAGTACTTGTTTCTTCATGCCAGTTGTATGTAAAGATTTTGGCCGTCTTTTGTTATGCTGAATGAACGTAGCTTTTCATTGGCGGGGCCGTTTACTACGTTTCCCCTTGTATCAAACTCACTGCCATGCGCAGGACAGCTAAGCAATTCCCCGTTTACATTAAGCTCATTGTACTGGTGACTGCATCGCAAAAGCAAAGCAGTGTAATCATTTTCATTATCCCGGTAAACTACCAGCGGGTAATTCAGCTGTTCATTCCGGGCAACGATATACCTCCTGTAGGACTGGTCCGCAGACCTTTTCTTTAATTCAAATGCCGATAATGGGATCACCAACCTGTTATCAGCAATAAAAGCATTCAAATGTGTGGCAGGTGAACAGCTTTGTACTATCGTTGAAATACCGATGGCACCCAGGCAGGCAAAGCCGCATTGCTTAATAAACTCATTCCTATCCATGCTACAGGCTTTCTAAAAATTTGATCAGTTTTTGTTTGTCTGCTTCGGTTAATTGCACGAACTGGTTTTTGCTATTGGTGGCTTCCCCGCCATGCAGTTCAATGGCCTGTTGAATGCTCTTTGCTCTTCCATCATGCAATAAAAAATATTGCCCGCCCTGGGAATTTTTAGACAGACCCAATCCCCACAATGGCGGTGTTCTCCATTCCTGCGGCAAAGCTGTTCCTTCGGTATATCCGTCGTTCAGCCCATTGCCCATATCATGCAGGAGCAGATCGGTATAGGGAAAAATTGCTTTGTTTGACAGCGGCACAATAGGTGAAATACCGGTTGTTAATTGCGGTACATGACATTTATTGCAATTAATATTGGCAAAAATTTGTTTGCCGGCCACCACATCAGCATCATTGGGTGTTCGTTGAACAGGCGCTTTTAATGTTTGAAGATAAAAAACCACATCCAGCACTGTCTGGTTGCTTACTTCCGGGTCTATCGGTTGGCCGGTATAGGTGTCAAAAGCTTCGTAAGAAGTAGTGATCCCGATATCTTGGTTGTAGGCAGTAGCCGTTTGTTGCAGCAGGTCATAAGTAGCTCCTTTTTTTCCAAAGCGCCCAATGTATTTGCCATTTACCGGAACACTGTTTGGCCGCAGGGCTGAATAACTATGAGGAACGACAAGGTTAGGTCTTCCGGATATCCCATCCGCATTTGTATCATTGGGATCAGCCATGGCAAGAATAGCCGCGTCGGGTACAGCATCTATGAAACCAAGACCGGTATTAGCAGGCGGAGTAAATTTTGAAGAAGTAGCTCCGGCCGGTATTTGCTCAGGATAAAAACCCGGAATAGCACGATGTTGTAATTGTGGACCGCCAAGATGCAGGAACATATTCCCGTTGGTAGTATCGCTTTGCCCAAAGCGGGTCAGTGTTGTAAATGGGTGGCCCTTGCCATCACCGGCATGGCAACTGCCGCAAGATGTGGCGACAAACAATGGCCCGAGTCCTGTTTCCTTTGTAAACACTTCATCGTTAAAAGCTATATCGCCCCGGAGAAAGATAGCGCCCTGTTCAGGAGTCAATCCTGCTACCGGTCCGTCCAGCAGTTCATCATCAGGCGGGGCAGCAGGCAGAAGTTTCTGGCAGGCAACAGCGGTAATAACAACTGCAAACAGTAACACCAGTATCCTTATTTTTTTGGTTGATTGAAACATATTTTTAGTCTTGTCTAAAAATTTATTTAGACAAATGTAATAATAGGAAGGGGTACGGCCAAAAAAAGAGCAGCCTTTCTCAAAGCTGCCCTGTAATAAAGAGAAAATTACTTTAAGGCATTCAGAAAGGTCCTTTCCAGGCTGATCAACCAGCTCGTTTTAGCCATTCGCTGCATATCGCCGCCCAGTTGAAAGCGGTAACCGAGATTAAGTTTGGTGTTGCTGTTGAAGATCAGTTGGATAGCCGGAGCCAGGTCAACATAATAAACTTTCCGGTCATGATCTAATGACTGCTGGGCCAATACTTCAGTGTAAATGTTCAGGTTGGTCTGCTTATAATCGGTGTATTCCTTTGGCAATAGCAGCAAGCCTGCGGATAATGAGTAGTTCATAGCCTGGTAAACCCGGGAAGGAATGTAAATAGTATTCTTATCTCCCCTTGACTTATCCAACACCTGCGTATGGCTGATCGTAGCAGACACAGCCAGTTTATGCCACAACTGCGTAGCAATTACTCCAACCTGTACACCGCTTTTATCGCCCTGCAGGGTTATTTCATCATTATGAAAAGGTGCCCGGGTATAAGATGCGTCGGCAAAAGCTGCCATGCGGAAATGTGAATGGATATCATCATTTGAAAGAAACCGGTATTTAACATAGGTGTAAACAGATTCCCATGCAAAATTGCTGGTATGCATATTCCCAAAGGTCGTTCCGGCATGCAGCATCCAGTTCTTATTTATTCCAAACATTACTTCCGGCATATATCGCTGCATGGGCCGGTCGTTCCATTCCTGCGGTCCCATGAACATACCAGTGAGTTTTACACTGATGGACTTAGCCGGCATATTGGAGGCAGGCTCAGTAAATACATATAATTCCTGGCCCTTTGCTGCAAAGACAAAAAGCCAGCTGATAAAAAATAATAATTGTTTCATGATAAAATGCTGATCATTCCTTCAAAAGCTTCTTCACACTTTCTTC
>DATDIX010000052.1:0-3094 GCA_036520835.1 Chitinophagaceae bacterium | reverse complement strand
TAATGAAAGATCTTTCAGGTCATCGGCCGTGTATTTTGTATCATCGGCTTTCTTAGGCAGTTTGATGATCTTCTTGCCGAATTTTACAATGGGTCCCCAACGGGCATTCTCTATAGATATTTTTTCATCAGGCCACCTTTGTATAAAACGATTGGCTTCCTTGGCGATCTTTGCCTCGATCAGTTCATTGATATCAGCATTGGACAAAGCATCAAAATTATACCGCCGCGGCACATTGATGAACATCCCATCCCATTTGATATATGGCCCGAAACGTCCCTTGCCTTTTGTTACTGGTTTATCAGCATATGTGGCAATAGGAGCATCCGCCTTTTTCTTCTCTTCGATCAGTTGTATCGCTTTATCTATATCAACGGTGCTGAGATCTGTTCCTTTGGGAATGGAAATATACTCTTCCCCCCATTTCACATAAGGGCCGAAACGTCCCACATTGGTTGATACATCTTTACCTTCATACTGGCCAAAAGTTCCCTGCAGGCTGAATAGTTCCATCGCTTCTTCATACGATATGGTCTCAATACTTTGTCCGGGCTGCAATTTGGCAAAGCGGGGCTTCTCTTCATCGCCTACACCGCCTATCTGCACCATCGGTCCATAGCGGCCCATCCTGGCAACAACCGGCTTGCCGCTTTCCGGGTCAACACCCAATTCTCTTTCACCTTTTATCCGTTCAGCAGTTTCTATCGTTTTCTCTACATCCTTTTTAAAAGGGCTGTAAAAATCATCTATCATCCGGTACCACTTCATCTTTCCTTCCGCCACTTCGTCAAACTCTTCCTCTATACGTGCCGTGAACGTATAATCCATGATGTCATCAAAGTATTGTTTCAAAAAATCCGTGACCACCAACCCAAGATCAGAAGGAAACAGTTTTGATTTTTCTGCCCCGGTATTTTCCTGTTCTGTTACCTTATTTATAGTATCATCCTTCAGTAACAACACCCGGAAATCCCTTTTCACTCCATCCTTATCTCTTTTCTCTACATAGCCCCGTTTTAATATGGTAGAAATGGTAGGGGCATAGGTGGAAGGACGACCGATCCCCAATTCTTCCAGTTTTTTCACCAGCGATGCTTCCGTATAGCGGGGGAGCGGACGGCTGAATCTTTCGGTCGCTTTCATGGTTGTCAGCGGCAATTGCTGACCAACAGCTAATGGAGGCAACATGCCTTCCTGCGCTTCTTCTTCCTTTACATCATCGTCATCCCTGTCTTCACGATATACTTTCAGAAATCCGTCGAATTTCAACACTTCACCTGAAGCAGTTAATTCATCACTATTGGTTGAAATAGAAATTTTTGCAATGGTTTTCTCTAATTCCGCATCAGACATCTGGCAGGCCATGGTTCTCTTCCATATTAGTTCATATAACCTCTGCCAATCCGGTTCATCAATGCTGGCATTACTCATATAGGTAGGCCGGATCGCTTCGTGTGCCTCCTGCGCACTTTCATTCTTGTTCTTATACTTCCGGAACTGGTGATATTCTTCCCCATACATACTTTTTACGGTATTGGTAATATCACCAAGCGCTGTATTGCTCAGGTTCACACTATCCGTACGCATATAAGTAATGTAACCGTTCTCATACAGCTTCTGCGCTATCAGCATGGTCCTTGAAACACCATAACCCAATTTTCGTGAAGCTTCCTGTTGCAAGGTTGATGTTGTGAATGGGGGAGCTGGAGAACGCTTGCCCGGTTTTACCTGTATATCTGCTACTTTATAATCAGCGCCGACACAGCTTTTCAAAAAAGTTTCTGCATCCTCGGCGGCTGATTGTTTTTTGCCTTCGGCAGCAAAAGTGACGTTCTTCTCTGAAATATCTTTTGCAGTAAATAATGCCTCGATCTTAAATGTACTGGTTGGTACAAAAGCATTGATCTCTCTTTCTCTTTCAGCGATCAGCCTTACCGCCACACTCTGCACACGACCTGCACTCAGGTTATTGCGCATGCTCATCTTGCGCCAGAGTACCGGGCTTAATTCAAACCCGACAATCCGGTCCAGTATTCGTCTTGCCTGCTGCGCCATCACCAGGTTCATATCTAATGTCCGCGGATTCTGAACAGCGGCCTGAATAGCAGGTTTGGTGATCTCGTGGAAAACGATACGCTTGGTTGTTTTTGGGTCAAGACCGAGCACCTCGCACAGGTGCCAGCTGATGGCTTCCCCTTCACGGTCCTCATCCGTTGCCAGCCACACCTCGCTGTTCTTAGAGAGTTTCTTCAGATCATTAACGACCTTCTCTTTGTCTGCAGGGACTATATATCGGGGCTTGAATTTATTCTCGACATCAATACCCATTCCGGCCTTTTCGAGGTCACGGATATGGCCAAAACAACTCTTCACCTGGAAATCTTTGCCAAGTATCTTTTCGATCGTTTTCGCTTTCGCAGGGCTCTCGACTATCAGTAGGTTTTTCGCCATATTCACTCCTTAATTTTGCAATACAAACCGTTTATCCGGCTGCAAAATAGAACAAGAATAATAATTTTTTCTGGAAACCAACTTCAGAACATCGTCCCTCCCCGCCAACGGCGGGGCTCTTCATCGTCCCAAACGCTTATCTACTAAGGGTTTTAAGCAGTTAATTCACGGCCAGTAAATAATATTAATAAAGTGAAAAGAAATTTCTGCTGCGCTATAATTTGCTTTCAATGATCGCAGCCACTTGTTTTGCCCATCTTGCATATTCTTTCCCGGAAGGATGCAGCCCATCTGAAGCCAGGAGTGACGGATCTTTTTGCGCCTCACGGGTACTGTTGGTGATACTTATATATGGTATATTATGTTTCGCGGCTATTGATTCATTAGCGGAGTTGTATTCATCAATTTCGGTAGCGATCTGCTGCCTGTTCCTTCCTTCAGCAAAAGGAGTGATGCCCCAGTCAGGAATGGACAGAACGATCACATGACTGGCGTCATCACCGGCAAACTGAATAGCCTGTTTCAGCAACGATTCAAACTCCGGGGCATATTCTTCCACTGGTCTTCCCCGGTACTGGTTATTGACACCGATCAATAAGGTAACAAAATCATATTTGACAGTAAGCTTTGCGCTTTTGATAGC
>DATDIX010000051.1:0-16772 GCA_036520835.1 Chitinophagaceae bacterium | reverse complement strand
CCATTCTGTAAAACTTTTTAATTGCTGTCCAAACTGGTCTTTTGGTTTCTCTTCTTCTTTGAATTTTATTCCCTGGGATGCAAAGTAGTCGATGGTATGGTAAGGCTCAAATGTCAATGGTGCATGCATAGCCTTTGCCGGCACAAACTTAAAACCAGGTATTTCGCCCGAAGGTTCGGTCTCCGTTTGAACCGGGGTATCCTCGTTAACAGTTTCAATTATTGTTTCAGGCTCATTAGATGGTTCAACTTCCGTTTCAGCCACGATAGGTTCATTCAGCATGGGTTCAGGCATTGGAGCCTCAATAATTTCATCCACCTTTTCTTTCATTTCTCTCTCTGCTGCTGGCGCCTGGGTATGTGTAACTATTTCCGTTGAGCCATTATCGTTCAACAAATGATGCAACCATAAGCGGTTTTGAAAATACAACGAGGTTTTTTGAACCTGGGCTTCATATAAGGTCGGGTTACCGGCCTGGAGTTTTTTTGCATATAACAATTGCACCGGGGCAAACCAGGGATATTGGTGTGCCATTTGCCGAAGCTCATCAGCACTGCATTCGTTCAGCGGTTTCTTAAAAATGGATATGGCCAGTTGATCAACTGCAGGATTCATGGCTGCAATTTAAAGGAATACAACATAAAAATGCGTGGAGTTACTCCGTTTTTGAGACAATACAATATTACCAATTGGAAAAAATCCGGTTGAAAATATCGTCCGTTATGCCGCGGACCATTTCCGTGAGCAAATTGGATTCAGCCTGTTGCAGGCTTTGGGAAGCAGGGAAGTCAAAATTTCGGCTTACATCATACTCTTCCACGGTACCATCCTTTATCTTATTTAGGATGATATGTACGGATACATTTATCCTGTTGGTTGAAGTTTGCTGGTTTGAGATACCTGCCGTGCTGAAAGCGTACTCGGTAATAGTTCCCCCGATCTCCCAATCAGCATTGTCCCCGCTGGTTTGTTTCAACCGGGTCTGGCTTACGATCTTCTGACGAAGTTTATCTGTCAGTTGCGGGCTCAGTTGCGGGTTAATATAGGTGGCCCTGTTCTCAAAATAAGTAACCTTTACAATTTTAATAGAATCAGGAACAGTGGCCTCATTGAATTTGTAAATATTGCAACTGTTGTTGGTGACAGCAGCCATTACCAGTATTATTGGTAAAACAAGGATCGATATTTTCTTTAAGACGGACATTATTAATTCTATTAGGTGTCTTCAAAAAACGTGGGCTGTGCCCTGGTGGCCTCCTCTTTTGGAGGAGGTCGGGAGGAGGCAATTATTCTTCTATATCGTATTCTTTTAATTTCCTGTACAACGTTCTTTCGCTGATGCCTAGGTCAAGAGCTGCATCCTTTCTTTTGCCTTTATGTTTCTTTAGTGCTTTTATGATCAGCTCTTTTTCCTTATCCATGATGTTCAGGCTTTCCTCTACTTCCACGTGATCATGAATGTCGTTATTCATCAGGACGGGCTGCATCGATTGTGCCGGTTGATGTTGCACCACGACAGGCTGCATGGTAATATTATCATGGCCCTTCAATTCCTTCAGCTCATTGAGAAAAGCCTGGTTTTGCGCAGCTGTATTCGGATTTTGCAATACTTCCAGGAACATTCTTTTCAACTCTGTTACATCTTTCTTCATGTCAAAGAAAAGTTTGTAAAGTATTTCTCTTTCATTGGCAAAATCCTGTCCCGTACCATTGGTATGTGCCAGTATGGGTAAACGATTACTTGAATAAGGCTGTAAGAATTTACTGAGCTGTTTGGCCGTTATTTGTTTATCCTGTGAAAGAACTGATATCTGGTCTGCAATATTCTTCAATTCCCGGACATTGCCGGGCCAGGGGTAGTTAATTAACAGTTGTTTTGCTTCATCATCCAGTTGTACGGAAGCGGTCTTATATTTATCGGCAAAGTCTGCTGCAAACTTGCGGAAGAGAATATGAATATCTTCTTTGCGGTCATGTAATGCGGGCACACGGATAGGCACCGTGTTTAAACGATAATAAAGGTCTTCACGGAACTTGCCTTGCTGCACTAATTGCAAAAGATCCTTATTGGTAGCAGCTATCACCCTTACATCTGTTTTCTGCACTTTGGAAGAACCTACACGTATATATTCACCGGCTTCCAGTACACGCAGCAAACGGGCTTGTGTGCCTAATGGCAATTCACCGATCTCATCTAAGAAGATCGTGCCGCCATTCACCGTTTCAAAATATCCCTTTCTGGAATCAACAGCGCCGGTGAATGATCCTTTCTCGTGGCCGAATAGTTCTGAGTCGATCGTTCCTTCCGGTATAGCGCCACAGTTAACGGCGATAAAAGGATTATGCTTCCTGTTCGATAAGGAGTGAATGATCAGGGAAAATGCTTCTTTACCCACGCCACTTTCGCCCATGATCAATACAGTAAGGTCTGTAGCCGCTACCTGCACTGCCACCTGCAACGCATAGTTGAGGGCAGGAGAGTTGCCAATGATGCCGAACCTGTTTTTTATACTTTGAATGTCCATACCCCTGTCCCCTAAAGGGGAACTTTGATTTAAACAACCCTTATGAATTGAAGTTCACACAAGGTTGCAGTTAATAATTTATGTTGATAGATATAATTCACTTAATTACTAGTTTAAGAGAAGTACAGGTTTTATCAGTTTACCCGGTCCGGGTTTCTCTTTAGGGGACAAGGGTTCCCAATAATGTGGCCTGCGTACAGCCTGTTACTTTTACCATAACATAATCCCCTTTTTTTAGTTCATAATTTTCTTTGGGGAAAACGATCACTTTATTCTGGCTGTTCCTTCCTTTCCACTCAGTTTCGTTTTTTTTGCTGTCACCTTCTATCAGCACTTTAAACGTTTTGCCAATATCTTTTTTATTGCTTTCCAGCGACAGCCTGTTTTGTACTTCCACGATTTCCTGCAGGCGCCTTTTCTTTACCTCTTCAGGTATATCATCTTTAAATCTTCTTTGTGCCAGTGTCCCGGGTCTTTCACTATAAAAGAACATATAGCTGAAATCGTACCGGCTGTGTTCCATGATGTCCAATGTATCCTTATGGTCCTGTTCTTCCTCGGTACAAAAACCCGCAATGATATCTGAACTGATGCCACAGTCAGGCATTATTTCGCGGATACGATCCACTTTACCCATATACCATTCCCGTGTGTAGGTACGGTTCATCAGTTGCAATACCCTTGATGAACCACTCTGTACCGGCAGGTGAATGTATTTACAGATATTCTCATGTTTTGCCATCGTATGCAATACATCATCGGTAATATCTTTTGGATGGGATGTAGAGAAACGAACACGCAGCAAGGGAGAGATCAGCGCCACTTTTTCCAGGAGCCCGGCAAATGTTACCGTTTCATTTTTCTTCTCATCAACAAAGTAATAGCTATCTACATTTTGCCCGAGCAGGGTCACTTCTTTATATCCTTGCGCAAACAGGTCTTTAGATTCGTTAATGATGCTATCCGCATCACGGCTTCTTTCTCTTCCTCTTGTAAAAGGCACTACGCAAAATGAACACATATTATTGCAGCCACGCATAATGCTGACAAATGCAGAAACCCCGTTACTGTCCAAACGAACCGGGGAAATGTCAGCATAGGTTTCTTCACGGCTCAATAAAACGTTCACTGCTTTTTGACCGCCTTCTGCTTCTTCCACTAACCCGGGTAATGTTCTGTAAGCATCCGGGCCCACCACTATATCAACCAGTTTCTCTTCTTCTAAGAATTTTGATTTCAATCTTTCGGCCATGCATCCAAGCACACCCACGAGCATTCCCTTTTTCTGAACCTTCAGTTTCCGGAATTCGGTCAGGCGTTTGCGAACGGTCTGCTCCGCTTTTTCCCGTATAGAACAGGTATTGATAAAGATCAGGTCAGCCTCTTCCACATTACGGGTAGCGCCAAAACCTTCTTTGTTCAGGATAGCGGCCACCACTTCGCTGTCGGCAAAGTTCATCTGGCAGCCATAGCTTTCTATATAGAAACGCTTCCTGTATTGATTGGGATCGCTGGTAAAGGGAGCAAATGCTTCGCCCTGTCTTTTTTCGTCCTGCACTTTATCTGTCACGTAGTCAAGCATTCAACATTATTTTTTCCCGGCATTCGGGGATGCAAATATACCCAAAACCTTTAAGATTGTGACAGGATGACAGCAATAGATGGATCATTGGGTTACAAATGGTTGACCTTCTTGCCAGCTTTAAAACTTTTTATGCTGTCAGCAGGTTCAAAGTATCTTTGGGCGTCTAAAAACCGATGTTGAAACGGCCTGTCTCCTTATTATTAACCCTCACATTTTTAACCATAGCTGCTTTGGCCCAGGAAAAGCCGGCTAACGGCACCCTTACCGGCAATATAATGGATGAAAAAAAGAAAGCACTGGAAGGCGCTTCAGCCAGCATCATTTCCATGGCTGATTCTTTACAAGTAAAAACAGCACTGACAGATAAGGATGGTGGCTTTATCATCCAAAATATATCTTACGGTTATTACCGGCTACAGATCAGCTATGTTGGTCTTCGGCCATTGATCATTGACAGCATTTATTTCAGAGCTGAACGATCTGATTTTAACCTCAACGATCTGACTTTGCACCCAAAGAATTCAGAGAACCTGGAAGAGTTCATTGTGTATGCTGAAAAACCTTTGATACAATCCAAAGACGGGAATATCACTTTCAATGCCGGGGAATCTGCATTGGCTGCCGGCAGTACAGCCAGTGAATTATTGACTAATGTGCCACTCGTAACAAAGGATCCTGACGGGAAAATTACTGTAAGGGGTAAGGAGCCGAAAATACTTATTGACGATAAACCTGTTGAACTAAATCTTCAGCAATTGCAGGACCTGCTGGAGTCAATGCCGGGCAGTTCTATTGAAAAGATAGAAGTGATGACCAACCCGCCACCTCAATATGCCAATGAGCAAGGCGGGGTCATAAATATCGTTACTAAAAAAGGGAAGGTGGGAAAAACAGGCCGCTTGAATATCTCTGCGGGAACAAGAGGAGAGGGATCCATTAATGGAAACTATACTTATCGTAAGCAAGGGGTGGCTG
Source organism: Chitinophagaceae bacterium (assembly GCA_036520835.1). GTDB lineage: Bacteria > Bacteroidota > Bacteroidia > Chitinophagales > Chitinophagaceae > VBAT01. Next base: position 11,687 of record DATDIX010000051.1, on the reverse strand, counting down.
TAGCTATCAACGGGGGATTAGCCTATAGCCGGTTTGAAGGCATTGGTTATTCCTATCGCAATAATATTTATCCTGACTCCTCTAACTTTTTCAATACCCGGAATATAAATATGAATAAAAGCGTTCGCCCTAATTTCCGGGTGAATGTGGATTATGATCTCGATAAGTTTCAATCTATTAACGCTGTGCTGCAGTATAACTCCAGTGATTATATAAGCAACAGTATTACAGAGTATACAAATATCAACCGTTTTGGCGATATATACCGCCTGAGTGAAAGAGCGATCAATACGGACGGGGATAATTATAACGGTTCATTGAACCTTTCTTATTTGCTGAAAACAAAGACCCCGGGAGAGCAGCTGCGGATACTTCTTTCCGGTAATGTTTCCACCAGCAGCAACGACCGTGATTATTACCAGCGATTCTTTTATCCTGATCATACTCCCAATGGAATTGACTCAACCCAGGAGCAGCTCAATTACAATAACAGCAACGGGTACAATATCCGGGCAGATTACAGTAAGCCACTGAAAAATTTCAAAACAATTTTTTCTTTTGGCACTTACTATACAAGGAATAACAGTGATGTGGAGACAGAGGCAGGTTATTTCAGAAAATCAGATTCCCTTTTTGTCCCGGTGGACCAGTTGAGCAATGACTTCCTGTTTCACCAGGCGGTGATCAATTTCCGTACTTCTGTAAGGCAGGTGATCGCTGCCAACTTCAGCGCTACAGCAGGGATCGCTGTTGAGCAGACGGATATCTGGTTTGAATTAATTAAGGAAAACAGGGAAGCAAAGAATAGTTATTGGACATGGCTTCCTTTTGCCAATATCAATAAAAACTGGCAGGATAAATTGAATCTTACGCTATCCTGGCGCCGCAGTATCCGCCGCCCCGGTATCAACGAACTGAACCCTACGGTTGATTTTTCCGATCCCTACAATATCCGTTTTGGGAACCCCAAATTAGAAGCATCGACAGCAGATAACTTTGATCTTGTCGCAGGAAGAACAAAAACGAAATATTATATCAACGCAGGATTGGGATATAATATTGTAAACGATATATTCAGCCGGGTTAGGACTCTTTTACCCGATGGCAAGACACAGATCACCTGGGAAAATATCAGCGGCCGGAAAGAATATGAAGCAAGCGCCTGGGGTGGATTGACCCTTACTAAAAAACTGCGGACTAACGTCAGTGCCAGCTATACATTCAATCAATACAGCTCATTTGACAGGACCTATAATTACTACCGCAACGGCGGCTCGTTTACATCCAATATCAATGCATCCTATGCGCCGAAGGATGTATGGAACTTTACCGGCAGTTTTACCTTTAACCGTTTTGCCAATCCACAGGGCTATGCCCGCTGGAACTGGAGTATGAATGCAGGGATACAACGAAAATTTTTTGCCAGGAGACTTACAGTTACGGCAAACCTGATAGATATCTTTTCACCGCAACAGATCCGGACTTACACTTATGGATCTAATTTTAATTTAGAAAGCTACAACAGTACAAGGACGAAGAATATCAGGTTTACGCTGGGGTATAATTTTACAAAAGTTCCAAAGAAAAAACCGGCTAAACCACCGGTTAAGAAATGAATGCAGAGATTGAGCGGAAGACCGGGCTCGAACCGGCCACCTACAGCTTGGGAAGCTGTCGCTCTACCAGATGAGCTACTTCCGCTAATTTTTTATAAAGCGAACCAGCACCTACAGCTTGGGATCCGCCAGCCGGCGGGCTACCATCCCGATAGCTATCGGGTCAGCTAGTTCCTCTTTTGGAGTTCCAATTTACAAAACCTGTTTTGTTGCCGGAATTTTTTTTGCCAGCCAGCTGTCTTTAACAGGCACTATCCATTTGCTTTCTAATTCTTCTTTTGTCTGCACCAGGTTATTAAAGTACAGGGTCTCGCTGCTGATAAAACCGTTATCCACCGCATACGGTAACTGCGACATCGGCAGTAACTGTATTTTGTCTTTTACTACAAATGCTAGCGTTGTCCTGTCAAACATATTCACGCCGAATCGTTGCTCAATATCTTTTATCAGCCTTACCGAACTATCCGTACTGCAGCCACTGACCCCGGAAGCCGACTCATCTGCCATTAAAATGATAAACTGGCCAAAGAGTAAATAAGCAGCCCCCTTTACCGGTGTGCCATGACTTTTCCATTCAAGGGTAAATTCCTTTAATAAATCTTCGGTCTCAAGAGCCTCGTTCAGGGTAAAAAGGCGATTGCACTGGTAAACCCACACCCGTGAGTCAGCATGAAAACTACCGTCTAGAAGGTATTTATATTCCAGGTTCATACCGCTAAATTACGGCAGAAAAAATGATTGCCTGATGAACGGCCCCAAACAAGACAAAACTGATGCTTTGATTCACTGGAACTACTCCCGTGATGAGTGGAAGCGCTTTATGCGCTGGAAAAAGAGGAGGGAAGGGGTGTTTCGTTATACCCTCTACCTGCTTTGGCCGGGTAAAAGTTCAAAAACACCTGATATCATTATAACAAAAAAGGAAGTCAGGATAAATGATGTACATGAAGTTTTTCATGATGGTGACCATGAATTAAGACGGATCAGCATACGTGAAGCCGGTAAAATGAATGTCCTGGAGATCACCTATGAGAATTTATCCAGCCGGCTGCATAATACGAATGACATATATATATTGGTGCCAAAAGGAAAATTGAGAGAAGCTATAGAATTGCAGGAAAGGATAAGAGAAGGAAGGTAGCACCCGCTATTTATTCCATTGATTGTGCGATCAGTTCTGCTATATCCATCACTTTTACGCTGTCTTCTTTTTCTGCCAGCTTTACGCCGTCGGTCATCATCGTATTGCAGAACGGGCAGGCGGAGGCGATCACCTGTGCCCCGGTACCTATAGCTTCGGCACTGCGGTCACTATTGATGCGTGTTGTTCCTTTTTCTTCTTCTTTGAACATTTGCGCACCGCCGGCACCACAACATAAACCGTTACTCCGGCAGCGCTTCATCTCTACCAGTTCTGCATCGAGTGCTTCCAGCACTTTTCGCGGTGCTTCATATATTTCATTGGCACGGCCCAGGTAGCAGCTGTCATGGTAAGTAATGCGTTTGCCCTTAAATGTTCCGCCTTCTTTCATTTTTATTTTCCCTTCATTGATCAGTTGCTGCAGGAAACTGGTGTGATGGATGACCTCATAGTTTCCTCCCAGTTCCGGGTATTCATTTTTCAGAGTATTGAAACAATGAGGACAAGCCGTAACTATTTTTTTAATACCATAATTGTTCAGCACCTGTATATTCTGGTAAGCCATCATCTGGAACATAAATTCATTTCCGGCCCGGCGAACAGGATCACCCGTGCACATTTCTTCTTTTCCCAGTATCGCATAGCTGGTGCCGACCTTATTCAGAATTGTTACAAATGCTTTGGTGATCTTTTGTGCACGCTGATCGAAACTGCCTGCGCAGCCTACCCAGAACAATACTTCAGGACTTTTTCCCCCGGCAAATAATTCAGCAACGGTCGGAACATTCATGCAATTAAATTTATTTCAAATCTAAACTAAAAAGGCAATTCATACGCATTGTGAAATTCTTTCCTTTATTTTGTCACCATAGATCACGATGAAAAAATTTTTTCAAAAACTGACTAATTGGGAACTGTGGAATTTTTATGTTCTGTATTTCCCCATCAGCCCGGTATGGTTCTGGTATTGTTTGCGAAGCTGGTCCTTATGGTTTTTCAGCTCATCTAATCCGACTATTGCATTTGGTGGTTTTCATGGCGAAGGTAAAAAGGAAATGTATGACCAGTTACCGCGGCATCTTGTTCCCAGCACTATATATATTATGCACGACCTGCCTTTCGAAGAGGTAAAAAGCAGGATCGCAGAGGCAGGGTTTACTTATCCTTTTATTGTAAAACCGGATATCGGGATGAAAGGGATCCTTTTCCGGAAAATAGACAGCGAAGAACAATTGCATAAATACCATGAAAGGATACCTGTTGAATATATTGTACAGGATCTGGTTGAATTGCCGGTTGAAGTGAGTGTTTTTTATTACCGTTACCCCACCGATCAAAAGGGAATTGTAAGCGGGTTTATCCATAAAGAGCTGCTGCATGTAGTGGGTGATGGAATATTAACATTAAAGCAGCTTGTTGAAAAGCATCCCCGGGCTAAATTCAGGATGGAAGAAATGGAACATCGCCACGGACATCGTTTTGACCGGGTGATCCCGGCCGGTGAGATCTTTTATTTATCCTATGCGGGTAATCACAACCGCGGGGCGCATTTTACCAACCTGTATAAGGAAATTGATGAGAACCTGCATAAGGTATTTGATGAACTGAGTCATTACAACGGCAAATTCTTTTACGGCCGTTATGATATTAAAACAAATTCCATTGAAGAGCTGAAGCAGGGGAAGAATTTTCTCATTCTCGAGTTCAACGGATCCGGTGCTGAGCCTAATCATATTTATGATTGCAATATGAGTATCTGGAAGGCCTACGGTATATTATTACAGCACTGGAAAGCATTATACAGGATCAGCCGGTACAATCACAAGAATGGCACACCTTACTGGTCATTCAGGAAAGGGCTGAATTTTCTGCGTGATGCGGAAAAGCATTTTAAACTCCTCGAGAAGTTTGATTGAAGCCTCCCCTTCAGGGGAGGTTTGGAGGGGCTTTCGTATTTTCGCCACATGCTGCATTTGAGAAAGATTTTTTTTACAGGCATGCTTGTCAGTTTCCTCGGGTCATTACCCCTGGGCACATTGAATATCCTGGCCATGAAGATATCGATCGAGGAAACGGTCATGGCGGCCATGCTTTTTTCATTCGGATCATTATTGGTAGAGATCATATACGTAAGGTTATCCCTGGTGGCAATGGATTGGGTACGTAAGCAGGAAAAATTGTTTAAAATATTGGAATGGCTTACCCTGGCAATTGTTATTGCACTGGCAATCGCCAGTTTTTATGCTGCCTTACATCCTACCGTTGGTGGTTCCAAAAGGGATAGTCTTCCTGCCATGAACCGGTTCTTATTCGGAGCAGCGATGTGTGCTATTAACCCGGTGCAGATCCCTTTCTGGTTTGGCTGGAGTACGGTGTTGTTCACTAAAAAGATATTATTACCGCGACCGGATCATTACAACGCTTATATAATAGGGATCGGCTTAGGAACGTTTATTGGTAACTGTGTTTTTATTTTTGGGGGGCTCCTTATTGCCAGCCAGATCAATAACAACCAGCATATACTCAACTGGGTGATCGGAGGCATATTTGCCATTACCGCTTTGGTACAGATCTGGAGAATAATCAAGAAAAAGGGAACTACTCATAAACTCGAACACCCTGAAGAAGTAACACACCACTTTGATGAGAGGATAATTGACGGAACAGGTAAAAGAAAACAACACTGATGAAAAGTAACTTGCCTGGATGGCGAAGAAGCACTTTGTTTTGAATAATCGTATTTGCCCACATGGCAGAAGAATGCTATCCGAATTTCACCGACGTCATATTAAGGGAGCCGGCTACAAGCTTGTCATTAAAGAAAACAGGTTCTTCATTTTTTTCCTGCAAACCTAATGTGTACATCAGCGGGTAATAGTGGTCAGGCGTTGGTATGGCCAGTTTTGCTGATTTGCTTAATGTCTCGTAATTCATCAGCGCCGGGTGATCGCCATCCGTGATCTTCTTTTTAAATAACTCGTGCATTTCAATAGCCCAGTCATACCCGTAATTGGGTTCATTGAATTTATCCCAGGCTACCATACGGAGATTATGAACCATATTGCCACTACCGATGATCAGCACACCTTTTTTTCGCAGCGCTGCCAACTCCTTTGCCAGGTTATAATGGTATGATGCCGGTTTACTGTAATCAATGCTTAATTGCAAAACGGGGATGGTTGCATCGGGATACATTCTTCTCACCACGCTCCATGCGCCGTGATCAAGGCCCCAGTCATGGTTAAGCCCTACATTGGTTGAACGGATCAGTTCTTTTGTTTCATTGGCCAGTTGCGCATCGCCGGGAGCAGGGTATTGTACCTCAAACAACTCCTGCGGGAAGCCACCAAAATCATGAATGGTTTTTGGATGCTCCATGGCCGTAATATGTGTGCCATTGGTAAGCCAGTGAGCAGAGACGACCAGAACAGCTTTGGGTGGTTGCAGTTCTTTTCCCATCTTTTCCCATTGCAGGCTGAATTCGTTGTTCTCAATGCCATTCATCGGTGAACCATGCCCGATAAAAAGCACGGGCATTTTTTCATCCTGTTCATTAAGGCCATCTGTAAATTTTTTGAATGCTCCTAAACCGCTCATAGCTGTTACTCCTGTTAAAATTGTTAAAAATTCTTTACGCTTCATAGCTCAGTAAGTATAACAAAGTAAGCAGTAAATGGTTTATATCCCCGCTGCTTAATCAACAATAAACAATTTACAACCGGTAATGGTTGAACTCCGGTGTGCTTCATTATTGTCCCCGACAAAATAGGTAGTGCCGGCGGACAATTTCAGGACACGGCCATCTTCCAGTTCTGTTTCCATTTCACCTTCCATGCAGTGCAATACATGTCCTTTTTTACACCAATGATCGGACTTATAGTCCGGGGAATATTCAACTTTCCTGACACGTATATCATTCATCATTTTTACCTGCCAGTAAGCAACACCTGTTTCTCCTTTGTGTTCTTCTTTGGGGATTGAGGACCAGTCGGATGTTTCGAAGGGGAAAGAAGCAATGGTCATTTTACTTTTATTTATTAATGAGCCCCGATAGTTTCGACATCAGGAATACCTTTCAAATGTAATTCGATATGCTTATGATGTGCTTTTACCTTGAATTCGTTGATCACTTCTATTACATCATAATCAATATACACACTATGGGTGCCGTCAATATCTACAATTGAATAGTCAGGTATCTTTTCCAGTTCATCCTTCAGTTTTTTCTTATTAATAAAACTAACGTTGATGGCCAGTCGGAAAGAATAATGACGGGAATGACCTTCATTCCTCGTTTGGAGTGTAAAACCTGCCTTGTAAGTGTTTTTAAAAATAAAATATGCAGAGTAAGCCACGCCGATACCAACACCGATCAAAAGATCGGTAAATAAAATGGCCAGGACTGTTACTATGAATGGCATGAACTGTTCCCTTCCCAGTTTATACACCGAGCGGATCATTTTTGGTTTGGCAAGATTGTAACCGGTGCGTACCAGGATTACCGCCAGCACACAATAAGGGATCAGGTTAAGCAGGAAGGCGGCAAAGAAAGCAAATACAAAAAGCCATAGCCCGTGAAATATACCGGAAAGTTTTGTTCTTGCTCCTGCTTCTGCATTAGCTGAACTGCGGACGATAACGGCTGTAATAGGTAAGCCTCCCAGTATCCCACTTATAAAATTGCCCGTTCCCTGGGCTACCAATTCACGGTTTTGCGGTGTAATGCGGTTGTAGGGATCTATTTTATCAACCGCCTCAATGCTTAATAACGTTTCCAGTGAAGCAACCACACAAATGATCACAGCTGTTTTCCAGATAGCCGCATTGGTAAAAACAGATTGATAGGCGGGCAGTTTTATTTCTGCAAACAGATCAGGGGATACATTTACAAACTGTGAAGATTTTAAAGCGAGGCCGGGTATGTAATACCTGAACAATAATGCCATCAGCACACCAAACACCACTACCACAAATGAAGTGGGTAGGAAAGAAAGCTTTTTGGCTACAGTGCCTTTCCAGGTTATAAGCAAACCCAATGATAACAATGCTATGAGCACAGCACCGGCTGAGCTATGGTGATAGATATTCTTTACATGCGCAAAGGCATGATCCAGTGAAAAAACATTAAATAATTCTTTTGACCAGAAATCAGCTCTGTCGTAACCTAATAGTAAAGGGATCTGTTTGGATATAAGGATAATGCCAATAGCGGCCAGCATCCCTTTTATAACGGTTGAAGGAATAAAATGTGTAAACCCGCCTAACCTGAAAACACCCAATAATACCTGGACAAGACCGGCTGCTGCAACAGATAAAAAGAATATTTCAATACTTCCCAGTTCTGTTATGGCGGAAGCACAGATGGCGGTAAGACCTGCCGCCGGACCGCTTACGCTGATATGGGATTTGCTGATTACAGCAACGATAAGGCCTCCGATAATACCGGATATCAAACCTGAATAAAGCGGTGCGTTGGATGCCAAAGAAATACCGAGACAAAGAGGTAGTGCTACAAAGAAAACGGTAATGCTGGCTTTGAAGTCATGTTTAAGAAAAGAAAGAAAATAAAACCGGGCCTTCCTTGAGATAATGCTCATGATGAATGGTTATCGTGTTCCTAAGCATACGGCGCGGCGAATTTACAATTCTATTTACTGATTTACTATGATTTGAAATTAGATGCTGGTTTAAACTTCTTCTGCCCACTTATCTCTCTCATCAGGAGAGAATTTCCACGGGGCAAAATTATTCTCTACATTGCTGAACATGGCGTTCCATTCCTGGGGGGCATTGCTTTCTTCCATCACCAGGTAGCGACGAAGTTGTAAAATAATATCCAGCGGGCTGATGCTGACAGGGCATTCCTGCACACAGGCATTGCAGGTAGTGCAGGCACGAAGTTCTTCTACGGAAATATAATCATGCAGCAAACTCTTGCCATCATCTTTGAATTCGCCGTTCTTATTAATATTTTTCCCGATTTCCTCCATTCTGTCCCTTGTATCCATCATGATCTTCCGGGGGGATAATAATTTGCCGGTCACATTGGCCGGGCAGGCTGCTGAACATCTTCCGCATTCAGTACAGCTGTAAGCATCCAGCAGGTTCTTCCAGCTCAGGTCTGCAATATCTTTTGCACCGAATTTCTTTGGCGGTTCTGCTTCCCCGGTTGGCGCCAGTTCAGGTTGCATGGCATACAATACTTCTTTTTGAACAGAAGGCATGTTTGTCATCTCACCCATTGGTTCCAGCCTTGCATAGTATGCATTTGGAAAAGCAAGAATAATATGCAGGTGTTTTGAATAAGGCAGATAGTTCAGGAAAGCGAATATGCCAACAATATGCAGCCACCAACAGATCCTTTCAACCAATACCAGTCCGTTATCACTTATCCCGCTCAATACCGGCTGGAAGTATTGTGAGAAGACAAAATTGCCGGTAAGATGTTGTGAATAATGTTCGGCGCCCTTTGATTGCAATAATGTATCGCTGGCATTCAGTGTCAGGAACAATGTCATTAGAACGATCTCCGTGATCAGTATATAATTCGCATCGCTGCGTGGCCAGCCATCCAGGTCTTTGCTGATAAATCGTTTTAGTTTGATGAAATTTCTTCGGATAAGAAATATGACACAGGCCAGGATCACCAGCACAGCCAGTATTTCAAAAGCGTTGATCAGGAATGTATAAAACCCTCCAAGCATGGGGGCAAACAAACGATGTGTGCCGAATATCCCATCCAGCACTATCTCGAGTACTTCTACATTAATAATGATAAAACCCGCATAAACAAAAAAGTGCATAACAGCTACCAGCGGATTCCTGAACATTTTCTTTTGACCAAAAGCCAGCAACAATAGATTTTTCCACCGCAGGCCGGAATGGTCGTTGAGGTTCTCATCTCTTCCCAGGTTGATGTTACGGCTGATCTCTTTTACCTTTTTGGCAAAAAACCAGATGGCCGCTCCGCTGGTAAGTATGAACAAAATTTGTTGTGCAATTTGCATAGCAATCAATTACAAGTGCTAATTTACGGCTTGTAGCCGGAAGAGTTTAAAAAGTTTATCATTAAAAGTTTATAGCAATATGACAGCGGTAAAGAACTATATACTCGATCAATCTGTAGCGGAAAAAAAACTTCGCCGTATGGCCCTGGAGATATTAGAGAATAACGCAGAGGAGAAAGAGATCATATTGGCAGGGATACGTGAAAGCGGAAGCGTGGTGGCCAAATGTATCCAGCAGCTACTTTCGGAAATAGCAGGCCTGAAAACAGAACTCATCAGTATTGCACTCGACAAAAGAGAACCAAAAGAAGTGACGCTTAGTAAAAAAGCAAATTTCACCGGCAAGGTCATCATTATTGTGGATGATGTAGCCAACAGTGGCCGCACATTACTCTATGCCTTAAAACCATTTCTTGAATTTCAACCCAAAAAAATACAGGCCCTTGTGCTGGTAGGCCGGAGCCACAATTCTTTTCCCGTTCACCCGGACTATGTCGGTCTTTCCATTGCCACTACTTTGCAGGAGCATATCTATGTCGAGGTAAGTGAGGACAAGGTTTTAGGCGCCTATATGGCATAGTTCATTTCACCGTTCATCCAAAATACATTTACCGGCTGATCCTTTTTTCAGAATTTGAAAAGGAAATCACCGATTAAGTCTTTTCCGGTAAGAGACTTGTAAAAAGATATCAGAATGCTAGTACGTTGCCTGCTTATGTTTTTCGCACTGGGTTACTGTTTGCCCGGGATGCCTGGACAGAGAACCGCTAAATCCTGGCGGTTATTATTTGCCGGTAATAGTCTTACTTACTTTAACGATCTCCCGGCCATGATCACAGAAATGGCAAAGCAGGATGGGGTGACCATTACATATACTTCTTTTCTTTTTCCAAACTATGCTCTCGAAGACCACTGGAATGAAGGGAAGGTCCAAAGCGAATTAGAAAAAGGCGGGTACGATTTTATGGTAGCGCAGCAGGGGCCTTCGGGTGCGCCTGAATCACAGGTATTGCTCCTTGACTATGCAAAGAAATATGCAGGTGAATGCAATAAGAATAAATCGAAACTGGCTTTGTATATGGTCTGGCCTTCCAAAGCCAGGTCATTTGACCACGACAATGTGATCAACTCTTATACAAATGCTGCGACGAAAACCGCCTCCTTACTTTGCCCGGCAGGCCTTGCGTGGAAATATGCATGGCAAACTGACCCGGAGCTTCCTTTATATTCTCCTGATAATTTTCATCCTTCAACTACGGGGAGTGTATTAGCTGCTTTAACCATTTACGGATCACTGGCTGGTAAAAAGAATTTTGATTTCATTCAGTATGAAAACTGTTCATGGAAGAATGAAATATCAAAAGACAGGTTGAATGTACTGGTACAGGCCGCAGTAAAAGCTTTGAGTAAATAACCCCTGTATTTTATAATATAAGAACCACACAGGCCAGCTTGTGATAAATGGGTTTCAGCAGTGATATATGGGCCTGCAAATTTGTCAAATCCTGCTAATTTTATTGAAACGGTGCATCAGCTATACAGGCGGGAATGTCTTTTAAATGAAGTAACATAGCTTGCATATATGCGACCGTACTTTCATACCATCACTGAGGAAAACAAACTTACTCTTAATAAGCCTTCCGACTCGGATACCGTCTATTATTCCGAATTAAATGAATGGTTTACCGGCAATGCTTTTCGCAGCTTCAGCCTGAAGTATGTGGTAGACCGTTGTATTTATTACAAAGCGGGGAATAAAGAGCATGCCGTCAATGCCGGTAATTTTTTACTGGCCTGCAAGCAGCCTTATGTTAGTGCTTATTTCGGTTCTAAACAAAAGGTAAAGAGTATTTGCATTGATATTTGCCCCGCCACCGTTGCAGAAGCCTTTACTGTACTCACCGCACAAAGCGACCACGATCT
>DATDIX010000050.1:0-2041 GCA_036520835.1 Chitinophagaceae bacterium | reverse complement strand
AGTCATTTATAGAGGAAACACAAACAAGCCCCGCCTGGCTTCTTCCATTCATAATTAACCGGTAGATATAATAACAGGGTTTTTCTTCGGTGAACAACACTCCGTCACCAATGAACTGCTGAAGATTTGCTTTTGCTTTTTCATATACAGCAGAGCTATGGATATCTGTGCTATCCGGCAGGTCGATCTCAGATTTGGTTACGTGGAGAAAAGATTGTGCATTGTTTTTTGCTTCTTCTTTTGCTTCTGCGCTGTTCAGCACGTCATAGGGTCTTGATGCTACTTTCTGTTCGGTTCCTTTTTTGGGTCTTAATGCTTTGAACGGGGAAATGATCGCCATTATGGTTTATCCTTTTTTATTTGCAAAATCTTTCATCAGGTCAGTTAATACTTTTACGCTTTCCAGTTTTAAAGCGTTATACAGCGACGCCCTGAAACCGCCTACACTCCGGTGTCCTTTCACGCCGACGATGCCTTCCTTTTTGCACAGGTCAAGAAATTCTTTTTCCAGTGTGGCATCTTCCATAACAAATACAGCATTCATGTTGCTGCGGTCTTCTTTGGCTACCACACCTTTGAAAACAGGTAAGCTGTCCAATGTTTTATACAGCAGTTCCGCTTTGGCATTGTTTAGTTTTTCAATAGCCGCCACTCCGCCCTGTTCTTTTAGCCAGCGCAGGGTAAGCATGGCCACATACACAGCAAATACAGGCGGTGTATTCAGCATGCTGGCTTCTTTGATATGATTGCGGTAATCCAATATGGTAGGAATAGCCCGGTTTATTTTGCCAAGAATATTTTTATTGACAACAACAAGGTTGACACCTGCTGCACCCATATTCTTTTGCGCCCCGGCATAGATAAGATCGAATTTATTAAAATCAAGTACCCGGCTCAGGATATCACTGCTCATATCAGCGACTAAAGGAACGCCGCAGTCGTAAGGGATCTTTTTCCATTGCGTACCGGCAATCGTTTCATTGGTGGTGATATGCAGATAAACTGCAGTAGGGCTTACCGAAAGATTTTTAGGGATAGAAGTATAGTTATTTTCTTTTGTTGAACCGGCTATTTCCACATGCCCGAAAAGTTTTGCTTCCTTAATAGCTTTAGCTGCCCAGGTACCGGTATCTGTATAGGATGCCAGTTCATTTTCATTCAGCAGGTTCATCGGTATTTGCATGAACTGCGTAGTGGCGCCGCCATGCAGGAACAGCACTTCGTGATCATCGTCCAATTGCATCAGTTCTTTCACCAATGCCCTTGCCTCTGCCATTACCGGTTCAAACAAATTGGTGCGGTGTCCTATTTCAAGAATGGATAAACCTGTATTATTGAAATCAAGAATAGCCTGGCTGGCTTCTTCAAATACTTCTTTGGGAAGAACTGAAGGGCCTGCATTAAAATTATGTACAACGGATTTCACAGTTTCGATCATGATTTCACTGAATAGATTGGTGAAGGTGCAAAGATAAGTTACTGGTTGCTGGTTTCTGGTTACATACAGCAGAAAGTTTATTTGACCACCAGTAACCAGAAATCAGTAACCAGCCACCAGCCATTATTCATGTTCCCGTCCTTTTAATGCCCCGCTTTTCCAGGCAGCATTCAGGCTTTCAAATTCTTTAAGATCGTCAGCGGAAAATTCTTTGTTGGATAGTTTCATAAGATCGGGCTGGCCGGCATTTACCCATGCCGTGTACCAGAAAGAAGCAATAGCAAAAATGGATTGGCGCATCCTTCTTTCCACCATACCTTTCATGATCCCGTTGTATTTGATAGTATAAGCAGAGGAGTATTGCCGCACGGTAACGCCATTGCGATCCTCAAAAGAATATTTCTGATCAGGCGAAAAGAACTTTGACAATTCTTTTTCAAATTTCAATACTGTATCAGCGGCAGCAGCGCTTTCCAGTATTCTTTTCCAGGTAAAATCAAGCGGGTCCTTAATGTATTCCGCTTTGCCGATAAAAAAATCCCATTCCCTGTCTGCTAATAACTCCGGGATGCGGCTTTCCCAAAAACCATGAATGCCTTTCTG
>DATDIX010000049.1:0-8905 GCA_036520835.1 Chitinophagaceae bacterium | reverse complement strand
CAGGGAATGATCTTTGCCGGCTCAGGAAAAGATACCAGCCACTCAGGAAAAGGGTAAGCCGGATAAGGGAATGAGGATAGTAACGGGAAAAATTCGTTAGTTGCAGGGACAAAAAAATGATGTAGAAGAAAAGTGGTAATTTCTGTTGCTTTTTCTTTCATTCCCATGTGCTGTAAAAAGAAAATATGGCTATGCCTGGTTGCCGGGTTATTTACTATACCGGTAGTTTTTGCTCAATATAAACTGGAGCAACCGGTGCTGATCAGTAAGGAACAAGGGTTGTTTTCCAATGATGTTCGTTCAATAAGAAAAGGAGAAGACGGCTTTATCTGGATGGCAACATCTGACGGACTTAGCCGGTTTGATGGTCAGCAGGTAAAAATATTTGCGCTGACCAAGAACTTTGATGCGGCACCCTTCAGCAATTCGGTGTTTGCCATACTCCCGGTGGGAAAGGAAATTTGGGCAGGCACCAGCCAGGGGCTTTCTGTTATGAATAGCAGCAATTACACATTCAGGCATTACCAGTTTACTGATAAGGGGAAATCGGACTCGCTGAAAAAACGTTTTGACCAGCAGGTGTCAGTGCTCTCCAGGGACAGGTCGGGTAAGATATGGATCGGTACCAGGAACAGGGGCGTTTGTATGTATGATGAAACAAAAGATGATTTTCGTTTTTTCCCGGTTTCAAGAAAAGAATTCCCGGCTCTTTTCCCTTCGCTGGGCCCGGATAATACTATACTGAGTATGGAGGCTTCGCAAAACAATGATTCTATTATATGGGCGGGAACACCTTCCGGCCTGCAGGAAATAAACAAATATAGCGGCCGGGTATCGCTTTTTACTTTTCCTCAAGCAAATAACGATTACCAGATAGCGCTGAATGCCTTCCGGCGCCTGTATCATCATGACGACGGTCTTTTATATGTAGGGAGCTGGGCGGCAGGTGTAAATGTTTTTGACCCGGCCAGGAAAACATTTACAGTACTGCAGGTAAAAAGCAATGAGGGTAAAAGAATAATAAGCAGCCCCATTGGCCGTATTTACAGGAAGAGCGATCATGAAATGTGGATTTCTTCCGTGGCGGGATTAGCCGTTTACGATTCAAAACTCAAAGATGTAACATGGTATAAATTCAATAATGCGGTAGAGAATGAGTTTTATGCCGTGGATTATATTGATGAAACAGGCCGTATATGGCAGGCACATAGCAACGGGCTGCAATATTTCGATCCGGTCATGCAGCAGTTTAGCCGCTATTCGTTTAAACAGCTTAGCGGGGTGGATTGGGGATTTGTTTTTTATATAATACCCGATAAATCAGGAAATAATATAACCATTTGCCCGCGGCTGACAGACGGACTTTATCATTTTGACAGGATAAAAAAAGAGTGGACCAAATTTTTATTTCCCCGGGATAAAACCTTCAAAGAGGAGAAAGATGCGATCAGGGGATTTGTTCAGTTACCATCCGGCGATTTTATTATTTCTGCTGACAGGGGAATCTTTGTTTATTCAGCAAAAACAAAACAGGTAAATGCGCTGCGTGGACAGCTTCCTTTTTCACTCACAAGAAAGGGCGAGATATTATTGGATCATTCGGGAAATTTATGGATATCAGATGATGTGGGGAAACTGATAAAATGGAAACCGGGAACAAGGGCATATCGTTTTTATAATACTAAAGTTGAAAACAGTGATACAACCAACTTTATTGGCAGGTTGGTTAATCTTTTTGAAGACAGCCGCGGGAATATCTGGTTTCAAAGAACCGGCGGATTTGGGGTATATATTGCTGCTAAAGATTCTATAGAAAATTTCATTTATGCAAAAAAGAGTACGAATACATTCCCGGCAGTTCAGTCCTTTGCTGAAGACAGGAAAGGACGGGTCTGGATCAACGACGAAGAAGGAAGTGTAGGTTATGCATTGAGTAGCGATCCGGGGAAGGGAATTGTTCACAAAATGAACTGGAATGACAAAGGGAAACCGGCCTATTTAGCCGGGATGGCAGCCGATCCCCAGGGGAACGTATGGAGCTATACATCCAAGGAACTGTTTAAAATAAATGCAGATGACCTGGCCGTAACAACTTACAGTTTCAGATACGGTATTAATAAAGTTGATTTTTTTCATTTCTCCTTTCTTCCTTCCGGGGAAATGATCTTTGGCGGACGTAATGATATCGTGATAGCCAACCCGGCAGAGTTAAAAAGAAATACAGAGATCCCTGTTCCTTATATTGATGAACTGGATGTAATGAACCGGCCGTTTAAATTTATTATGAATGAATCGCCACTCCGGCTTAACTACAAACAAAACTTTTTTTCTATCGGCTTTTCTGCACAGGCTTTTACCATGGCTAAAGATGTCCGGCTACGCTACCGGCTAAAAGGATTTGAGGACTGGACCGAAGTAACGGGCCGGCGTTTTGCCAATTATACCACTGTGCCGGGCGGCGATTATGTTTTTCAGTTACAGGCGGCCAATAATGAAGGAGTGTGGAATCAAAAAACACTGGAGCTTCCCGTACATATCGGCACCCCCTGGTGGTTAACTTGGTGGTTTCGTACCGGGACCGTGTTGCTGATAGCCGGGTTGATATACTGGTTTTACCGCTTTCGGATCAACCAGGTAACGAAAAAAGAAAAACTGAAAACGCAGTATGAAAAAAAATTAGCCAATGTGGAAATGACAGCGCTGCTGGCACAGATGAACCCACATTTTTTATTCAATAGCCTTAACTCCATTGACAGTTACATTATAAAAAATGAATCCGGCAAAGCGTCTGAGTACCTGAATAATTTTGCCAGGCTTATGCGGCTGATATTACAGAATTCACGGTCCAACTATACCAGCCTGAAAGACGAGATTGAAGCGCTGGATCTTTACCTGCAAATGGAAGGACTGCGGTTCAGGGATAAGTTTAATTATGAAATAAAAATTGCAGATGGAATGGATACGGCATCAATTACAATTCCACCCATGCTGATACAGCCGTATGCAGAAAATGCGATCTGGCACGGATTAATGCATAAAAAAGACGGAACAGCCGGTAAAGTGGAGATCATCATCAACCAGAATGACAATAAACTGGTATGTGTAGTGCAGGATAATGGAATAGGCCGAGACAAAGCAGCAGAGATAAAAGCGCAGAAACCGGGCAATCATAAACGATCCATGGGCATGCAGATAACCAAAGACCGGATAGACATGATCAACAAACTTTATAACACCAATACCAGCGTGCAGATATTTGACCTGAAAGATATGGAGGGTAAACCGGCCGGTACAAAGGTGGTGCTGACAATACCTTTTTAAAAAGATTTAATTGTATGTTATGATAAAAGCCGTAATCATTGATGATGAACAACACAGTATCGATACATTAAAATGGAAGCTGGAGAACTATTGCCCGGATGTAGAAGTGCTAGCGGCATTTGAAAGCCCGGCTGAAGGAGTCACCTACCTGAAAAAGAATCCGCCGGACCTGTTGTTCCTTGATATTGAAATGCCGATGCTCAATGGGTTTGATGTGCTGGAAGAATTAGGCCGCGACCTTTCGTTCGATATCATCTTTACAACTGCGTATGATAATTTCGGGATCCAGGCCGTAAAGTTCAGTGCTCTGGATTATTTATTAAAGCCGGTGCAGAACAAGGAACTGAAAGACGCCATTGATAAACACGTAAAGAAAGCGCAACATAAAATTCCTGCTGAACAGATCGACGTTCTTCTTGGAAATGTGCATGCAGAAAAAAAGGGGAAGGTTGGAAAGATCGCATTGGCCTCTAAAGAAAGTATTGAGTTTGTAGATGCGCAGGAGATCATCCTCTGCGAGGCCAACAGCAATTACACCAATGTGTATATGGCGGAAGGAAGAAAACGGGTAATTTCCAAAACACTGAAAGACTTTGAGGATATGCTTTCCATGCACCAGTTCTTCCGGCCGCATAACTCCTTTCTTATTAACCTGAAGCGGGTAAAAGAATTCATCCGTGGCGACGGGGGTTACCTCGTCATGGAAAATAAAATGAAAATACCCGTATCCAAAAGCAGGCGGGAAGAATTGCTTGATCTGCTGGCTTAGGCCTTTTTTTAGAATATCGCCACTCATAAAGCAGCCACTCCACTCATCTACCGGGCTGTATGGCTCAAATACCATTTTCAGGCCAGTACATTATCCTCATATTTGTGGTGAATCAGTACCGTTTACCACCACATGCAGACAACTATTGAAATACGAACAAAGGATGCCAGTAAAATTAGCCTGGGCATATATCAGCCGGAAGAAAATATTGGCAAAGTGATGATTATAGCGCCAACAGGAGGAGAGACAAAGGAATTATATGATCCCCTTGCCTGCTTTTTCCGGCAACAGGGTTTTACAGTTATCACGTTTGATTACCGGGGAATGGGAAGTTCCGGTCCAGAGCAGTTGAAAGGGTATAAAGCCAGCATGCAGCAATGGGCGGTACAGGATATAGATGCTGTAATATTATATGCAAAGAAACAGTACCCTAACCAGGAGATCGTTTATTTGGGCCATTGTATAGGCGGGGAGATAGTAGGGCTGGCGCAGGCCAGTCAATATATAAACAGGCTGGTTTTGGTAAACAGTGCCCTTTCTTGTAAAAAATTATGGCCTTTAAAATACAGGTTCAGGATAGCGACCATGAAAACCGTTGTGAAATTGCTGAATAACTGGTTTGGTTATTTCCCGGGAAAAAAGATCGGGTACGAGGCAGATATACCCGGCGGTGTGATCTATGAATGGTCAAACTGGTGCAGTAACGCCAATGGATTGTTTGACAAATTCCCGGATAATAATTACCGCAAACTACAGGTGCCGTTGCTGGCTATTAGTTTTTCGGATAATTGGAACACACCTCCCAAAGCAGTAAAAGAATTACTGAACAGGTTTGCCAATTCGGTAGTAACATGGCATCATATACGTCCCGGAGAGATCGGGGCAAAAAAGATAGGACATTCAGGATTTTTTGATCCGCAAAAGGGAACCACGTTATGGATAAAGATGATGCAGTGGCTGAATGAAGGCGAACGTGCAGAAAGACCCGGAACAGCCATTAACTATTAAACCTTGATCAGGATGAAAGAAAAAGAGCTGTCATTTAAAATAATGCAGGAAGAAACGCTTGATCCCGATGATTGGGATATGATGAGAACAACCGGTAGCCAAATGGTGGATGATATGATCCTGTTTTTACAAAATATACGCCGGCAACCTGTATGGCGTAAACCTCCCGAAGAAGTAAAGGAACATTTTAAAGCAACATTGCCACACACCTCTCAACCATTCGGAGAAGTATATGAGGAATTCAAAACCCATATACTTCCCTATTATACCGGCAATATCCACCCAAGATTCTGGAGCTGGGTAATGGGTACGGGAACGGCGCAAAGTATGCTGGCCGAAATGCTGGCTGCGGGAATGAATTGCAATGTATGTATTGGCGATCAGAGCCCGATGTATGTAGATCAGCAGGTGATCAACTGGTGCAAAGAGATGATAGGTTTTCCCAAAGAAAGCAGCGGAATGCTGGTAAGCGGCGCTTCAGCAGCCAACCTGAATGCATTAGTGGTTGCCAGGAATTCAGTAAATAAATATATCAGGAGCCGCGGCCTGCAGATCTATACCAGTAAGCTGGTGATGTATGCATCAGCGGAAACACATTCATCTGTTCAAAAGGCGGCGGAGATAATGGGTATTGGCAGCGGGGGTGTAAGAAAAGTGAGAGTGGATCATTTATATAAAATGGATATGAACCACCTGGAAGAATTAATTCATAAAGACAGGTCGTCAGGGAATATTCCTTTTTGCGTAGTGGCAAATGTGGGTACGGTCAATACAGGGGCCATCGATCCGCTGGAAGAAATATTCCTGGTTTGTATGAAATATAACCTGTGGTTCCACATTGACGCGGCTTTTGGTGCATTGACAAAGCTATTGCC
This sequence comes from Chitinophagaceae bacterium, assembly GCA_036520835.1. GTDB lineage: Bacteria > Bacteroidota > Bacteroidia > Chitinophagales > Chitinophagaceae > VBAT01. Next base: position 2,932 of record DATDIX010000049.1, on the reverse strand, counting down.
GGAATACCAGGAAAAATTAAAATGCCTGGAGCTGGCCGACAGTATTGCTTTTGACCTGCACAAGTGGATGTATATGCCGTATGAGGCAGGCGTTGTGCTGGTAAAGAATGCAGACACACACAGGGATACTTATGCATTACAGCCTGATTATATATTGAACCATGAAAGAGGAATTGCTGCGGGCCCGGAGTTGACATCCAATTTTGGTTTTGACCTGTCAAGAAATTTCAAAGCATTAAAAGTATGGATGGCATTAAAAGAACACGGTATTGATAAATTCAAAAGGCTGATAGGGCAAAATATACAGCAGGCCCGTTACCTCGAAGGGCTTGTGCGCCGGGAAGCCAGCCTCGAACTGATGGCGCCGGTAAGTATGAATATCGTTTGTTTCCGTTACAACCCCGGGTTACTAATGAAATGGGAACTCAATAAGCTTAATAAAGAGATACTGATGCGCATACAGGAGGAAGGGATTGCAGCGCCATCTTATACCAAATTGAATGATGAATATTGTTTGCGGGTGGCTATCACCAATCATCGTTCGATACAAAATGATTTTGATGTATTGGTAAAAGAAGTATTACGGATCGGGAATAGCCTGGAAAAGGAAATGGCGGAAGGACCTGGTGAGAAAAAGAAAAAGGTGGCGTGATAAATCAGTTGTTACCATCTGTCTTCCTGTATTTTTTCCATGGCCGCAGGTACTTTATTCCTTTCCTTGTCTGAAACCTTGTAGGTACCTGTTGCCATTGGCCGCCATAGGTAGCCCATACCATGAAGTGAAGATGCGGCACGGCAGCATAACCTGTTTTGCCGCTCAGCGCAATGACCTGGCCCGTCTTTACTGTATCTCCCACATTTACCAGGGCCCCGTCCTTTTGTAAATGCCAGTAACCGGCTCTTGTTCCGTCCGGATGCTGAATAACAATATTATTTCCATACGGCCTGTATTTCCTGTTCCATCCTCCCCGGTCGCCGTCTTCTTTTACCCGTATCACTACACCTTCTCTTGCCGCACAGATATTTGTTCCTCTTTTCATCTTAAAATCAAGAGCGGCCCTGTTCTTATGCGAAAAGGCGCTGAAGTACCCTTGTATTACTTTGTACCTCTTTTCCTTTTCATAAGGAAGCTGGTAAACGTAGCTGGTATCTTCCGTTATTTTTCCTTTTTGCAGTTTTCGCACATAGTTCTTATACGGATCTTTAGTGGATACGCAACCGGCCATTGCCAGGGTTATGCAAAAAAGGATCGTTATGTTTTTTGAAAGGGGGCGCATTATTAATTAGGGATAAAAGTAAAACGATTTTCGTCCCGGAAATTTCCGGGTTCATAATATTTTAATTTTCCGGCACTTTTTTTTGACGTAGCTTCTCCATCCATTTTTTAAACCTAAAACTTTTGTTATGCCAACATTAGAAGCCGTGATGACCACAAAGGAGGTCGCAAACCGTCTTTCTCAATTATTTAAAGAGTACAAATGGACTGAAGCCCAGGACGAATTGTTCAGCCGGGATGCAGTAAGTATTGAACCACCCCATTCGCAGGGTCTGCAAACGGTGAAAGGGCTGGACAATATTAAAAAGAAAGGAGAAGCGTTTAATTCCATGGTGGAAGAGATGCATGGAGGCTGGGTGGGTGAACCCATTGTCGGCGGTAACTATATCGCTGTTGGCATGGGTATGGACGTGACCATGAAAGGAGCCGGGCGAATGAACATGGAAGAGATCTGCGTGTATGAAGTAAAAGACGGGAAGATCGTAAAAGAAGAATTCTTTTATTAATGACAAAAGGGGTTAGTAAGAGGCTGTCTTAAAAGTGTTTTCAACACAGAGATACGGAGTAATAGAGAACCACAGGGTTCTGGTTCTTAAATTACTTTTCTCTGTGTAACTCAAATCCTCAGTTACTCTGTGTTGAAATTTATATCTTTTGAGACAGCCTCTTTTTATTTTTGTACTATGGAAAAAGTAAATCTCGCAGAAAAGCTATCCTCCTTCAACGATTATTTTAACCCGCGTATTGCCGGAGAGCTGAATGGCCAGCAGGTGAAACTGGTTAAATTCAAAGGAGAGTTTGTATGGCATCATCATGAGCGGGAGGATGAATTGTTTTACGTGGTAAAAGGAAGTTTTGATATGCAGATGCGTGACCAGACGATCACGGTAAATGCCGGGGAGTTTTTAATAATGCCACATGGAGTTGAACACAGACCCGTTGCTAAAGAAGAAGTCGAGATCCTGTTATTTGAGCCGGCGACGACGCTCAATACGGGTAATATTGAAAATGAGTTGACGAAAAGAGAATTGAAGCGCCTGTAACTATCAGTGTCTTGTTTTATAAAACCTGCCCGGTCGCAGGTAAATAACTCCTTCATTAGTATAGAAACGGGTAGCTAATTGTTTATACTGCCCGGTTGCATCATAACCCTGTACTTCAAAATGCAGGTGTGGAAAAGCGGAATAACCGGTATTGCCGCTTAATCCAATCCACTGACCTGTTTGTATGCTGTCACCAATATTCACCAGCACACCATCTTTTTGAAAATGCCAGTAATAGGCAACCGATCCGTCCTTATGTTTAATGGAAATAAAATTGCCATCAGATAAATTCTCATCTTTCAAACCACCCCTGTCAGAACCTTTTCTTAGAGCAACTACCACACCGTCTCTTGCTGCGCATACCTTAGTGCCATTTTTTACTTTAAAATCAAGAGACCTTTCTCCCTTATGACTGAAAGTGCTTTCATAGCCTTGTACAATGAACACCTTCTTTTTATTTTGAAAGGGCAACGTATAAATATAACTGCTGTCTTCTTTGAACTTCCCGTTCTTCAGGTCCCGCACACTGTACTGATCCTGGGAAAAACAAATGGATGCGCCAAAGTAAAACCAAATAAATAAAACAGGTTTCATAAAATGAGTATAGAATTTT
>DATDIX010000048.1:0-5801 GCA_036520835.1 Chitinophagaceae bacterium | reverse complement strand
CTCTGTGTTGAAATTTCTATCTTTTGAAACAGCTTCTTCAACATATACGTAACACTACTTTGGATATTTCTCCACTTTGTTGCTAATGGGCCTTACTGAACGCAAGTATGCATAAATAGCTTTCAGGTCATCGTCTTTCATGCCGGCATAGGCCGAGATAGGCATATACGAATTTTCTTTTCCCGGGTTAAAATCGTAGTTCTTTACTTCCCTGAACGGCGTGAATTTATTCAGGAAACCTTCCTCAGTCCAGGCGCCGATGCCGGTAGCAGAGTCCGGGGTGATATTTGCAGCACCCACTTTGAAGCTGCCGGCATCAAATATGAAGCCACCGGCAAAAGGACGGCTCATATCCGGGCCCTTTGGTGTCATTGGTATATGGCAATCACCACAGACAGCAAATGTTGTCAGGTACTCACCATATTTAACCTTGTCACTTTCTGCCGGACGAGTATTGCCGTCAATCGCTGGCTGAAGATATTTTGGATCATAAAATGCAGCCGTTGGCGCCATTAAGTGCCGGGCAGTTATTTTATTTTTTATGGGTTTTAGTGTACGGATATAGGCAATAATACTCAGCAGGTCTTCTTTTGCCATCCGGTTATAATTCATATAGGGCATGATCGGGAAAAGTGTATCCCCATTCTTACTGATACCATGGGTCATGGATCTCAGTATCTCATCATCTGTCCATGTGCCGATGCCCGTTTCTGCATCGGGAGTAATGTTGCGGGCATATACCACACCCGGCACACCTAACTTCTCACCAAATTCTTCCCCTCCTCCACCTTCGCTGCCAGCTATTACAGGCCCGGAATATTTTGAAAAATCCCGTTTACTGTGACAACCCAGGCACATGGCCACATGGAGGGTCAGGTATTCTCCTCTTTTTAGTACGGCAGTAATGGAATCATTGTTTGCAACGGGTCCGGCTTCTTTCTTTTCGTTGTTGCACGAAGAAAAATAAATAACCGCTATACCGGTGACCAGCATAGCTGATAATACAAAGAGCTTTCTCATATGCGCTAAGTTTGGTGGAAAAAAAGTTGGCTACTAAAGGTTAGCTTTTTTTCTAAGATGACAATGGGGTGACAAATATTTTTAGAAAAGTCAAGGAAGGACAGTGGCGGTTTCCGCTTCTTCGTTTATGGCGGATACAGCAAAGCGGTAACCTTTCGCTATTTTTCCCAGGACATGGTCCTGCTTTATAACACGGGCGGGATAAAGACTGCACATCCGCAAAGCTTCGCCTTTTTCGACAGCCGCATATTTCACCAGGTTAAAAAAAGCTTTACCCATTGTTAATGCAGAGCCGCTGAGGATACCGGAAGATTCATACTTGTCTCCCGCCAGTTCATGCGGGTAATAACCGGTGCCAGTTTCTGTCACCGCATCGGTGATCACGAATAATCTTTCTTTCATTACCTGTTTGGCGATCCGGATAGCGGCATAGTCCACATGGTGACCATCGGGAATAATGCTGGCCATCACTGTACTGTGATCCAGTGTTGCTCCCACTAACCCGGGCTGGCGATGTTGCAAAGGGCTCATGGCATTATATAAATGCGTAACCATTGTAATGCCACCGGCAAAACCTTTCATCGCTTCATCATAGGTTGCATTGCTATGCCCCGCTGATATAATGATATGATGGGAAAGGACCAGGTCGATCAATTCTTTGCTGCAAACTTCGGGTGCCAGTGTTATTATCTTAATAACTCCTTTCCCATAGTTCAATAGTTCTTCAACTTGTTTCAAAGAAGGTGTATGTATCAGCGATTCAATATGCGCCCCTCTTTTTACCGGGTTGATCCAGGGCCCCTCTATATGAAAACCCAAAACGCCCCGGCCTCCTTTACTCCAATACTCTTTTATCGCATCTATGCTTTTATAAAGTGTATCGTAGGTATTGGTGCTGACAGTGGGCAGGCAGAAAGCGGCACCGCCTTTATTACAGTATTCATTCAGTTTAAATAATGAATCTGTTTCGGGATATACGGAAAGCAATTTTCCATAAGCTCCATAGATCTGCAGGTCAATAAAAGCAGGAGCAAGAAAGGACCCGGGAAAATGTTCAGCAGTTATTTCTTTTTTTAATGATGCGGTAGCGACAACATCAACGATAGTTCCTTTGTCAACTACTACAGCATGGTTGCTCAACCAGTTTTCTCCGGTGAAGATATTGTCAGCGCTATATGCTTTGATGCCGCTCAAAAGATATTTTGCTGTAAAAATAAGGGAAGAGCCCTTATGCCACCACAAACCGATAACCGATCCCTTTGATCGTAATGATCTCCAGCGCAGGATCTTCTTTTAAATAGCTGCGGAGTTTGGTGATATATACATCGAGGTTACGGGAGTTGAAGAAAGAGTCATTGCCCCAGAGCAGGTTGAGGATATCTTTCCGGTCAATGATCGTTGAGCGGTTCTCGTATAATAATTTCAGCAATTCGCTTTCCCGGTAAGAAAGCTTGCGGTCTTCTTTGCCGGAGCTGAGCACCTGCCGGTGTACCTGGAACTTATACTTCCCGATCGTGACATTATCCGTGCTGATCTTTTGAGGGCCTTCCGACCGGTTGCGCAACAGGTTTTGTATCCGGGCTATCAGTTCTTCCATACTGAAGGGCTTGCGGATATAATCATTGCCGCCGAGGGTAAATCCTTTTACCACGTCTTCTGTCTGCGTTTTAGCTGTCAGGAAAATGATAGGCACTTCTTCATTTAATTCACGTATCTCATCAGCAATAGTAAACCCGTCTTTATTGGGAAGCATGATATCCAGTACACAGATATCCGGGTTTGATTTTTTGAAAAGCGTCGTTGCCTTGCCGCCATCGCTTTCCATGATCACTTCAAAGCCGCGGCTTTCCAGGCTTTCCTTTACAATTTTTCCCAGGAACAGTTCATCTTCGACATAAAATACTTTGACCGCCATAATTATTTACTCCTCGTTCTTATGTTGTTTCTGAAAAAGGAACTTTGGCAATGAAGGTACTGCCTTTACCCAATTCACTTTCCACCCGCAGCTGGCCGTGATGGCGTTTGATCACTTCTGCCACATAGCTCAGTCCCAGGCCATATCCCTTGGTGTTATGTTTATCGCCGGAAGGTACCCGGAAGAATTTGTCGAATATTTTTTCCCGGTAAGCATGCTCTATACCAATGCCATTATCGCTGACGCTGAATTCTATGTATGCAGGAAGTGATGACAGCTTTACATCAATAACAGGATTTTCTTTGCTATACTTCAGCGCATTGTCCAGGAGGTTATAAATAACGCTGGTGATATGCAGCTTGTCGGCATCAATGATGAAATTATCACCTTCCGTATGCAATTTCACTTTCGCATGATACTTGTCAAACTGCAGCTTCATACTGTTCATCACTTCTTCCACCAGGTGTTTGCAATCAAACTGTTCTTTCTTCAGCTCAATTTCTTTTTTCTCGAACATGGAAAGCTTCAGCACTTTGTCCACCAGCAGGCTTAGACGTTGTAACTCGTTCTGCGAAATATCTAAATATTCTTTGGTACGCTGCGGGTCATGAATGGCGTTGAAATTCTTTAATGCTTCTATCGCTACACCCACGGTGGCTATCGGTGTTTTCAGTTCATGGGTGATATTGCTGATGAACTGGTTCTTCAGTTCGGCCAGCCGGCGTTGTTTCAGCAGGCTGCGGTACAACAACACGAATGAGACGATCGTGATGCCTACCAACAATAAGGAGAACAGGATAGGAAGAGAAAGTTTCTTAAAAAGATAACTCATCTTATTTTCCAGGGATAAGCTATAGGTGATCGGTTTGGCAAAACCAACAGTCACCTCATTAAACGCAGACGGATCAGTGCTGCTGCTATCCACCCGGCTTACGGCAAACGAGATGTCCATATTGTCTTCTTTCAGCCGTTTCGTATAAGCATCTGTGATCTCTTTGAGAGTAATAGAATCTTTTATGGAAAGGGAATCTACATTGTATAAAAAACGGAATACAGCATCTTTGGCTGGAATATTTATTTTTCCCGGTTGACGGATCACGTCTTCGGTAATTATTCCGGGCCCCCGCTTTTCAAAAGTTACAGGTGACTTACCTGCCGATGAGGTATCCGCCGGGTTACCGCTATAACCAATGGCAATTACTTTTTCACCGGTCCATCCATGGTCATTCTTGTTTTTAACGGATACTTCTTTCACCAGTTCCGGATCGATATGCCGGGTCAGCGAATCGGCTTTGGCAGAAATAGTGATAGACCGTACATGGCTGCTGATCCTTTTCCCCGGGTGTGTGGAATCACCGGTCCCATCGCCTGAAAATATGATCGTATTCGTTTTACTGCTGTCATCTTCGTATCCCTTCATCTTTTCCTGCAGCAGGTTGATCATCGTGATCGGGGGTTCCTTTTGTTTGGTGGTAAATTCAATGTCCCGTTCATTTATTTTGCCGGTCCTTGCTCCCATACCGGGTGGCTCCGGGAAAGGATGAGCCGCATCAAAGCTGACCGCTTCCAGTTTCATTTTAGCCGCCTGCAGTTTCATGATCGTCTGGCGAAAGGAAGCAGCGGTCTGCAGTTCCAGCGAATGTTTCTCCCGCTCATAATTATTATTGAGCCAGTACAGTTGAAACCCTGTAATACCCAGGATCGTGATCCCCATCAGTATAGCCAGCCAGCGGAACTTTTGCATAATTGCGATTACCCCGTAAAGGTAATTCACTCTTTTCACCGTTTCCGCCGCCGTTAACCTTTATTAACCTTAATGAAAGGTGGATTAACCCACCGGGACCGGCCGGTAGTTTAGCTTTGATTTAAAATATAATTGTATGAAGAAAATACTGATCGCCGGTTGCGCCATTTTTATTGCCACGCTTGTGCAGGGCCAGCAAAAAGAAGGGAAAGTGACCTATGAACGTACCATGCAGATCCAGATACGGATCAACGACGGGCATATGAATGAAGAGATGCAAAACTCGCTTCCCCGCAGCCGGAAAGATAATTTTGAACTGGTGTTTGGCAATAACCAGTCATTATGGAAGCAAGCCGAAAGGGAAATGGAAGACGGGGGCGGTGACTGGAACAGCGGCGGGATGCAGATACGGATGGTGGGCAGCGGAACAGACGATGTGCTGTACAGCAATTTTGAAACAAAGACAAGAGTGGAGCAGCGGGATATGTTTGAAAAGAAATTCATCATTGACGACAGCATCAAACCGCTGAAATGGAAGATGACCGCTGAAACCAAGAACATCCTCGGGCATAATTGTATGAAAGCAACAGCTACCCGCACCAGCACCAGCATGCAGATGAATATGGAGAACGGCAAGATGGAAAGAAAAATGGTGGAAGACACTTCCATAGTCGTGGCCTGGTTTGCTACGGATATTCCTGTATCCGCGGGCCCGGCAGAATTCCAGGGCCAGTTGCCGGGATTGATACTGGAAATGGATGTGGCCAATGGAAGACAGGTGTTCAAAGCGCTGGAGATATCTCCCAAAGCAGACCTGGCCGTCATTAAAGCGCCGACCGGTAAAAAACATTATACCCGGGAAGAGTACCTCAAGGAAGTAAATAAGATGATGGATGAGATGCAGAAAAATAATGGCGGGCCGGGAAGAGTGATGCGGGTAACTAACTAAGCTCATTTCTCATTTGCATAAACAGGCCCCCTGCAAAAAGCGGGGGGCTTTGTTGTTTAGTTCTTCGTTGATAGCCAGGGTAAAAATGAACAGGGAGTTGCGTATATTTATGAGTTAGTGGCAATGCCTATTCGGCTTTACGTTTTTATTCATCGGTTGACAGATAACGCAAA
>DATDIX010000047.1:0-9012 GCA_036520835.1 Chitinophagaceae bacterium | reverse complement strand
ATCACAATTCCGGAAGGCAAGCCCGGATTTTAAGATGCCGCCTCTTGCACATTCCAGTACAGCAAAATCAACCGTAGGATCTTTCAGCACAAATGTGGAGCTGATCGGCCCGGTGCAATCGCCTTTCATCATCAGTTGGTTCTGGATATACACGCCATCACTGGTAGTATAACCAACCTTCTTCCCTGCACTCTTGGCAAGATGTGCTGTCAATCTTGTTGTAGTGGTCTTTCCGTTAGTGCCCGTTACAGCTATGATGGGAATACGGCCTGCACTTCCTTTTGGGAAAAGCATATCTACCACAGGTTCTGCTACATTTCGTGGTAAACCTTCTGCGGGTTCAATATGCATTCGGAAACCCGGTGCCGCATTTACTTCCAGTATAGCGCCGCCATTTTCTGCCACCGGTGTCCGCAGATCAGTGGCCATTACGTCGATGCCACATATATCCAGACCGATGATCTTAGCGATGCGTTCAAACATAAAAATATTCGCAGGATGCACTTCATCTGTTACATCCGTGGATGTACCACCGGTAGAAAGATTGGCTGTGGGTTTCAGTAATACCAGTTCTCCTTTTGCCGGAACGGTTTCTAATGTATAACCCAGGTCATCCAGCATCTTTTGCGTGAACTGGTCAATCGTAATTTGTGTCAGCACTTTTTCATGTCCATACCCGCGACGCGGATCTTTATTTGTTTCATCGATCAGCCATTTGATCGTATTCTTTCCGTCGCCAATAACAGAAGCTGGTGTTCTTAATGCTGCGCAAATGAATTTGTAATTGATAACAAGGCAGCGAAAATCAAAACCGGTAATGAATTTTTCTACGATCACATTGCGGCCATATTGTTTAGCGGCTTCCAATGCCCTGGTCGCCTGTTCCCATGTAGTGATATTGGTCGTATTGCCTTTACCATGATTGCCATCAATGGGTTTTATCACCAGCGGGTAACCATATTTTTGTATCGCATCTTTCAGCCCTTCTTCCGTGCGGATGACTGTTCCTCTTGGTACAGGTATCTCTGCTGCCTCCAGTAATATTTTTGTTTCTTCCTTATCACAGGCAATATCCACGGCAATATTGGAGGTAGTAGAAGCGATCGTTGCCCGGATGCGTTTTTGATTTACGCCATAGCCTAATTGAACAAGGCTTTGTTTATTCAGCCGTATAAACGGAATGCCGCGTTTTGCCGCCTCATCCACAATACAACCGGTAGAAGGTCCGAGTCTTGTATCTTCCCTGATCTCCCGCATCTGTTGTATATCATCTGCCAGGTCATAGTCAGCACCATCTACCAATGCCTGCGCAATTCTCACCGATGCCTTCGCGGCATATACCCCTGCATCTTCTTCCATATAACTGAAGACGACATGATACACCCCTTCTTTTTCTCCCGTACCTCTTGTTCGGCCAAACCCGGTATCCATCCCCGCCAGTGTTTGTATTTCCAGCGCAATATGTTCTATCACATGGCCCATCCAGGTACCATCGTTCACCCGGCTCAGAAAACCACCCGGCTTGCCTTCACTACAGTGATGCTCATACAGGCTTGGCAGCAGTTTTTCCAACCTGTCTTTAAAACCCGGTATCTCATTGGTAGGTCGCTGCTCCAACTCTTCCAGGTCCAGCTTCATCTGTATCAGTTTACCACGGCGCACACTCCAGTAATTGGGGCCTTTCAGCACTTTTATCTCTAATATCTTCATACAAGTAGTTTTATAGTTTACCCACCATGCAGGCAGATTGGAAGTTAGTTTTTTTTGTTTAGGTGACCAACTGTAGTAATTCTGCTCATCGTCCCTTGTGTCACTCACTTCAGGGTTCTGTTCGCTGTTCGGTAATTGCCTCCATTTCTTCCCAAAATGTGCATGCTCTTTATGTTCCATAAGCACCAGGCGTTCCTACGGAACGCAACTCCCGTCATTTTTTTCACTTCTATCTATAAAGTGTTCCGCTGAAACACAAAGACATTCGGGGTTTTTCTATGTCCCATCGGGACATTTGGAGTGTAGAAATAAAACCCGGAAAGAGAGGGTTACGTTCCGTAGGAACGTTTAGTGCTTTGCGGATTTAATTATGATAGCTCCTACGGAGCAAATTTCATCTCTCTTTTAAAAGATCACTGCTTATCGGCGGATAAGAATATCGATCTTCTATTCATGATTATTTCCTAATTTCCCTACACCTTATTATTTCCTAAAACCAAATTGCACCGACATGAAAAGGCTCTGCTTGATTTTTCTCATTATTCCTTCCATATTATTTGCCCAGAAAGATTCAAAAGAATGGAAAGACGGCAATCTATCTATTACCAAACACCAGTTGAATACAGGTAGTGGCGTTCTTAATTATACTGCTACTACGGGTTATATGTCAATCAAGGATGAAAAGGATACGATGAAGGCCAACCTGTTCTTCATTGCTTACACAAAGGATGGAGAAGCCGATCCGGCCAAACGTCCTATCCTTTTTTCTTTCAATGGAGGTCCCGGCTCTTCTTCCGTTTGGCTGCACATGGGTGCATTGGGGCCTAAAGTGGTACTGATGACAGATGAGGGCAATACATTACCACCACCATATAAATATGTTGACAATCCCAATACATGGCTCGATAAAGCGGATATTGTTTTTATTGACCCGATGATGACAGGCTATACACGTCCGGCAGGCAAGGCTACCCAGAATGAATTTACTGGTTATGAAAATGATCTTCGTTTTGTAGGCGATTTTATTCGCCTGTATATAACAAGGTATGGCCGCTGGAGTTCTCCAAAATTCATTGCCGGTGAAAGTTATGGTACAACAAGGGCCGCCGGTCTTTCTGATTATTTGCAGAGCAGGTACAATCTTAATATAAATGGTGTCATTCTTATCTCTGCTATCCTTGATTTCGGTACAGTAAGGACAGACAGGGGCAATGATGTCCCTTTTCCTTTGCAGTTGCCCACATTCGCCGCTACATCATGGTATCATAAAAAAGCCGACAGCCGCTATACCAACCTCTCTTCATTTTTACAGGAGGTTCAGCAATTTGCCACAACAGAATATGCGGCCGCTTTAATGAAAGGGGATAAACTTCCGGAAGCAGAAAGGAATAACATCATCAATAAACTGCATGATTACACCGGCCTGTCAAAAGAATACCTTGACCAGACCAACCTGCGCTTATATGTCGGACGTTTCAATAAAGAGCTGTTGCGGAAAGAAAGGAAAACAGTTGGCCGGCTTGATTCACGCATCACAGGACTGGATTACGATAATGCAGGAGATGAATATGATTACGATGCCAGCCTGGATATTGCTATCTATGGTTGTTATACCACAGCCATCAATGATTATATCAAACGTGACCTGAAATATGATAATGATCTGCCGTATGAAATTCTAACCGGCCGTGTCCGTCCTTGGAGCAATAGCCAGGACAAGTACCTGAATGTAGCAGAGCCACTTCGCAGTGCTATGGTAAAGAATCCATTTTTGAAAGTATGGATCTGCAATGGGTATTATGATATGGCTACACCTTACTTTGCTACAGACTATGTCATTCACCACATGTTTTTACCAAAAGACCTGCAAAAGAATATAAGCTTTACTTATTATGAGGCCGGCCATATGATGTATATACACAAACCTTCATTACTTAAACTGAAAAAGGATTACAACCAGTTTATGAGTGATGTGCTTTCAGCAATACAATAAACCATGACACATGGGAAAGAATAACCGTCGTAATTTTTTGCAAAGAGCAGGAGCCTTAACAGCCACTGCATTTTTTTCATCTTTGACCAAACCTGCCTGGGCAAATAACCTTGACAGCGCTTTGCGTGATGCGGAAGGTGTTTCAGCTACTGACCTGGCCACGGAAGAGGAATTCTGGTATTATATCCAGCAGGCATTTACTGTTTCCCCGGGTTTGATCAACCTGAATAACGGAGGTGTATCGCCTGCGCCGAAAACCGTGCAGGATGCGATGAAACGCTATTATGATTACAGCAATGAAGCCCCGAGTTATTATATGTGGCGTATTCTTGACCAGGGCCGTGAGCCATTAAGAAAGAACCTGGCGAAACTGGCTGGCTGTGATGCTGAAGAAATTGCCATCAACCGGAATTCATCTGAAGGGTTAGAGACGGTCATCTTTGGATTGCAATTAAAACCCGGTGACGAAGTGGTGGCCGCCAAACAGGATTATCCCAATATGATCAATGCGTATAAGCAAAGAGAGTTGCGGGAGGGTATAAAAATGGTTTGGATAAATCTTGAGTTGCCCAGTGAGAATGAAAACTACCTGGTACAACAATATGTAAAAGCATTTACCCCTAAAACAAAGGTGGTTCACATCACGCATGTCATCAACTGGAACGGACAGATACTCCCGGTAAGGAAAATAGCTCAGGAAGCGCATAAGCTGGGAATAGAAGTAGTAGTGGACGGCGCCCATTCTTTTGCTCATCTTGATTTCAAAATTCCTGCCTTGGATGCCGATTATTTTGCCGCCAGCCTGCATAAATGGCTCTATGCTCCCATCGGCAGCGGTATGCTGTACGTAAAGAAGAATAAGATCAAAAATATTTACCCATTATTTGCTACCAGTGATAACCCGCTGAAAGATGATATCCGGAAGTTTGAAAATTTGGGTACAAGACCCTTTTTTATCGAACAGGCGATAGGTAAGTCTGTTGAATTTCATGAAATGATCGGCAGCGAAAGGAAGGAGAAGCGATTACATTATTTGAAGAATTACTGGATGGAAAAAGTAAAGAATGTGGCAAAAGTTAAATTGAACACATCCTTTGATCCGAAGTGGGGCTGTGCTATCGGGAATGTTGGTATTGATGGAAAAAAGCCAGGCGAGTTGGAAGCATTCCTGCTCGATAAATATAAGATACATACCGTGGGCATCGAATGGGAGAATATCAATGGGGTGAGAATAACGCCGAACGTCTATACAACCATTAAGAACCTTGATGTGTTAGTAGAAGGGATTACAGCTTTTGCGAAACTGACTTAATATCATGTGCAGCTATTTGCGCTTTATTGACATGTAGATATGATCCATAATATTTTCTCTTGTTGTTTCGCCAAAAATGTAGTCGTAGCCACTCCAAACTTTTTGAATTCTTTTTTTAGTAAACTCAAATAGCGCAAGATGATTCGTTTTGGCTATTCCTCCCTGCTCAAAGGCCAGGATTAAATATTTATCATTTGCAGTCAGAAATTTTATTCTTCTTCTTGGAGTGTTATTCCAAACAACATCTGTGGGGTTAAAGGGTTTTCCCACATCAGCAATTCTAAACTCTCCTCCCCAGCATTTCAAAGCTTTAAGGACTAATCTTGGAATATCTTTTCTTTTATTTTTTATCTCAAAGTTTTGAACAGCTAACGAGTCTACAAATCGCAACAGTACATTAGTGTCGCGGATAAAAACGGAATCCAGGGTTGTTTTGCAATTGTTTTGTGCAAAGCTAATTGTGGAAAAGAGAAGTAGTGCTGTCGGCAAACTAAATTTCATATTCTAAGTTATGTGATTAGAATTATCAGAAAAGCAGTTTAAATTACACTTAACATTATTATGGCTTCACTCCAGACTAACCGCAAGATCAACCTGCTCCAGGCTACTTCCATCAATATGATAGATATGGTAGGTATTGGCCCGTTTGTGGTGATGCCATTTGTTGTAGCGCAATTCAATAACGGATTATTTATATGGGCATGGATATTCGGGGCATTCACGGCGTTTGCAGATGGCATGATCTGGAGTGAATTGGGTGCAAAGTATCCATTGGCCGGGGGGACGTATAATTTTCACCGCATTGCATATGGTGAAAAGGGTGGGAGACTGATGAGTTTTTTGTTTGTCTGGCAAACCTCTATTCAGGCTCCGTTAGTAGTAGCTTCTGCCGCTATCGGTTTTTCCCAATACCTTACTTATATCGTTGATCTTAATTTATGGCAGCAAAAACTGGTGTCAGGCGGCCTGGTCATTTTTGTATTGATATTATTATACCGGAAAATTGAGACCGTTGGGAAGATCTCTGTCATTTTCGGATCAATTGTTATCCTTACGATCATCTGGATCATAGTAAGCGGGCTATCACATCAGCAACATACTATCAAAATATGGCCCACAGGTAATGAATCTTTTTTTCAGTTTGCATTTTGGTCGGCAGTGGCACACGGTTCGCTGAAAACCGTTTATAGTTATCTTGGCTATTACAATGTGTGCCATCTCGGTGGTGAAATAAAAAGGCCAGAAGTGAATATTCCACGCAGCATCTTTATTTCCATATTTGGTATTGCAGCTCTTTATCTATCGATGAATATTGCTGTGATGGGAGTGGTGCCCTGGCAATCGGTAAGGGCAGATGACAAATATCTTGTCAGCACTTTTATGGAACAACTGTATGGTCACCAGGCCGGTATTGTCGTCACTGTTTTAATTCTCTGTATAGCTATGTCCTCTTTGTTTGCTGTTGTGCTTGGTTATTCCAGGGTGCCTTATGCAGCAGCAGTGGATGGTAATTTCTTTAAAGTGTTCGGTAAGCTGCATCCCACTAAAAAATTTCCCTATGTTTCATTACTGGTTCTTTGCGGCCTTGGTTTACTATTTAGTTTACTGATGAAGCTTTCAGATGTCATCACATCCATTCTCGCAATGCGGATCGTAGTACAGTTCATTGCGCAGTGCGTTGGTGTCGTTTTGCTTAGAAACAAACAGGGAGCCGCTTTGCTTCCATTCAGGATGTGGCTATATCCTGTTCCGGTTATCCTGTCTGTTATGATTTGGATATTCCTGCTTTATCATAATGAATTTGCCCTGTACGGTGGGCTTATCGCTATAGCAGGCGTCGCTGTTTACTTTATTATAAACAGGAAAAAGGATATTGGTGGAATGAATGCCGGCTGATTTCTATTGTTTGCCTGCATTGGGTTGGATCAGGAAGCCGCTATTATTTCCGGCCACAGTGCTTGGCACTTCCCCATTCCATTTCTGTATTTTAATATACTCAATATATAATGGCGTTAAAGAGAGCTGCTCTTTCTTGATCGCTTCTGCACGGCCGGCTGCAATGATCACCGCCTGTGCGGAATCACCTTTGGCCTGCGCTATTTTTCTTTCAGCATCGGCTACAGCTACCTGCCGTTGGTTCTCTGCCACCTGCACTTCCTGTATGGCCCTTGTTTTGGCAACAATACTTTCGGATATTTCTTTGGGTGGAACAATATTGGTACGTAGTTGCGATACATTGAACCACTGTGATACCCGTTTATTACATTCTTTGATGATGGATGATTCAAATTCTTCCCGGTGGTTGAATATGGAATCCACGGTGTAGCGGTTAGCCACATCGTTCACTGAGCCCACAATGGCATTTTTCAGCCATCCCTGTTCCATTTCTTTTACACCTACCCGTAAGTTCTGGAACATATCTGCCACATTGCCGGCATTAATGGAATAATTGAAAGAAGGCTTGATCGTAGCCCTGAAACCGCCGCGGGTCACAATATCCGCTTCTTCGTAATCTATATGCTGCTGGTGGATCGGGAATTCATAAATGCGGGAGATCCATGAATTATAAAATACCCATCCTGTAACGTATTCTGTTTTACCCACGCCCCGGTTATCGCCCACATTACTTACTTTGATACCTACATGCCCGGCATCAATTCTTTCTATATCTATCGGGTTGATAGCCGTGATAAACATAGCTATAAGAAATGCGGTCAGCAGCCGCCAGATACCTTTGATCCTGAATCTCCCGTTTTCATCAGTATACGTACTTCTTCTGAAAACCTGGAGGGCTAAACCGAGAATAAGAAATGCAAGGGCGAAAGTGATGAGACCGATCATTTTATTTTGTTTTTAATATAAAAAAGAAATGAAAGAATATGCCAGATGAATAAAGCCAGTAAGGCTGCAAGCAGCGTAACAAACCCTGCCGCAGCCAGCCAGCTACCTGAAATATCAAAATTGGTAAGCCATGTAATGAGTAGAAAATTGGCGGCTGCATGCAACACCAGGGCTGCCAATCTCAAATAAAATTTATCCATTTCCAGCTGATTCGACTTACCGAAGATACATAAACACGATATACAGACCCGGTTGCGAACAGCAAATCGGAGGTTAATTTTCGGACCGGAACTTATCACGCCAAAGCAGGATATCCACATACTTTATTAAAGTGTTGTTGCGTTAAATACTTTTTCTTTTACATTTGTCGATAATCAAACCCCATTGAATGAACCAACCTAAGGGAAAACTAATAGCCATCGGGGGCGCCGAAGATAAAGGCACCGACCTGGAGAAAGGCGAGATACACAGAAATAACCTCAATTTTTTTGAACTGGGCATTCTTCGCCGGGTGGTGGAAGAAGCCGGCGGAACATCATCACGTATTGAAGTCATCACAACCGCATCGATGATCCCATACGAAGTGGGAGAGCATTACCTGGATGCGTTTGGAAAGACCGGCTGCACCAATATCGGCCTGCTGCATATCCGTACAAGGCAGGATGCGATGAACCCTGAATACGTGGACCGGATCCGTAAATGCGATGCGGTGATGTTCACCGGCGGCAACCAGTTAAGGTTAAGCGCTACGGACGGGGGAACTGAATTTCTTTCCATACTCCGCAAAAGATACCAGGAAGAAAATTTCCTGATCGCCGGCACATCGGCAGGCGCTATGGCCATGAGCAATACGATGATCTATGAAGGCAATGCGACAAGAGCCCACCTGAAAGGTGAAGTAAAGATCACAACCGGTTTAGGATTTATCAATACTGTGATCATTGATTCGCATTTTGAGAAAAGAGGAAGGTTTGGACGATTGGTACAGGCCGTTGCCGCTAACCCTTCTTGTATTGGCATAGGCCTGGGAGAAGACACAGGCATGCTCATTACCGGGGGAAATAAAATGGAAGCGATCGGCAGCGGGTTAGTGATCATCATAGACGGGCATGATATATTGCATTCCAATATTGCTGATATACCCGACGGTAACCCG
>DATDIX010000046.1:0-2409 GCA_036520835.1 Chitinophagaceae bacterium | reverse complement strand
CACCTTTTTGCTGTAGAAGTTAAATGTCAATGCGATCCTGTCTTTGAAGAATGACATATCTGTTCCTATCTCCAGTTCTTTTTGCCTTTCCGGCTTCACATTTTCATTAGCTAAAATTCCACTGGAGGTAAGCGCTGTTCTGCTCAGGTAAGAATTTGAGGTATACGAATTGAACCTTGAGTAAGCGCCGATACCGGTCAGGTTACCCGATTCACCATACGCTGCTCTCAGTTTCAAAAGATTCCACCAGCCCAGGTTTTCTTTCCAGAAACGGGATTCAGATAAAAGATAGCTGGCATTGGCTTTTACATAGACCTGGTTGCGTTCATCTTCTCCAAATACGGAAGAACCATCAAACCTTACAGCACCAGTTATAAATAATTGATTCCATAATTTAAAATTCTGCTGGATAAATGCACCGGAAACAGATAATTCACTCCTGTCATCAACAGGTGCCAGCACAGTGCTGGCGCCATTTACTGTTTGTACAAAGGGGCTTAAGCCGCGACCCTGTACAAGTGCATAACGGTTCTTTTCATATTGCAAAGAATAGCCCACCTGCGTGGTTGATGCAATTTGAGGGTTGATGTTGAACTGGTAGGTAGCGTTTATTTCATTATTGACCTGAAAGAAATTATCATTTGCCGTACTGGCATATCCGTTCAGTGTGGGATCAAGAGTTGGACCTCCTCCCCAGAATGCCGTATTCACATTATACGCAAAGGGTGGCATATAAGTAGTACCATTCTGTCCATAATTATCTATGCCCAGTGTATAATCAATCGAAAATCCTTTGAATGGTTTCAGTTTCAAACCGAGATTACTGATGATACGGTTTGTTTCCTGGCGTTGCTTCAGGTCTTCAATTACCGAAACCGGGTTCACACGGCCTCTTTCACCCACTGCTTTAATATTTCCTAAAGCATCTCTTGTCCAGATATCATGAAAATTACCGATGATGGTTACAGAATTCATTGGCGAGTAGAATGAATTGCCATCCGGTTTTTCATTCGAAGAGCTGTTGATATAATTCAATCCCAAATTAAAGCTAAGCCAGCTATTAAGTGTCTGGTCAATATTTGCCCTGAAACTAAACCTGCGAAAATCTGTATTCTTGACAATTCCCTGGTTATAGAAATAAGAGCCGGAGAGATAATATTTTGTTTTTTCAGTTCCCCCGCTTACCGATACATTATTATCAGTACCGATACCTGTTCTGAAAATATAATCCTGGTAGTCGTAGCGGGTTACCGGAGTTATAATTGTTGACAACGTATCAACGAACACCCCTGGTGAGATCGTTTTCCTTCCTGTAGTAATCAGATCCTGTGTAAATGCTGTAGGGCCGTCTGTCGGACCGCCAAACTTGGTTGGGGCCATATTTACATCCAGTTTTTCCCGCAAATTGTTTACAATTACTGAAGTAGAAAAACTGACGATGGGAGCCCCGCTCAATCCTCTTTTAGTAAAGATCTGCACTACACCCGCATTGGCACGGGATCCATAGATAGCGGCAGCGGCAGCGCCATTTAAAACTTCTATTCTTTCAATATCTGCAGGGTTAATATCAGCTACCCTGTTCTGGCCAATGCTTCCAACAAAATTGGTTCCGTCATAACCGCTTTGCGTATTGGTAACCCTGTTGGTGGCATTATTTATAATTACGCCATCAACAATATAAAGTGGTTCGGAAGATGACAGAACAGAACTGATACCGCGTAAGCGGACAGAAACACCACCCGCAGGATCTCCGTTGTTCTGGATGATCTGTGCACCGGCAGTTTTTCCCTGCAATGCTGATAACACATTTGATGATCCCCCTTTAGTTAATTGATCTGCTTTTACTGTACTCACATAACTACCCAATTGCTTACGTGTGGTTCCGGCAGATACACCTGTTACCACTACTTCATCAAGTGCCAGGGCATCTGGCTCTAATTGCACATCAGTAGTATAAGCTGTTGCACTCCCAACCGTAAGTGTTTGCTGGGTTGTTTTGAAACCAACACCTGAGAATTCAAGTGTATAGCTTCCGGCCTTGATGTTAGCGCTGAAATTGTAAGCGCCATTAGCATCTGTGCTAGCGCCAAATGTTGTGGTGCGGACCACTACAGACACACCGGGAATCCCCTTCCCGTCTGAACCTGTTACCTTTCCACTGATCTGAACCTGTGCTGATGCCAGCACTGTCGCTAATAGAAATAGCATCGCAAAAGAGGCGTGTTTCCACACTCTTTGCCTTAACCTTAGTTGATTTCTCATACGGCAGTTGTTTACTTTTTTAGATTTGAACTTATTCTTTCCTGACTTGGAAAGTCAGCCCAATTTAGAATTTTGCTGCATGATTCGAACAAAATTCCCGTAAAATCTTGCTCAAACCTGCAAAAAAAGGCTATTATCAAATATAAA
>DATDIX010000045.1:0-5612 GCA_036520835.1 Chitinophagaceae bacterium | reverse complement strand
ATTCTTTGTAAAAAAGAAGAGTGACGGAAATTATCACTTTGGTTATTTTGAAAGACATTATTTCAGCCCGAAAAAAAAGAATCATTTTAACGGCAAGGCATATATCCTTACCGGCGGCAATTCTTTCTCCGCTACCTCCTTATTTGTAAGTTCTGTTATGAAGCAGGACAATGTCACCGTTATCGGGGAAGAAACCGGTGGTGGGGCTTATGGCAACAGTGCCTGGCTGATCCCCGATGTCGAATTACCGGAGACAGGTGTTCGTTTTCGTTTGCCACTTTTCCGCCTGGTAATTGACAAAAATATTCCAAAGAACGGGAAAGGGGTTCAGCCGGAAATAGCTTCTCTTCCAACAGTCGAAGCGATCCGTCGTGGCACTGATTATAAAACTGAAAAGGCTCTGGAACTTATAAAAGAAGATAAAGAAAAGCCCGCTGCAAACGGGAACCAATAAACACGTTATTTCCTGCCTGTCTTAATCTTCATCGTCGTTTAAAATATGAAAATGGTCTGCATCTTTCCAGAAAGGAAATTTCTCTCTTACAGTATTCAAATGATCTTTGTTTAATATAATGGTATGAATGTCTTCCGCATCTTTCTTGTGATATAACACTTCCCCCATCGGGTCAACCACCATACTTTCTCCGCTGTAATGAATGTTGTTACCGTCATCCCCTGTTCTGTTCACTCCCACCACGTAACATTGATTCTCGATGGCCCTTGCCTGCAATAATGTTTTCCAGGCATGAATTCTTCTTTCCGGCCAGTTGGCCACATAGATCAATACATCATACTCAGGGCCTTCCGGTTGTGATTGCTGTCTTGCCCAAACAGGGAAACGAAGATCATAGCAAACCAATAAATTAATTTTCCATCCTTTTACTGAAGCAACCAGTCGTTTTGTTCCCGGGGTGTATTGCTCATTCTCGCCGGCATAGGCAAAGCGGTGACGCTTATCATATACACCATACTGCCCGTTTGGCAACATCCAGATCAGCCGGTTGAAATATTTTCCTTCTTCCTTTATAATGATGCTGCCGGTAAGAATAATTTTTTTAGCTATCGCCACCCTTCTCATCCATTGCACCGTTTCTCCCTCCATTGTTTCCGCCAATTTTTGTGGCTGCATACAAAAACCAGTGCTGAACATTTCCGGTAACACAACGATCTCTGTTTTCTCTTCCAGGCCGCTGATCTTTTCTTCAATGTTTTTCAGGTTGGCCTTTTTGTCTTCCCAGTAAAGGTTGGTTTGTATGGTCGTGATGATAAGTCCGGGCATGGCGTTGGGATTATTAATCTATGTAAAAATAGCTGTATTCAATAAAAAAGCAGCGATCACAAAGGATCGCTGCTACCATTAACCATAATCTGCGCAACTATTTTACAATATTATACCGGAGCAACACTTCATGTGCACTGGCGCCTTCATCAAAATTGCTTACCGGTGTTTTATAAATATCGTACGAGTATCCGATCGTAAATTTCTTGGAAACATTTACCCCGGCAGAAAGCATAAAGCTTTGCTTAGCCCTGTAGGAAACACCCCACCAGAACAGATCATTGTGTTCTACCCTTACGCCACCCTGGAATTCAAGGGGAGCATTGGGTAAATATATAAACAAGACATTCGGGGTGATCGTAGTAACTTCATCCACATTCCAGTTGTACAAGCTATGCAGGTAATAGTGGCGGTACAAACGCCCTTCCTCAGTAAGCGTCTGGCTGCCATTATAATAACCAAGTTTTGACTGAATAAGCTGTGAAACTGAAGCCCCGACCTGGAATTTTTTACTAGTATAAGAAATACCAAAACCCGCATCGAATTTGAATTTATTATCACTGGCGCCTAAAGCAGGGTCGCTGCCCAGTGTTTGTGTAAGCTTTGCCCTGTCAATAGCATACTGTACTCCCCTTGCTTCGATACCTAATGAAAACTTTGCATCATTCTTAAGAGGAATATGTTTGGCAAACGCCAGTTGTAAGCCTGTCCTGGAAGTAGGGCCGGTTACATCATTGTACAGGTATCCGCCTAACCCGATCTTTTGATCCGGCAGGTTAAAGGAACCAAAAATAGTAGCTGTTTTAGGGCTTCCGCTAAAACTGCTCCACTGGCTCCTATAGGTAGCCCCTATCATACCTTTCTGGTCGTTTTGGTAAACCCCGGCCATGGATGGATTGTGCAGTACCCCCTGCATATCGTAGAGGGAAGAGGTTTGAAGCTGCTGGGATTGTACCGTTGCCGCAGTTGCGGCTATTAAAGCAATTGATATTATATAACGTTTCATGATGTTAGTTTTGATGATTTATCTTAAAATAGTTACATCGCCTTTTTTAGTAACCCGTTTACCCGTGATGGTATGGTATGTTACAGTATAATAGTAAGTGCCGTCAGCAACGGGTTTGCCTTTAAATGTACCATCCCAGTCATTTGCATAGTTGTTGCTGGTATAGATCACATTGCCGTAACGGTTATAAATAGCCACCTGGATATCCTTGCTGCAAGGTGCGCCATTGGTCACCATCCACCTGTCATTGTTGCCATCCCCGTTTGGTGTAAAGGCATTCATAACATTTACACAGTAAGGGATCACTGTGACCGTTGCTACATCGGTAGAAGTGCAATTATCAGTGTTTCTAACTGTCAGTGTATAATCAGTAGTGACCAGCGGTTTGGCTGTAGCTGTATATGAATTGGCGCCTGATAAGATAGAACCTGCCGGTGCCCATGCAATGGATACCGGGTTGCTGATCCCGCTTCCGGTCAGTTGCGTTTCATCTCCCTCTACAATGGTTTTATCTGGTCCTGCATTAATGATCGGGTTGGGTTTGATAGTGATACTAACTGGCTCAGTTCTTACACAACCATTCAACGTTGCTGTTACTGTGTACGTAGTAGGCGCAGTAACAGTTGCCACCGGGTTGCTGATATTATTGGCTGATAACCCTCCAGCAGGCGCCCACGAATAGGTTGCAGTTGCACTGTTAGCGGTTGCGAGCATTGGAACAGGAGCGCCGGAACAAACCAGTGTATCGTTGCTGGCTGTTAAAGTAAGGTTGTCGGTAAAGCCCACATTCACTGTCTTGACGATCGTTCTTCCGCAACCAGATTCCCTAACGGTGACCGTTTTAGGTCCCTGTGTTAAACCGGTGAATGTATTTGATGTTTGAAAATTAACCCCGTCAATGCTATAAGTATAAGGTGCAATAGCGCCGGCGGCATTCACGGTTATTGTTCCGCTGGTTGTGTTCGTACAGGAAGCATTGGTTGCTGTTTCAGTAGAAGACAATGTGAAGAATGCTGCATTGCCATACTCCAATATGGTTGCCGAGATCTGGCTATTCGCAAAAGTGCTGGCCTGCTGAACTGTTGAAAGTAGTTTCTTATTCTGTATTGGCCCGGGAATTTTTGGATACAGCATCATGTTTTGTAGTGAAAGGGGTGCCATATCATAAGTCCAGGTTGCCCATCCATCTGTAGTTTTTAATAAAAAGGCCCCGGATGCCAGGTATCCGTTGTTGGCATCATTCATTACTATTGAGGTTGGCGCCGTGAAATTGCTCAGTGTAGTCGGCGCAGTAACAGCAAGAATAAGGTCCGTCCAGGTAACTCCCGCATCGGTTGATCTGAATAACCTGCGGCCATTTCCGGCAACAAAGACTGTTTTTCCGTTTACAACACTTAGTGCCGAATAGTTGGCTGTTCCATTGCCGTTGACCGTTGTGTCAGGGCTGATATCTGTCCAGGTAGCGCCGCCATCAACCGTTCTGTATACTTTACCGCGGCTACCACAGGTATAGCCTGTATCCTGGTTGGCAAATTTTATGCTACGAAGTTGCGGTGCAAGTGTTCCGGTAGGGAATGTTTTTACCGTATCCCATGTTGGCGATGCGGAGTTTGCGTTCAGGGAGCGTAAGATCAGGGTCCTTTGAACAGCAGGGCTAAAGCGATAAGAAATTGCAAAGATCTTGTCCAGCCCGACCATGTCAAAAGAAACTAACTGGCTATTAGCAACGGGCTCAGTAAATATTACATCATTAGTGGTTCCCTGGTCTGCACTTTTGTAAATACTATTCCCGGCCGAGAAGAACATACTGTTCACCGCATGATACTTAACATTGGTCAGACTGAGCTGGGCCGCTTCAAATACCGGGTTGGAATTATCCACCCATGTGTTGCCACCATCGCTTGTTTTTGTTATTGTGCCATTGGAACCCACCAGGACGCCATTATCACAATCAGCAAAATCGAGGGCAATGTAATCGAATGGTGCTCCCCCGTTTGAAGCTTTCAAAGGTCTTGCCGTTCTCCACTGGGTACGCCAGGGAGAGCCGGGTAATGAATCATATAATATACCACTCGAGCCACCGGCAATTATCCTGCTATTTGGTGTTACATCCATGGCAAATAAGCTCCACCATGAATTAGGAACAGGCGGTGCCGGCGCCACTGCCCAAGTAGTACCATTGTCAGGAGTAGAAACAATATTTCTTCCTGCGCTCAGGATAATGTTTCCACCCGGCATCTTTTTAAAATGATGCATTTGCCCGGCCACAGTACCTACCAGGCTGGCAGGGAAAGGCGTAGCAGTACTGTTTAACCAAATCACCACTTCATAACTTCCTTCAACATAGTTTCCGTAAGTAGCAGGCAAAGCGCTTGCTGTACTGTCATTTTCACCCGTTTTTACACGAACAACTACGTTATTGTTCAAACTGGACATTAGCGCTGTAGAATCGTTAACGGCTATAACCCCTTTATATGTTTGCACGGAAGGCTGATGGTTCCCTGTTGTTAATCCGAATTTCGTCCTGTGCAGGCAATAGTCTGTAACTATATTTTTCTTGATCTTCCATAACAGGGCTGACTGTCCCCCGGTAAAATCACTTCCGCCGCTGCCGGATACGTAACCAACAGAATCGTTGGCAAAATGAATACGCTGAATTTCCTTTTGGTTGTTCCAGTTAAGTGTTGCGTTAGTAAACTGACGAACAAATGGCGTAGCTAATGAGTCCCATGTAGCGCCTCCGTTCCTGGTAACATATACTTTCGGCGCACAGTTAATATCGATAGTGTTGCTTGTAAGAATAGCTGCGCCGCCGATATAGCCGGTGTCTTTGTTCAGAAAGTGCAATGCGTTAATATTCCTCGCCAATGCAGTAAGCGGTGTGTTTATCTGCGTCCAGTTTACTCCGCCATCAGTGCTCTTTATCATTACCCCGCTCAAGCCAACTGCATAAGCCACGGTAGGAGTTACAAAATGAACATCATTCAATGAAGCTAAAGTAACCTGGTTAGTCGTGCTGGCATATTTATAGAATGTGAATTGCCAGTTATTGCCGCCGTCCGTTGTCCTGGCGATAGCGCCATTGTTTCCTACACCCAGGCCTATGTTGTTATCAATGAATGACATGTCATTCAATACAAACCCGTATTGGTAAGGAGTTGAATACTTCCAGGGGGTCGTACCAATGGGAGCATTGACGATCTGTGCATGTGAATTGAGGCCGGTAATCAAAAGAAAGACAACTGCACATAAACTGATCTTTCTTTTTAAGCAGAATTTTGCCATTGTAAAACGTTTAAAAATTTTGGTTAATTGAGGGGTAGGGAT
>DATDIX010000044.1:0-9263 GCA_036520835.1 Chitinophagaceae bacterium | reverse complement strand
ATGTGGATTTCATTCAGGAATGTTTGAAATGTTTTTCAGTATGATCTTGTTTATTTAATGAGCTCATATATTGTTGCACCCGCTGCAGGAAAAATGAAGCGGATGAAAACCCGGCGCCTGCTTTTAAATATACAAAAAATAATTTCCCGGCTCAGTATTTCTGTCATTCAATGAAGTTATTAAGGTCATCCCGCGGCAATACAATATTATCTAACATGCCCTGAAATTTAGTTTTACTTATGCAAGTGTAACAGGGAAGCATTCAGAATCAGTAACCGGGCAATCATGATTATAGCTTACTTATATTTTGACAGTATTATTTTCCCATTTTATATATCAATCCTCCGCCAAGGCTGAATTGCCACAATGTACTATAGGTATTAAGATAGATCGGTCCATACCAGCTGAAATAATAATCACCGCCTGTTGCTTTTGAAGATGATAATATCTGCGCCTGTAATTTTATTCCCAACTTTCCGGATGTCCAGATATTACCACCCATCCGTGCACCCCAGGCAAAATTGGTGTTGCTGCTGCTGCGTCCAAGCGACGGAGCTTTAAGATTACTGATTAAAACACCCCCCATCAGGCCGGCATATCCTTCGGTTTTTCCTTTGTCAAAATGCCCGTCACCACTTAACATGATATAGTCAAGATTCAGATCAAAGTTTTCTGTTTTTACAGAAGAGGCAGATCCAAACTTAAAAGTGGTAGGAGCATGGGTGGTTTGATGCAAATACAATAGTTCAATGCTGGATGCCGGGTTGAATAAATATTCTATACCACCACCCAATTGATATCCGCCTTTAACCTTCCCGGTATAGTATGTGTTGACATCGCTTACCACATCAAACCCATCGTCAAATACATAAGCACTGTAAAAATTGAGCCGGGCCCTCTGGCCTGATGCAACAATAGTAATGCCGGTAAATAAAATTGAAAACATGATCTTTTTCATAATACTGATTTTGTTTATCAAATTAGTTCAAAATTTCAAAAGTTGGTAGTCTGATAGCTGAATTCAAATAGCTAAAGAAACATCTGTAACAACTTCATTGTCTGAGTCCGCATATAGCCTTTTGAGTAAACAATGAAGAAGAGATCAGTCCCTTCTTCATTGTCATATTTGGATTGTCCTTATGGAGCGCAGCGTTTAATTCTTCGCATGGATGATCACTTTACCCGGCTTGCCGTTGAATTTTGCAGCGTTTCCATTGTAAGCCATCAATAATATGAATACTACTTTTTGGCAGGGAACGTTTCTATTGTCACCGTTTTGATCTTACCCGTGAACTTTTCTTTCTTCGCATAGGCCAAATGAACCGGTGTGTTTTCATCCGTTCCCACATCTGCTGATTCATCAATGCCAAAGGTATTGCTGTTGGTCTTTGCGATCTTTCCCTCGGCAGTTTTGACACCATCCACATTGATAGTAGCCATACCACCTGCTCCACGTCCGCCTTCATAAGCAAAATCAAATGTGATGGTATGCTTACCCGGTGCGATCTTCTGTGCTGATGAAACAGTGTAGATCTCAAGGCCTACCCAATTATAGGTGTAGGCAGGCTTCCCATCCATCATATAAAAGGTCCAGCCTCCAAAGTCACCCCCCTGGCATAAAATAACTCCGCTGGCATTAGCCGGGACATCAACCTCTGCTGTGAATTTGAGTGAAGTATTCTTGACATTAATGAATGCATTTTCAGGAATTCCTTTCGCTCCTTCATAAAGAACAAGCTTGGTTCTTCCGTTCATCAGGTCGGGCCGGCCGGCAATGACCGGATCAAAACGTTCGATAGAGCGGTCGTCAATCGGCAGTACATTGTATTTAACAGCTTCTTCCATGAATTTCTTTTTCAGCTCTTCCAGTTTTTCACGATTTTTTTCTGCAATATTATTTGCCAGGCTGAAGTCTTCATTCACATTGTAGAGTTCCCAGATATCTTCCGCCAATGGTCTTCTTGGCGCTGCTTCCCATGGCGCTTTATGAATAGTGGCCGCAAACCAGCCATCATTATAGATCCCGCGATTCCCGATCATTTCAAAATATTGGGTTTTGCGCATATCGGCTGCGGTTGCATTGTCAAAGGTATAAACCATGCTGATACCTTCGATGGGACGCTGCTCTATCCCGTTTACCATTTTTGGCGCAGGTATTCCTGCTGCTTCATAAATGGTAGGAGCTACGTCGATCACATGATGGAACTGTGAACGAACCTCGCCTTTCGATTTTATCCCGGCAGGCCAGTGCAACACCATGCCATTCCGGGTACCTCCAAAATTGGAAGCAACCTGTTTTGTCCATGTGAAGGGTGTATTGCCGGCTACTGCCCATCCTGCTGAAAAATGGTTGTAGGCATGCTCAGAGCCTAACTCATCAATTACTTTGAGCTGCATATCCAGCGTTTCCTGCACTCCATTGAAGTACGTGTTCTCATTGAACATTCCTATCATACCACCTTCAGCACTCGAACCATTATCGCCAACCACATATAAGAAAAGTGTATTATCCAGTTCACCTCTTGCTTCCAGCGCATCAACAAGCCGTCCTACCTGCTGGTCGGTATGCTCGGCAAACCCGGCAAATACTTCCATTTGTTTTTCAAAGAGGCGTTTCTCATCTGCTGTTAGTTTTTCCCAATCCTTGATATCAGTTGGCTTGGGAGCAAGCACGGTATTTTGCGGAACTACTCCCAGTTTTTTCTGTCTCTCTAATGTTTCTTCACGTACCTTATCCCAGCCCTGCGAAAATTTTCCTTTGTACTTATCAATAAATTCTTTAGGGGCATGGTGCGGCGCATGTGTTGCCCCGGTAGCGAAGTACATGTAAAAGGGTTTGTCGGGTGTAAGCGATTGCTGTGCATTCATCCATGCAAGTGCCTGGTCCGTCATGTCGTTGGTGAAATGATATCCCGGGTCATCCACTTTTGGATAAACCCTTGTAGTACCATCGTAAACCATCGGGTGCCACTGATTGGTTTCTCCGCCAATGAAACCATAAAATTTATCGAAACCGGAATGGGTAGGCCAGCGATCATAAGGGCCGGATACTGATCCTTCCCATGGTGGTGTTTCATGATATTTCCCAAAGGCAGCGGTGCTGTATCCGTTCAGGCGAAGCACTTCAGCAGCGGGGGTGATCGTTTGAGGACGGATACCTGTATTACCAGGAAAAGCGGTAGCTACTTCCATAATGGCGCCAGCATTATTGGAATGATGATTATATCCGGTAAGTATAGCCGTTCTTGTTGGTGAGCAAAGTGCTGTTGTGTGAAAACGGTTATACTTTAAGCCAGAAGCGGCCAGCCTTTCCAGTGTTGGCATATGGATAGGGCCGCCAAAAGCGCTGGAATGTCCAAAGCCGATATCATCTATCAGTACGATCACTACGTTCGGCGCTTTAGCGGGTGCTTTTACTTCGAACCGGGCAGGTGCCTTTGCATTGCGTGCATCCAACTCGGTTATGGCAGGATAAAGCGGTTCTTTGATAGGCAATACAGTGCGGTCAATATCTTCACCCGCAGTTGTGGAAGCGGCTTCGCCTGATCCGGCTTTATCTGAATTATTGCAGGCAGTAAAAACTGTTGCAGCAATAAGGACTATACACGAAATTTTTTGAAAATTTTTCATGCTGATCTGGTTTTGTGATTTGATAAAAAGGTTTATTGGTGACAGTATATTGTTTTTTATTGACAAATATCATTTATTGATAGCACACAATTTATATTTACAAGGTTATTTAAATATTTACAATGTTATATAAAAAGCAGTTATCATTTTAAATAATTATATGAGCAATATGGAATTTGTTTTCAAAGCAATTTTTTCTTTGTTCTCCCGGATTATTTGCTGACTTCGACCTTTGTTGCTGACAGATCTTTTTGAAAGCCGGATTGATATATAACAATGAGCCATCCTTGCGAAGCAATTCTTCATCCTTTGATAAATAACCCGGCAACAGGCCGGGCATTATTTCTTTCAATGGTTCTTCCTTCACTGAGTACAGAATATTCTTGCTGGATTTACAACCCATGAAGACTAGCGACATGGTCAAAACAACTACGACGCAAATGTTTTAAACTGTATTCTCATAATCCTGATATTAGAAATGGGTGAGCCCAGTTTTTTAAGCCTCCCGCTTTTCAAGAGCCGGCTATTTAAAAAGATATTATTTTTCATTTCCCATTGTCGCATCTCAATTCATTCCCTTACTTCACGGCGATAACTACTTTTTTGATCTTCCCATTGAACTCATTATCTCCCTTTGCATAATCGTGAGTTACAGAACTGTACAGATCCATACCTACGTCGGCAGTCTCTACACCGAAAATGAACGGAATGGTTTTTTCAATTCGGCCAGAGCCTACCTTTTTACCGTTTATAAAAATGGTTCCCATGCCGCCTTTTCCAAAGCCGTTGCCGTCATACACAAAATCATACGTTATCGTGACAGGGCCGGCGGGCAGTGCTTCGCTGGAAGTAATAGTTGTAACATGACCGAGATAGTTATACGCAAACGAGGGTTTGGCGTTTTTGACGAAAAGACTCCAACCAGAGTGAGAGCCGCCCTGCGCAACGATAACACCTGAAGTGCTGCTGGCTTCGAGCTCGGCGACGATCGACGAGCTGTGGTTCTTCACATCAATAAAAGCGTTCTCCTTCATACCAACCATTCCGGGGTAGAGTGTCAGCGACGTCCGCCCTCCCATGTAATCGGGGCGTCCGGCAAGCGTGGCGTTGAATCGCTCCTGAGCACGATCATCGAGCGGCAGCACATTATACTTGATTGCCTCAGCCATGAATGCTGCCTGCATTTCTTTTAGCTTTTCGGGATACTTCGAGGAGAGATCATTGGAACAGCTAAAGTCTTCCATCGTGTTGTACAGTTCCCACTTGTCATTTGCATAAGTACTGCGGGGCTTGG
The DNA here is from genome assembly GCA_036520835.1 of Chitinophagaceae bacterium. Taxonomy (GTDB): domain Bacteria; phylum Bacteroidota; class Bacteroidia; order Chitinophagales; family Chitinophagaceae; genus VBAT01. Next base: position 4,339 of record DATDIX010000044.1, on the reverse strand, counting down.
GCTCCCAGGAAAGCTTATGCAGGGTTGCGGCGTACCAGCCGTCCTTGTATATGCCGCGGTTGCCGTAGATCTCATAGTACTGCGTCGTGTGTGCGGACTTGGCCTGGGGGTTATTGAACTCGCCAAGCATGCTAAAACCTTCGATCGGTTTTTGGACCACGCCGTTGACCGTCTTAGGCTGAGGCAGACCGGCTGCCTCCAGCACTGTAGGGGCTATGTCAATCACCGAATGATACTGACTTCGAATCTCTCCTTTTGCTTTGATCATCTTCGGCCAGGAAATTACTGCACCATTGGTAATGCCGCCATATTGCGTATGGAGCTGCGAATAGGCGAATGGCGTGTTGTCGCCAAATGACCAGCCGGCCGGCGGCGTCATTGCGGAATGCGAATCACCGACCTCGTCGAGCGTCTCGAGCTGGTATTGCAGCGTCTCAGGCGACTGGTTGAAAGTGCTCATGGTATTGAAAACGCCCAGCCGACCCCCGTTTGGGCTCGCCCCGTTGTCGCCTGTGACATAGATGATCAGGGTATTATCCAGGGCGCCCATGTCCTCGATTGCCTGCACAACGCGGCCAACCTCGTAATCGGTCAACTCGGCAAACGCCGCAAAAAGTTCCTGGTATCGTGTTACTACCTTTTTCTCGTCGGCTGTTAGCTTGTCCCAGTCGGGGGCGATGTCCGCTTTCGGTGTGAGTTTAGTGTTTTGTGGAACGATGCCGAGCTTTTTCTGACGTGCAAGGATCTCTTCACGGTACTTATCCCAACCCATATCGAACTTGCCTTTGTACTTGTCCCGCCACGATTTAGGAAGTTGAACCGGATCGTGCATTCCCTGGGTGGGGTAATACATAAAGAATGGCTTGCCGGGATTGAGAGACTTTTGTGCCTTGATCCATTGGATGGCACGATCCGCCAAGTCAGTCTGATAGTAGTAATTGGGGTCTTTTGATGGTGGGGCCAGGGTCGTATTGTCGTGGGCCACCGGATGGAACTGGTCTGATTCACCGATCACGTTTCCGTAAAACTTCTCGAATCCAAGTCCCGTTGGCCACTGGTCGAACGGCCCGGTGAGACCACTTTCCCAAGGCACATATTCGTGAGACTTGCCGAACATTGCCGTGCTGTAACCATTTAATCGCAATATCTTGGCTAACGGGGCTACGGTATTCGGCAATATTGAGGTTTGGCCCGGAAAACCTGTTGCCATTTCCGAGATAGTTCCCATATTGGCACTATGCGGATTGCGGCCCGTGAGCAGCGCTACCCGGGTCGCCGAGCAAATCGGCTCCGTATGAAAATTGTTATAGAGCAAACCGTTTTTGGCAAGCCGGTCAATGGTGGGCAGATTCATGATGCCGCCGAAAGTTGATGAACCAGCATACCCGAAATTATCAAGCAGGATCACTACTATATTGGGTGCATCCTTTGGCGCTTTTACCTCGAATATCGGTGGTGCTTTCACATTGTGGGCATCAAGTTCGGTGATCGCTGCATACTTTGGTTCAGCGATCGGCAATGAAGTACGATCGGGTCCATCAGTTGTTTGACCGGTTGATTGGCCTTCAGTTTTAGTTTCTTTATCCGCAGTATCACATGCGGTAAAGATCACTGCTAATAAAAGCAGTAAAGATTTTACTTGATCTGGAATTGATTTCATACATTTTTTCAAATGATAAACTTTATGCGTTTTATAATCCTGCAAGTATATTTTTTCAGATGCTTTCTTCAATAGGATATTAAACTCTCAGCCGGTAGTTTCAAATATGGTGTTTTGTTGATAAATATCATTTATTGAGAGCAAGGTGTCTTATATTTAAATGGTTATTTAAATATTTACAATGTTATATAAAAAATAGTTATCATTTTAAATATTTACATGAGCGATCCAAACTTTTTTTCAAAGCATTTTTTCTTTCTTTACTCTCCCGGATTATTTGCTAACTTTCACTTTTGCTGTCGCCAAAATCTTTTATGGAGCTGGGCTGGTATGCAGCTTTGCAACGTCTGTAGCACCCATTGCTCTTCCCATCTCCACGTCACTGTGCCAATGAACGTTAAAGAGCACACGACTTTTATCAAGCGCATATTCATCAGCGAAAACCAGGGAGATGACGATTGCGGGATAACGTAAGCAATCTTAACCGGTGTTCCCCTCATTTCCGTTTTAAACAGGCTGTTTTAATTATTGCTTTTTTCAGTCTTTTTTTTGCCAAATAAATGGTCTCCTTTATGAAAGTAGATCTTTGCCGCAAGACCGACGGCATTCACAGAAAGCGAATTAAAGCTGCCTTCAAACTGGTGTACAAAATATGTTTCGAAACTGAGATGTTTAGATGCCCTTACTTCCCAACCCAGTGCCCATCTAAATATATCAGGATTTTCGCTGTTGATATTGACAAAAAACTCTCCGTATGTATATACTGTGAAGTGTAAATAGTCTGTTTTAAAAGCTTTTTCCACATTAAGTTTTGCCCTGTAACGTGGTTTGAAATCTCCATTTCTCCAGCGCCAGTCAAAACGGTTTCTTTGTGTAAGCAAAATTTCCCAGGGAAGATAAAACCGGGCACTCACTTCTGTAACAATAGTGTAGTCCGTAAAAGTGTTTTCTACATCCTTCGGCGAATGTGAATATGCAAAGCCTCCCCGGAGCCAAAGCAAGCTGCCTCTTGTGGAATCAGCTCTTGGCTTTGATTTACGCCATACAGGCAAAGCAAAATAATCAAGATTGATAGAGAGCCCGCCGTCTGTATAAGACGATGTTTTTAGTTTGGTGGCAGAATACGATCCAAACAATCTGAATTTGTCATTGAATCGATAATAAGCGTCTATTTCGGGCCACAGTTCCTGGCGGATAGTGGGTGTAATAACAGAATCCTGGCCCTGGCTTTGAACAGTTGAAGGCAATGAAATAAAAAAGATGATCATCAATGCAAGGGCCGGGTTAAAAAAAGTTTTTATACCATTTGCTGATTGATACATGAGAATAAGATTTTTATAAAAATTCATTGTCAGAACAGATGCTCACATCTGGTCAATTTATTCTCTTATTAAATTCTTGTCACCAATCATAAACTCCAATTTATTCTTCTGCCGGCATCATTTGATAACCTAATTGTCGTAGTACATCAGCTTCGTTGTAAAAAGTTATGCTATGTACGATCTTCCCATTTTCCACTCTGTAGGCAGTGCTTACATATACATCCACAGGACCTCTTCCGTCTTTATACTTAATGGTGAGAAGTGCCCAGTTCAATACCCAATCGCCCTGCGCATTTCCCTCAGTCACAGATACGGCTAATTCCTTATGACGGGTATATTTGATAGATTCATACAGGTTCTCTACATTATATTTCCAGTTTTTAATGGCATCAGCCTTATTGGTAGAATCACTAACTGAAGGGCCAAAACCCATGTAATTTTCTGCCAAAAGAGAATCCATTGTTGCCGCATTGCCGGTTTCAACAGCTTCCATATATTTTTTAGCAATGGCCAGGTGTTTTTTTTGTTTATCGACATCCGAATTTGTGCAGGAAATAAAACCAATAGTGATTGTGGCTATTAATATCAATTGTTTCATAATAAAATGTTTTGTGCAATTTGTAGTTGATCGTTGTATACCTTTTTATTTTATCGTATATCCTTTGCCTTCCATACAAACAGAGAAGGCTTTCATATAACTATTCTTAATTTCTGCTTCTTTTTGTTTTACCGCTGCATCTGACTGTTGTGCTTGCTGGGCCTGCGCCTGTTTTCCTTTTTGCCTGCCCCTTAAACCACCGGCAACAGCGCCGATAGCTGCACCCGTACCAGCATCTCCTGCGATAGCACCAATGGCCACTCCTGCTGCGGCTCCTCTTGCTGCGCCTTTAACGGCAGATCCATCGGGCCCGGTTTCAACAGGAGCCGCTTCCACTTTTGGAAGATTGAGCGGGTCAATTCCTGATTGCCCCATTGCCCATTTGTAACATTCAAACTCATCGATCTTTTGTTGTTGCTGGCTTTGGCCCTTGGCTGGAAACACATATAGGCCCAGCTTAGTTGATATCTCGTTATATTTCATTTTTGATGTGTCAGGCAGTGATGCTACAGTCTGTGAATAAACTGAATGAAAGCACGCAAGCATGATCATCATTAAAAAAAATCCAAGAGGAAGCTTCAATAAATAATCCTTTTTCATTTTACTTTTTTTTGTAATTGTTGTATTAATATGTTTTCTTATAAAAATCCATTGTGACCTGTACCCAGTCCCTTTCTAAAAATGAAAGCCAAATCTTAATACCGGCCCATATGTATCCATATCATATTTGAAGCGGTCATTGCCTGAACCTTTTTCGTA
>DATDIX010000043.1:0-3126 GCA_036520835.1 Chitinophagaceae bacterium | reverse complement strand
ACGAATTGTAGTTGGAAAATTATACTGGTAAACCTTATCGAATATCATGAGATTGATTTGGTGATTTGGAGATTTGGAAATGAGGCATTCATAGTGTTAAGCCAGTTTTTTATTTTGAGGATCATTTCCAAATCTCCAAATTGGCTCATTTCCAAATTTAAATAATCTCAAAATAACGCTTGTACTCCCAATCCGTCACCGCCTTCAGGTGTTGCCGCCACTCCCATTCTCTTGTTGCGGTAAAATGTTCAACAAATGCTGAACCAAATAGTTCTTTCGCCACTTTCGATTGTTTCATCTGTTGTGCGGCTTCTATCAACGTGGAAGGTAAAACGCCATGAGAACGATCTTTATAACCATTTCCCGCCGAAGCAGGTTGCTTTAATTTCAGTTTGTTTTTTATCCCGTACAACCCTGCAGCAAGGCAGGCTGCCATTGCGAGGTAAGGATTTACATCCGAACCGATCACCCTTGTTTCCAAACGGCATGATTTACTGCTGCCGGATAAGATCCGCAAGGCTACCGTCCGGTTATCCATTCCCCATGTCAGTGTGGTAGGCGCCCATGCACCTTCCACCAGTCTTTTATAACTATTTATGTTGGGAGCAAACATCGGCAGTATATGCGGCAAACAATATAACTGGCCGGCCACATAACTTTTCATCAGTTCACTCATCTTCGTTTTATCCTTTTCATTATAAAAAAGATTTTTCTTCCCCGCCTTATCCCATAAGCTCTGGTGAATATGCCCACCGCAACCCGGAAGGTTTTCATTGATCTTCGCCATAAAGGTGGCCATGATGCCGTGTTTGTAAGCAATCTCTTTTACCGCTGTTTTAAACAACAACGCCCTGTCAGCTGCTTCAAGAATACCTGAATAAGTGATAGCCGCTTCATAGGTGCCGGGCCCTGTTTCTGTATGGATGCCCTCCAGCGGTACATTAAATTTTTTCAGCAGTTCGAACAGGTCGGTGAAATAATGATTTTCCAATGAACTTCTTAAAATAGAATAACCGAACATGCCGGGTGTAAGCGGTATAAGGTTTTTAAATTGCTTATCATTGGCAGTTTGTGGTGTCTCTGCAAAATTGTACCATTCGAATTCCTGTGAGAAGAAAGGAGTGTAACCTTGTTTGTTTGCTTCATTCAATATCTTCTTCAGTAATTGCCGGGGGCAAACATAAGCAGGACTTCCTTTTGCATCTGCCAGTTCAGCCAAAAAGAAAGGCACATCATTTTCCCACGGAATTTTCCGGAATGTATTGATATCAACAGCAGCAGGCGCATCCGGGTAGCCGGTATGCCAGCCGGTGTACTGCACATTATCATAGGTCACATCAGCGGCATCCCACCCGAATACCACATCGCAGAAACCCATACCGCTTTCAACAACAGACAGGAATTTCTCTGACGAAATATATTTTCCTCTCAGTATCCCGTCAATATCCGCCATAGCGATCCTGACCTTACCGGAAGGATGATCTTTTACATACTGGATGATCTCTTTAGTGTTCATATTGATACTTTAGAATCTGCTTTGTGCTCTTCGTGCTTTCTTTGTGTTCTTTGTGCTGCTTTTTCCGGACCACGAAGGACACGACGAACCACAAAGAACACGACGGTTTCAGCCGATAAAATACTAATTATTTGGCGGGTTTTATTTTAAAAAATTTGAAGCTGCCATAGCAGATTCCCAGCAGCAGGAAATAGACCAGCGCCAGTTCTTTATTATAGATGGCCATGGCCACAAAGGAAACAAGGGCAATGACCAATGCGATGACAGGGAAAACCGGGTACAACGGAACTTTAAACGGTCTTTCTAATTGTGGTTCTTTCTTCCGGAGGCGGAGCAGTGCAATCATGGAGATGATATATAATGTCAGCGCCCCGAAAACGGAGATGGTGATGATCTCAGCTGTCTTGCCTGTCAGTAATGCGATGATGCCGATCAGCATATTCACCGTTAAAGCATTGGATGGCGTTTGAAACCGCGGATGGATCTTTCCTAAAAAAGCAGGAGCCATTTTTACCCGGCCGAATTCAAAACTTGATCTGCCTGCTGCGAGTATGATGCCATGAAAAGAAGCTACTAACCCGAATAAACCTATGGTGATCAGTAAATGGTACAGCACATTATTGCTGCCAACAATATGCCCTAATGCAAGTGGCAGCGGGGAATCAGACGTGGTGCCATCTGTTTTATAAACGATCGCTTCCCACCCGGCAACACCAACAGAACTGGCAAAGGTCAATATACAGAGTATGACCAGTGTAAGAATGGCAGATCCAAAACCCAGCAATATCGTTCGTCTTGGGTTGATCGCTTCTTCGGCCACATTGGCTACGCCTTCTATCGCCAGGAAGAACCAGATCGCAAAAGGGATCGCTGCAAACACACCGGCCCATCCGTTTGGAAAAGCATTATGCTGCAGGTTCTTTAATTCGAAATGAGGTAACGATACCCCGGCGAATAATAACAATTCTCCTACTGCAAACAGGGTGATCACCAGTTCAAATATCGCAGCAGCTTTTACACCATATATATTCAATGCCGTGAAAACAACATAACTGAAAACAGCAATGGCTAATACAGGTATGCCCGGAAAAAACAAATTGAAATAAGCGCCGATCGCAAAAGCAATGGCGGGCGGTGCAAAAATGAATTCTATATTCTGTGCCATGCCGGCAATAAAGCCGCAGTCTTTTCCCAATGCCCGGTTGGCATAATCAAATCCACCGCCGGCTTTGGGTATGGCACAAGCCAGTTCAGTATAGCTGAACGTGAAAGTGACATACATAATGATGATAAAGAAAGTAGCGATGGCCAGTCCAAGTGTTCCGCCTTTTTCCAGCCCAAGGTTCCAGCCGAAATACATACCGGAGATAACATAACCTACTCCGAGACCCCAGAGCATCAGCGGGGTAAGGGTTCGTTTGAGTTCGTTAGGCGCTGACAAGAGGAAATGTTTATTTGTAAATATCGGGGATTATCTCAACTATTAGCAGCCGGATTAGCCGTTCACTCAAAATCTTCCGGTGTGCCGGTGTTTCTTACCTATTGCCAGTCCAGCCATGTTTTGATACTTACAATTCAGTAACTTTAAAACAGGAAGCGATCAACCGTCA
>DATDIX010000042.1:0-4911 GCA_036520835.1 Chitinophagaceae bacterium | reverse complement strand
AGTTGTATTGTCTTTATCAATGGTAACAGAAGCAGCCGAACCTAAGGTTGTCAGGTCAGCGCCTTCCAGTTTGTGACCTAATTCTTCGCTGACAACAGTACCTGCAGTCAGGATAGCAATATCAGTCAGCATTTCTTTTCTGCGATCACCGAAGCCGGGAGCTTTTACAGCAGCCACTTTAATTGTACCACGAAGTTTATTAACCACCAGTGTTGCCAGCGCTTCACCTTCCAGGTCTTCTGCAATGATCAGTAAGGGACGGCCGCTTTGTGCTACTTTCTCCAGGATATGCAAAATATCTTTCATAGAAGATATTTTCTTATCATAAATAAGAATGTAAGGGTTCTGCAATTCCGCTTCCATCTTTTCGCTGTTAGTAACGAAATAAGGAGAAATATAACCACGGTCGAATTGCATACCTTCTACTACATCAACTGTAGTATCCGTACCTTTTGCTTCTTCCACAGTGATCACCCCTTCTTTACCCACTTTAGCAAATGCTTCAGCGATCAGTTTACCGATCGTTTCATCATTATTCGCAGAGATGGTGGCTACTTGCTGGATCTTTTTGCTGTCATTACCAACAGTCTGGCTTTGAGCTTTCAGGTTTTCAACAACGAGGCTTACTGCCTTGTCAATACCGCGTTTCAGGTCCATGGGATTAGCGCCTGCAGCTACCATCTTCAAACCTTCGCTGATGATGGATTGTGCCAGGACGGTAGCTGTAGTAGTACCATCACCTGCGATATCTGCAGTTTTGGAAGCTACTTCTTTTACCATTTGTGCGCCCATGTTCTCAATGGGATCTTCCAGTTCAATTTCTTTCGCTACCGTTACACCGTCTTTTGTGATGCCGGGTGCGCCGAATTTTTTCTCAATAACCACGTTGCGGCCTTTGGGACCGAGGGTTACTTTCACCGCGTTGGAAAGAATGTCAACGCCTTTTTTCATTTTATTTCTTGCTTCAATGTCGAAGAAGAGTTGTTTTGCCATAATATTTCGATTTGTTAATTAGATAATTTGATGATTTGGAAATGAGTCTGCAGAGTTTGCTGTGCCATTGTTTCATTGGCACATCGCCAAATTGGCTCATTACACAATTGCTAAAATGTCGCTCTCTCTCATGATCAGGTATTCTTCACCTTCGATCTGGATCTCGGTACCGGCATATTTGCCATACAGAACCGTATCGCCTGTTTTTACCGTTACGGGTTCATCTTTTTTACCAGGACCAGCAGCGATAACAGTACCGCGTTGTGGTTTCTCTTTTGCCGTATCCGGGATTATGATACCTCCGGCAGTTTTTTCTTCGGCAGCCGCCGCTTTCACGATCACCCTGTCATGCAGTGGGGTAACGTTAACTTTCTTAGCCATAATTGTATTGATTTTTGAATTTTTGAATAACTGTCCTTCCCTTTCAGATAGGGGACGGCGAAGGTACAGGAAATAACGTGCCACAGGGGACGGACGTGAAAAATTTTCAGTTATCCCCTGATTAAGAAGCCAATACTCCCGGACTGGCAGGTTTTTTCAGCCGCAATGTCATTTTTTCACTTTTATTGCAGTTGCCTTAATTATAAGTTCCGGTCTTATCCTTGACCATAAACCAAAGACCCAAGCCAAAAACTCTTATCTTCGCCCCCTCAAAAGTTCTTGGAATGATCAGCAGAAGAAATATCCGGGTGAAAGTGATGCAGACCCTCTACACGATGGTTACGTGGGAAAATGATACCAAACCACCAGACTCTCAAAAACTCTTACAACAGCATTTTGACCAGGTTCGTTCCTTATTTATTTACCTGATTTATTTTTTGACGGAAGTTACCCGCTATGCAGAGACCAATTCGCACCAGCGGGCCAGCAAACATTTACCCACTGCCGAGGACCTGAATGTAAACGTTAAGATCGCCGGCAATGAATTGCTCTGGAAAATGATGGAAGACCCCTTGCTGAAAGAACAATTTGCCAAAGAAAAGCCCCAGCAGTACCCCAACACAGAACTGGTACGCAAGATATACCTCGAGTTTACCGGGACACCGGAATACAAGAACTATATCTCACTGACCGCACGGAATACAGCCGAAGAGAAAAAGATCATCGAGTTTATCCTGAATGATATGCTCCTGGCCAATGAGGAATTTGTATCCCATATCGAGGATGCCTTTTTTAACTGGGACGACGATGGGGAGATGGTCATCCAGTTACTAATGGGTTATATGCAAAAACCCGGCACTTACAATTTCAAGCAAATGATGAGCCCGGACAAAGAGAATTTTGCCAAAAGCCTGTTGAAAACTGTGTTGGAAAAAGATGAATACCTGCAGGGACTGATCATTCCCAAATTAAAGAACTGGGACCCCGAACGCATTGCCCTGCTCGATATGATATTAATGAAAATGGGAGTAAGCGAATTCCTTTTCTTTGAAACCATCCCGCCCAAAGTGACGATCAACGAATATATTGACCTGGCCAAGGACTACAGTACACAACAGAGTGGTCAGTTCGTAAACGGTATTCTTGATAACATTCATAAAGAACTGGTACAGCAGGGAAAAATGCAGAAGGTGGATTATAAGAAAGCATAGTATCACTATAAGCTGCGAGCTATGAGCGACGAGTAGCTAGCCTACGTCTCAAAGCTCATTACTCAAAGCTCGCAGCTTTCTCTTACATTTGCATCCCGATAAATATCGGACCCAAAATCCCCAGTCAATGAAAAGTATACTGTGTTTATTGATCACCGTGCTGAGTTTGGCGGCCTGCCAGACTGCAGATAAGAAAATATCCGCCACCGATCTTACTACTATAGAATGGATAGATTCCACTTTCATAGACCTTGGTGAAATAAAAGCAGGTAGCGAGGTAGAAATTCCTTTCCTATTTAAGAATACCGGTGACAAGCAACTTGTGATCGCTAGTGTAACCGCTGGTTGTGGATGTACTGTTGCCGAAAAACCTGAACAACCCATTGCACCGGGGCAGGATGGCCTTATCATAGCAAAGTTTAACAGCAAAGGACAACCTAAAGGAGAAGCCAGGAAGTCCGTGAGGGTGACAGCTAACACTGATCCTGCAGAAACCACACTTGAATTCAGAGTAGCAATAACAGATTAAAATTTTAAAACCCCAGCAGAAATGAACTATTTCAGTTATCTATTACAGGCAAAACCACAGGCCCAGGGCCCGTTCGGTAGCATGACCACTTTGATCTTTTTAGGCGGAATGATCCTTGTGTTCTGGTTATTCTTTATCCGTCCGCAGGCCAAAAGGGCAAAGAACCAGAAAAAATTTATTACAGATCTTGGCAAAGGCGATAAGATCGTGACCATTGCCGGCATACATGGCATTATCAATAAGGTGAATGAGGACGGCACACTGAATATCGAAGTCAGCCCTGGCAGCTATTTGAAAATTGAAAAGAGCGCTATCAGCATGGACTGGACCGCTGCGCTGAATAAACCGGCTGCTACAGACAAGAAGTAAGACCACAAATAATAAAATTCCAAATTCCAATAGAGCTTTCTAACTTGGGATTTGGAATTTTTCTTTTTGGAATTTATGCTAAAAGTTGGTCTTACAGGCGGTATCGGCAGCGGTAAAAGCACCGTGGCTAAAATATTTGAAGTGCTCGGCATCCCTGTATATTATGCCGATGATGCGACCCGGCGGATCATGAACAGCGATGATGAACTAAAGGCTGCACTAATAAAGAATTTTGGAGAAGACACTTATAAAAATGGCCGGCTTGACAGGGCTTATCTTGCTTCGATTGTTTTTGCTGATAACAAGAAGCTGGAATTACTCAATTCTCTCACCCACCCGGCTACCATCCGTGATGCCAGTCGCTGGATAGAAAAACAAACATCTCCTTACATTATCAAAGAAGCAGCTTTGCTATTTGAAAGCAGGGCGAATGAACAGCTTGATCATATCGTTGGGGTATATGCACCGCAGGAACTCCGGGTCAAAAGAGTTATGACAAGGGACAACATAACGGCAGAAGAAGTACTGAAAAGGCTGAACAGCCAAATGAATGAAGATGAAAAAATGAAACTTTGCGACAGCGTCATAACCAACGAGGAGCAACAAGCAGTGCTGCCACAGGTATTAAAGCTGCATGAAAAATTCCTGGCATTATCAAAACAATAGATCATGGAGAACTTTCCGGCATGGGCAGATCATATTCTTGCATTTCTTGTTGGCATTGTTATCCCGTTACAGACAAGCTATCGCAATGCAAAGAATCCATTACCTGACCAATTTGACAGCAGGCAAAAGAAAAGCTTCTACCTGTCTGGCAGCTTTTCTCTTTTTTTGATTGCATTTATCATCATGTTGGTATGGCTCTTATTTAAAAGGCCGCTGGAAGAGATTGGTTTCAGGAAACCGGGCGATAATAAATCCTACTGGTGGCTGGTACTGATCTTCATTGCTCTCTATATCATCGACACGGCACTTTCGGTTGGTGGGCAGTCTAACCGTGAAAAAACAATTCAACGCTGGAAAACAAGGACTGCCTTTATGCCAACTCTGCCGGGAGAATTTCCTTTGTATTTATTATTGTGCTTTAGTGCGGGAGTTTTTGAAGAAATTATCTTTCGCGGATTCCTGGTGACTTACTGTTATTATTTATTTTCGGGTGCAGATCAGCAGGAGTTTTGGGCTGTTATTCTTCCGGCTCTCATTTTCAGTATTGCCCACTATTACCAGGGCAGCAAAGCTGTTTTAAAAATACTCGTATTCTCTTGTTTGTTCGGTTTCATTTTTACCAGGTCAGGTTCTTTATTAATTGTAATGCTCCTGCACTTCCTGGTAGATGCTGCAGGTGGGTTATTAACGTTACGGCTTATGAATAAGGAGACCAAATGATCTTTTTTTGAGTCAGGGAAGAAAAATCCCTTCACATACAGT
>DATDIX010000041.1:0-86772 GCA_036520835.1 Chitinophagaceae bacterium | reverse complement strand
TATAGAATAATCGCCACAACCGGGGCACCAGCGTACTTCCTGGTCCGTTGCAAAATCTTTGGCCGTTAATGGTGCTGCTACTGTTTCTGCCATAAAAATGATTGACTGCAAATTTACAAAAGGCTAAAATATGAATGTAATTCTTTTATAGATAAAAATCGTTTCTTCCATGCTACTCCCCTGAATTTTACAGCCCCTTGCTTTTCCCAACGTCCTTTTGTCAGGAATATGCCACTAATCATCACAGAAAATCGTCTGCTTTGGGCATAGTTTGTATTTTGTTCCTTATAAACCCCTGATTTATGATCACCAGGCAGCAATTCATAACATTATCTGTTATCTTTTTATTGGTTATTTCCGGCATTGCGGCTACCCGGTTGCCCCAATATAAAGCCAGGAATTTAAAAGTTTTGCCTAAAGACATCAGCGACGAAAAGCTCGACAGCATCATGCATACCTATAATAAAGCCCTCGGAGTTAATTGCGCTTTTTGCCATACCCCTTACAATAAGAATTTACCTGACAGCCTTAATTACGAAGTGGATGAAAACCCGATGAAAGAAGATGCCCGGAAAATGATGCGGCTGACCATCCAGATAAACAAGGATTATTTTTACTATGATACCCTGCAAAGACCCGAATACCTGAAAGTAGTGACCTGTTTCACCTGTCATCGTGGCGATCCGTTCCCGGCGGATCTTAAATAGTTACCCCTGCATTTTTAGCAACCAGTCTTTTATTCCGGCAACGATCTTTGCCGCTACCAGTTTATGAAACTTTGGGTCACGGATGCGCTTTTCATCTTCTTTATTACTTAAAAAAGCCACTTCCACCAGGCAATTGGGATATTCTGTAGGGCCGCTTAATGAAAAGTTGAAATTGCCGACATTGCCAAATTCACTCAATCCTGTCTCCAGCATACGTTTTAAAATTGATTGCGTGAGGGGACGAAACCCGATATAACGGTAATAAGTGCTCACCCCTTTGACGGTATCTTTTCCTGAAGAATTAAGATGAATGCTGATAAGAATGTCCGGCGCTTCTTCTCTTAACATGGCTGTCCTTTCGATCATACTTAACGTAGTATCTTTAGTTCTGGTCATGAACACTTTTGCCTTTTCCTTCTTCAGCGCTTTTTCCAGTTCTTTGGCCATCTTTAAGGTATAGTCCTTTTCAGCAATACCTGAAAAAACACCACTGGCTCCTGTATTTTCACCCCCATGACCCGCATCAACAGCTACTTTTAGCTTACTTAAACTCAACACCCGGGGTTGACGGTTGATTTTTATAACCAGTTTCTTTTCTTCATAATAAAGGCTATAGCCCCAATGCTGGGCATGTTTTAACTCAATGATCACCCGGAACACATCATCCTCTGTTTGCTCATAGTACGCATTTTTTATTTCTTTGGCTGTAGTAAGCTGGGTGATCCAGTTCGTATTACTGGTGACGCCGAAAATATCCACTACTATTCTCGATGGGTTAATCTGCTGAATACTTTTATAGGGCAATCTTTCATCAAGCCCTATAACTATATAATCGTATTTGTCATCTCCGGAGACTTTCCAGCTACCTGTCAGGTAGTACGGTTGAACAGACAGCAGGCTGTCTGTTATAAAATTCACTTTTGGCAACCAGGCAGCATGATTTTTTGAGAGCTGAACCTTATAATCGTCTTTTGTACTATCCACTACTTTTACTACAATATTCGTATCGAGATAGGTCATCTTGGCACCGCCCAGGCGGTCGTCACCCAAACCATATTCCAGGTAAGGTAGCGGGCCGGTCGTTCTGCCAGCTAAAAAATCAGTTGACTGGGAAAAAATTGTGGTTTCTACCCCGTAAAAAATGCAACAAAACAGGACTAATCGTATCATGACAGTAAGATAACATAAAAACCCTTGAGCCGTATGGCCGTAATATTACTGAACTATGTCACGGTTTTACTGAATTTTGTATAAGGCTTTAATAGTAAGCATAATGTGAATATAATATTCGTTAATATTGTAGTGAGGAAATGATCTGTGTATAGTATAAAGATTAGTCCTTATCCTAAAGAAAAAATTTATTCCGTATGACCTGGTTCAGTGTGTTGGGCCTGATTTCCACGATTGCTTTATTTCTGCCCATCATCATCATATTATTCTTTCGCCTGGCATGGTACAAAAGCTTCCCGGCCTTACTTGCATACTACATACTTGTATCAGGGCATAGCTTCCTGACCCTTGGTTTTTTTACCGTTGAAAAGTCCTTCACCGACTATTATGGTATCCTGAATAATTTCCTTGATGCGCCGCTGATGCTTGGTTTCATGACTTACTTCAGTAAAACTGCTTTATTCCGAAAAAGGATGAAGATGATTATCGGGATGCTTGTCCTCTTTGAAGTAGTCGTAGTGTTAACCGCCGGGTTTAATATTGATGCAGCCATTATAGCAATGGCACCCGGCCTTTCAATGGTACTTGCCTTTTCGCTGCTATTTTTTATTCACCAGGTAAAGATCGCTGTCGTATATCAAAAGGCTGCGGGCAAAGCAATCATGACCGCTGCATTGCTGTTTGCATATGGCGGATACATGTTTATTTATATTGTCTATTATCTTCTCAAAACTCCGTATAAAGCTGATACGCAACTTATCTATTTCCTGGTCAATATCTTCTTTTCCCTGCTGATATCAACCGGTGTATACATTGAAAAAAGAAGGGTAAAGCAGCTGACGGAATTGAAAATTGCCCGCGAAGAATTAAGGATCATTTACGGAAGGTCATAAAAAATACGGCTGCTTCCGGGAAGCAGCCGTATGGAAATCCTTACACCGAATTTATCAGAAGCAATACTTCCCTTCATTTATCATCTTATCGGCTATCGCCCTTCTGGCTGCTTTGCTGTTAAACGGTTCCGCTTTTGTAAACCGCTTCAGTCCCATCAGTATCATTCTTTGTTCATCGCCGTCAGCAAATGAATTGATCGCATCCTTTCCGGATTTATTTACTTTATCAGCAGCATCATACAAGTATGTGCGCATGATGTTCAGGTGATGTTCACAGGCCGCTTCTCCCTGTTTATCCACCATTTTCATTAACCGAAGTAATACACTCTCTGCATTGAATGTTTCAATGGCCATATCTGCAATATTCATCAGTACTTCCTGTTCGCTTTCTATCTTCATCATCAGTTTCTGTACAGCAGCACCCGCCGTTATTAATATCGCTTTTTTCAGGTTGGCGACCAGTTTCTTTTCTTTGGCAAAAGGGGCTTCATCATCCGCTCCAAAATCAGGAATACTCATCAGCTCTTTCTGTACACTCATAGCCGGACCCATCAGGTCCAGTCTTCCCTGCATAGCCCTTTTCAATGTCATATCCAGCGTCAGCAGCCGGTTGATCTCGTTGGTACCTTCATATATCCTGTTTATACGGCTATCCCTGTATGCCCTTGAAATATTATACTCAGCGCTGAACCCGTTGCCTCCATGTATCTGTACGCCTTCATCTACCACGAAATCCAATACTTCACTGCCATATACTTTCAGCATCGCACATTCTATTGCATATTCTTCCGCTGCGCCAAGCAATGATTCATTAAATGGTTTGCCGGCGGCCAGTAATTCTCTTTCTTTTGCATCTATCCACTCAGCTGTGCGGTACAAAGCAGACTCTGCAACAAATATTTTGATCGCCATTTCTGCCAGCTTATGCTTGATGGCCCCAAAGTTGGAGATCGGTTGTTTGAACTGTTCCCTTGTCTTTGCATACTCCACCGAAGTACTCAATGCCCTGCGGGCACCACCTATAGCGGCTGCACATAATTTCAACCGGCCAATGTTCAGGATATTGAATGCGATCTTATGTCCTTTGCCGATCTCCCCTAACAGGTTTTCAACCGGCACTTTTGCATCCTGGAAATAAAGTTGAACAGTAGATGATCCCTTGATACCCATCTTGTGTTCTTCCGGGCCTTGTGTAAACCCTTCTGTTCCTTTCTCTACAATAAACCCGGTGAATTTATCGCCATCCACTTTTGCAAAAACTGTATATACCTGGGCAAACCCGCCATTCGTAATCCAACATTTTTGCCCATTGAGTAAATAATACTTGCCATCATCACTGAGTTTGGCCGTAGTTTTTGCACCGAGGGCATCGCTGCCGCTATTAGGTTCGGTCAAACCATAAGCACCCGCCCACTCGCCAGTGATCAGTTTGGGAATATATTTCTGTTTTTGTTCCGGTGTACCAAAATATAAGATAGGTAAAGTGCCAATACCAGTATGCGCAGCAATAGCTACCGAAAACGAGTGGCCTGCACCCAGGTATTCATTCACGATAGTGGCGGTAATAAAATCTTTGCCAAGCCCTCCATATTCTTCGGGGAAGGCGACAGACAACAATCCCTGCTCACCTGCTTTAGTAAGCAATGATTTCATCAGTCCCTTTTCAAGGTTATCAATGCGATCAAGTATCGGGTATACTTCGGCATCAAGAAACTGATCACACATATCCCTGATCATTCGTTGTTCCTCCACAAAATCTTCTGCGGTAAATGTTTCATAGGGGGACGACTCTTTTACGAGCCACTCTCCGCCTTTCAAAAGTTTTTTAGTTTCTGTAGCAGCGCTCATATTATTAGGTTTAAAAGGTTTAAAAAGTTCAAGTGTTTAAAGTAGTACCTGATCATTGCTGAGCAGAATTACTGCAGTTGAAGTGTGCGACGCAACAGGAGTTGAATAGAATTACTGATGTTGGTTACATACTTATCAACCTTCAATTAAAGAACTGGTTATTTACCTAAGACATGAACAGCCTAAGTTCCCCTTTAGGGGACAGGGGTTCATTTCAAATTATCATACACGATCTGCAATACTTCCTTACACACATCTACTTTTTCTGCAGGGACTGTTTCCAACGCTTCATTCAAAGTTTGTTCCGCCAGCCCCATACTTTGTTCCTGTAATTTTTGTGCCTGTTTGGTGAGATAGATCAAATTGATACGGCGGTCATTTTCGGAAGGCACCCGTTTAACCAGGTCCAGTCTTTCCAGGTTGTCTACCAGCCGGGTAATGCTGGGTTTGTCCCGAAAAGTAGCATTGCATAATTCCTGCTGGCTGATACCTTCCTGTTTCCACAAATGATACAAAACGCTCCATTGCTCAATGGTAAGATTGAGCCCGGCACTGTTGAATTTCTTTTGCAAACGCCTGGCAATGGCGGTGGAGGCCTTGCCCGTTACAAAGCTGTAAAGCTCTCCTTTCTTAAATTGGTTGTTTGACATATAGTTGTTTGTGCAACTAAGTAAAATTAATCTTATTTTTGAACCAGTACAATTTATTGCCGGATTTTTTTAAGCAAAAATGAAACAGCACATTCTTCAATATAAAAGCTCCCGGATCAGCTATTTGCAGTTTGGCACCGGGCAAAAACCGGTTTTTTGCTTTCACGGCTATGGTGAAGAAGCTGTTTCATTTTCCTTTTTTGAAAAATATGCCGGGGGTCAATACAGCTTTTATGCCATAGACCTGCCCTTTCACGGGCAAACAGAATGGAACGAAGGATTGAACTGCTCAACAATTGACATAATTAATATAGTAAAGGAGATACTCAATAGGACCGAGCGGCAACCAGGAACTGGTAACCAGCAACTTTCTCTCATTGGTTTCAGTCTTGGTGGCCGGGTGGCCCTGAGTCTTTACGAAATGATGCCTATGCAAATTGAGAAACTGGTATTGCTGGCTCCTGATGGGTTAAAAGTAAATTTCTGGTACTGGCTGGCTACACAAACATGGACAGGCAATAAGCTTTTTGCCCTGACCATGAAAAATCCCGGATGGTTCTTTGCATTATTGAAAATGCTTAATAAGCTGGGACTGGTCAATTCAAGTATTTTCAAATTTGTCAATTATTATATCGGTGATAAAGAGGTTCGCAGGCTATTATATGCAAGATGGACCACCCTGCGAAAATTAAAACCCCGTTTAGGACAGATCAGGTCGTTAATCAGAGCCAATAAAACTCCCGTGCGGCTGGTATATGGCAAACATGACAGGATCATACTACCGGCAAGAGGTGAAAAGTTCATGAAAGGAGTAGAGGAGTATTGTACTTTATCGGTTATTCATTCAGGCCACCAGGTATTGCATGAAAAACATGTTGCGGAGATCCTTCCCGCTTTGCTGCACTGATGTTCATTAGTTAGCTTTGTCCACCTGCATGATCTTACTCTGGATAATCATACTATTATTTATTCTTTACAGCATTCTTATCATTTATTATTGGCAAAGCTGGTTGTCAATTCCGGTTTTTACCCCTCCGCAGGTTTCATTCCAAACAAAAATATCAGTTATCGTTCCCGCAAGAAATGAAGAGAACAATATTGGTGCTTTGCTGGATGCCCTTGAGCAGCAATCTTACCCGCGGGATTTATTTGAGATCATTGTGACAGATGATCATTCGGAAGACAGAACGGCGGAAATAGTAAAGCAATACGATAAGGTAAAGCTCCTGTCTTTGCAGGATGATAAAATAAACTCTTATAAAAAGAAGGCGATTGAAACAGGGATCGCATCGGCAACCGGCGACCTGATCGTGACTACTGATGCAGATTGCCTGCCCCCTGAAAACTGGTTGCAGACAATAGCTGCTTTTAAAGAACAGGAAGAAGCGGTTTTTATTGCTGCGCCGGTTTCCATCAACTGTAGTTCATCAATAGTACAGGTGTTCCAGGCGATGGACTTCATGGTATTGCAGGGGATAACCGGCGCTGCCGTTTATAAAAAAAACTTGTCCATGTGCAATGGCGCTAACCTTGCTTATGAACGAAAAGCCTTTTATGAAGTAAATGGGTTTGCCGGTACCGATCATATTGCTTCAGGAGATGACATGATGCTGATGCATAAAATATGGAAGGAATATCCGGGTAGGGTGTATTACCTGAAATCAGAAGAAGTGATTGTTGCCACACAACCCGTAAAAACATGGAAAGCTTTTTTACGGCAGCGTATCCGCTGGGCCAGTAAAGCAAAACAGTATGACGACAAAAGGATACTGCCTGTACTGGCACTCGTATATATTTTCAACCTGTCATTAATTGTTCTGCTCATTGCCGGCTTTTGGAACTCACAGTACTGGATAGCTTTTTTATTGTTATGGCTGCTAAAAACATTGGTAGAGTTACCTTTCTTCTGGTCTCTCAGCTCCTTCTTTAATAAACAATGGGCCGTAAAATGGTTCTTCTTTTTTCAACCCTTGCATATCCTCTATACAATAATATCCGGTTTGCTCGGCCAGTTTGGGAAATATGAATGGAAAGGACGCCGTGTCAAATAAAGGCATTTACTGAAATATTTCTATCTTCCTGCCGGTGAGCAATACTTCTCCCTCATTTCAACAGGCTGCCTGGCGAAGACTCAGGAAAAATAAAGGGGCTATGTTTGGCCTTGTGGTGATCAGCCTGTCTGTTATTGTTGCTGTCTTTGCTTATTTTATTGCTACGGATTCTTCCCCGTATGCTAACCGGATCATATTAGAAATCGGCGGAGAGAAACCCGGTCACCAACAGTTATTTCTAAAAGTAAATAACAGCCGCATCATCAGTAACTCATCATTTTTTACAAGATTGATTTCCGGCACCGACGACCAATATAATTACTTGCCGGTAACAACACACGAAACGAAAGGGGATAGCATCATTGTTCAGAAATATATTGATGAAGGTCTTACAGAAAGGCAGGCATATCATAGATCACAGGTTGCGGCAATGCCTGTTGTCTCCAAAAAGTTCTTGCTCGGAACAGATAAATATGGCCGCGATATTTTAAGCCGTTTGATCATCGGGACCAGGGTCAGTCTCAGCGTAGGATTGATAACGGTCATCATATCCCTTTCGATCGGTTTGATCCTGGGCTCGCTGGCCGGATATTTCCGCGGCAAAACAGATGATGCCATCATGTGGTTTATCAACGTGATCTGGAGCATCCCTACTTTATTACTGGTCTTTGCTATCACGCTGGCATTAGGTAAGGGCTTCTGGCAGGTATTCATTGCTGTTGGATTGACGATGTGGGTAAATGTAGCCAGGCTGGTAAGAGGACAGGTACTGGGTGTTCGTGAACTCGAATATGTAGAAGCAGCAAGAGCATTGGGTTTTTCCGATTTCAGAACGATTGTCCGCCATATATGGCCAAATATCATGGGACCGGTAATGGTGATCGCCGCTTCTAATTTTGCATCCGCTATAGTGATAGAAGCGGGTTTGAGTTTTTTGGGGGTAGGTGTGCAGCCCCCGCAACCAAGCTGGGGACTGATGATCAAAGAGAATTATAATTTCATTATCACCCAAAATCCAATGCTGGCACTGGCTCCCGGCTTTGCCATTATGCTGCTGGTTCTCGCTTTTAATTTACTCGGAAATGGATTAAGGGATGCGCTCAATGTACGGGGCAGGATCTGATGGATGTTTCAATTTGAATTACTCAGCAATTCCTGTTTTGACCGGGTATCTGTTACGATCAGCATAGATAAACACAAAAAGAAAAGGCTGCCTACCTTATCAGTTTCTATCATGTCGCTTAAAAAATTTATCACCAGGATCATGACTACTATTACTCCTGTAACAATAGCAAGTATCCTATAAAAAGGATCTTTCACCCGGTGATAAAGTAACTGGGCATAGTAGAGCATGGTACCAGTAAGCAACAGGAAAAACAACAAGCCGGGAATACCCTGTTCAACAGTGATCATTAAAAAATAATTATGCACGGTTGAATGCTCCGGGTTATCGCTTACCCATGTTTTAAAAGCCGGGATAGCATAGGGCTTATAGGTATTATAAAAAGTAGCCGGACCAAAACCGGTCAGCGGGTTTTCTTTTATCATTCTTACTCCCGCTATCCAGCGATAAAACCGTTCTGCAGTCGATACATCTTTGAATTGATAAGTGGCACGGAGATGCTCTCGGAAATCTTCATGAAATATGGTTGTCCGGTAATCATGGGCATACTCCAGGTAACGGTCTTCGGCTTTTATCCAAAACAATGAGGCTACTGCTACAAGGATGGCCATTAAAAAAGTGATAAGTATCATTCTCATTCTGATCAGCCACCAGGCCGTTATTCCAACAACCAACGCCAGCCAAGCACCTCGGGCATAGGAAAAGAACAATGCAACAATCAATCCCACCATAATAAGTACCAGTAAATTTTTGATGCCTCCCCGACGGGTCAATTTATAAAACCCAAAAAAGACAGGGATGATACAAACGAGCATCGCTGAATAGTTCACATGATTTCGAAAGAAAGGTTTCAGGGCAAGATTGATGCCCCCAAAAGAAAAGCCATATTTATAGTGCCTAATCATGGTTACCAGCGTCAGCACAAGCATAGCAATGGCAAGGACCAGCATTGCTTTTTTTATCATCTCCTTGTTCCTGAAAACGATCAGTGGCGCTAACACAAATGCTCCGAAATACCAGCATTTTGCCAATAAGAACTTTAGCGATATAACAGGATAAGCAGAAAAGGCTGCTGAAACGATTGACCAGCCAAAACTGATAACCAGTAATACGATCAATGGATGCTGAATAGTTGCCCTAGGAAGAGTTTTGGGTGAATAAAGCCAGTAACAGAAAAATAAACCTGACGTAAACAACATCAGTAATTCATCAGGAAAATCTGTCCCTAAAGAAGATGTTACCTGTAGTTCTGCAGAAAAAGGCAAAGAAAGTAACAACAAAAAGAAAACAGCATTGCTATGCTGCCAGCCTGCATAAAAGAACAGCCCGGCAAAAGGAATGGCGATGAAATACCATGCCTCCAGCCAAACAGCCGCCAGCAGGCAAAGAATAAACAATCCTGAAAAAAAGGTAACCAGTACATTCCTGTTATGTGCTGTCCCGGTCACTGCTTTATTGATTTTCTTTTTTCTGCCAAAAGAATAACCAGTAGGGAAAATAATAAGCTTAATACAAACGTGGCGACCAGTATTGGTAACCGTTTGGGTTTATCCGGCCAGTCGGTCACTCTTGCTTTATCTACTATGATCAGCACCGGCGGTTTATTGTCCACCAGTAACTGGTATTCGCTGATCAGTTTTTCATACTGTTGCACCTGGCCCAGCAATGCTGACCGGCGGGCTTCATAACCGCCCGGGGCTTCACCGTCAACAATGGCTTTCTTTAAATAATTACTGATGCTATCAATAGCTGACTGCAATTTTTCTTTTCCTGATTGCAGGCTTTTGATCAATGAAATATTGTTGCTGTTTTGGATATCCTGGTGAATAGCCTGTAATTTTTCAGTAATGGCATTTGCCATTTGGGGAGCAAATTCTTTATCCCCGTCCCATACTTTTACTTTCAGTTCACTATAATCGCTTTTGATCACCTTCGTATTTGCCTTCAGGAGATAAGCAGCCTTTCTGATTGCGGCATCTCCCTGTTCCTGTACTTTATAATGACCAGCCAGGTCAAGTTGTTCAGCTAATGCCAGGTAAGCTGTATCCAGTTGAGCCGTACCCACTATCATATCGAGATCATCCGGCGTGCCCATCGCCGGGTACAACAGTTGAACATTATCATTAAATACACTCGCCTTATCCGCAGCATAGGAACTGGCCGGAAGAGACGTAGCCGTTGATAAATATTTAACCGGCTTCAGGTATAATATTGTAGTTACTGTTGCCAGCGATAGCACAACGATAGCAAGTATTTGCTTCCACCATTTTGAAATAATATAAAAGAGATCAGGCATCGGGTTTCTTTTAAATGTAATTATTGACGGGAAGATATTTTCCAGCTATTAAGATCAATAAGCCGGGTGATCCACAACATGATCAAAGCAATCATCCCGGCAGCGATCATTATCAGTACCCTGCTTACAGGCCAACTGTTGCCCAGGTACAAAAATCCGCATATCAGCCCGCCTGTAAAAATATAAATAAGGCAGGAGCGGAGATCAATGCTGATCTTTAATTTTTGTCGTACATACAGCATGGTAGCCATGCCACTAAAAGCCTGGCTGATCAGTGCCGCTACACAGCTTCCCATTGCACCTTTTGCAGGGATCAGCAGGATGTTTAGCATGAGATTAATTATTACAGAAATCAGTGTTATATGGCTGAAGGCAAGAATATGACCTGTTGCCGTCATGACTGTACCATATACCTGTACCAGGAAATAACCGATCAGCGCCGGTAAGCACCATTGCAACACCTTTATTGAGCCGGCATCTTCATGGTGATATAATGTCTTTTGTATCCATGGCGCCAGGAAGATGACAATACAGGTGAGAGTTATGGCAGCGATAAGTAGCACATGACGGCTGTTTAAAATAACAGGAGTAATATCTTTGCCATCGCTCCAACGCCGGGTGATATATGGCAGGAGAAAAGAAGCAAAAAGGTATCCCAGCATATTGGCCGCATCCAACAGGCGGTAGGCACCGGCATATTTACCGGCTTCTTCCGGGCCACTGATGCGTTCCAGCAAAAACCCATCTATGCGGGAATGAAAAGACATCAGCAAAACAATAATGGCAAAAGGAAGGGCGGCTTTAAAAATATAGCTGTCCGGCCATAGTGTTTTAAATGAAAAATGAAATTTTCTTATGGCCAGGATAATCCATGCTGTTACCATAGCTATTGTTATGCAGGTTGTTTGCAACAGTAAAAAACGTTCTATACTTATACTACCCTGCAACGATGGAAGGTAGAGGAAAATCCCACATAACAATACCATCAGTCCTTTATCCAGCACCGAAAGCCAGGCATCGGTCTTAAACCATTGCTGCGAAGTAATGATGGCCCTGAAAAAAACAAACATCGATGACAGCACCTGTATGAGCACAACATAACCTACGATATCCCACCTGTCAATCCCCGAGAAAAAAGCAATAGCAAAAATTATTGCAGCATACAGCAACGCAAACAGTAGTTTAATAAAAAGGAAACGGCCGGCCTGATCAGACATACCGGCGTCTTTTGCAGATAACTGGCGGTTATAAAAAACAGTGAATCCCCAGTCGAGCAGGAAGCTGAGAACAAAGGAAAGGTTCAGGATCGAAAAATAGGTGCCGTACGCTGCTGCACCTACTTCATTTTGCACCTGCCTGTCAATACCAAATATCCACAGGGGTTTTACAACAGCGTTGAGCAGTATAAGCAGGCTAAGTGATGAATAAAATCGGGATGTTTCTTTCATCAGTGATCATACCGGTTCATATAAACAGCAATTGTATCAGCTTACCACTTTTACGTTCCTGCTAAAGCTTTCCTCCAGCGATATAAAAGTTTCGGTTCTTTCGATACCCTTGATCTTTTGCAACTGGTCGTGCAATACAGACCTTAGCTGAGAGATGTCTTTACAAACAATTTCAGCAAACATACTATAATTGCCTGTTGTATAATTTAGCCTTACTATCTCCGGCATCTTCTGCAGTTCTTTGGCAACGGTATCATACAGCGAACTTTCTTTCAGGTAAATGCCAATAAAAGCAATGACATCATATCCGAGTAATTTCAGGTCGGCGCTGAGCCGGGTTCCTTTTACCACCCCCGCTTCCTGCAGTTTTTTGATGCGGACATGGATCGTGCCCCCGGACACAAACAATTTTTTGCCCAGGTCGGCATACGATATCTCCGCATTCTCCATCATGTTGTGAATGATCTGAAGGTCGAGTTTGTCGAGATTTAATTTAGCTGCCATTTTATAAACTCATTTTTTGATTTGTTCACTAAAAATAGTAATTTTTTGAATATTATCTATAATTATAAAATAATTATTGAAAAATTTGGAACGAAAGGACCTGTAAGCCTAAATTTGTCTTATCAAGTTCTTTTAATCAGGGATGGCAAGGAGAAAAGAAGGGTTCTCGGAAATCTTCTACAATCTACGTAATCCCAAATATACTGTGGGGTGATGAAATTTTTGGCAGACATGCCCTCTTGTCTCGGGGGTGGAGGTAACAGGATAAATATAGCATAGAGCCGCAAGTGTAGCAATACATAAGCGACCAGGGTCGACCACTGAACTTTGTGCTACAACTAACTGCTCCGTGGAGGTTCGATCCCTCCCCCTACAGCCCAGTTTTCTCATGTGAGTGTAACCTGTGTATCTCTTGATATGCAGGTTTTTTTATGCCTGCCATAACCTAACTGACAACTACCATTGCGCTTCCCCTTTTTACTCTCTTCACAACAAGATCGTTGAACCAACTATCAACAATTAAAATATCCGGGTGTGATGGGAAATAAAAAGTGGTATTACTTTTTATTACTATTTATTTATCTTACCTAACCATTACTATTATCAACTAAAAAACCTTGTATGAAAAAAATTCTGCTTATCGCAGCTGTGCTTTCCGTATTAGTATCCTATGCACAGGATGAGACGGTAAAAAAACTTCAGTCAGAGTCAGGCCGCAAGATCGCCAAAGACCCGAACGATACTGCCTCTAAAATATGGAGAGTGGGCGGGTTGTACAGCCTGAACCTTTCACAAGGCTCTCTCAGTAACTGGGCGGCAGGCGGAGAAGATTTTTCCATTTCAGTAAATTCATTGCTTAATCTCTATGCCTTTTATAAAAAAGGGAAACACAGCTGGGACAATACTTTTGATTTTAACCTGGGTTATGTAAAAACAACAAGCCTGGGCAGCCGCAAGAATGACGACCGCTTTGACCTTCTTTCCAAATACGGGTATGCCATCAGTAAGAAGGTCAGTGTGTCGGGGCTTGTCAATCTTCGTTCACAATTTTTTGATGGATATACTTACCAGGATGATGTAAAAGCCTTTTCCTCCACCTTCATGGCTCCGGGGTATTTTTTGTTAGGCGCCGGTCTTGATTATAAACCCAACAAAGATCTTTCCATCTTCATTTCTCCTGCCACTGCCCGCTGGGTAATAGTCATGGATACTGCCCTGTCCAATAAAGGTCTTTATGGTGTAAAACCCGGGGAAAACTACATTCTTGAATTCGGCGCTTTTGTTACGATCAATTACCTCAAAGAGTTCAATAAAGTATTGACCTATAAAGGAAGGCTTGACCTGTTTTCAAACTATCGCCACAACCCGCAGAATGTGGATATCAATATGAGCAATACGTTTAGCGCCAAAATATCAAAGATATTATCGGTAACCTGGGGACTCGACCTGATCTATGATGATGATGCAAAATTGTTTGGCCCCAACAGAACATCACCGGCCTTACAGGTAAAATCGCTGGTGGGGGTTGGGCTGTTGCTTAAATTCTGATATTCCTTACCGCCTTATTTTCTTTTATTTTTGCTCCTGATGGGTCAGAAAAAACTGGAACGGTTTGCCGAACTGAATACATTTCACAATGTGCTGCAGTTTCCGCGGGAGATAGCCGGCAAATGGAATGCATTTTTTAAAAATGAAAAACCGGTTATACTGGAACTGGCCTGTGGTAAAGGTGAATACGCTGTAGGTCTTGGACAATTATATCCCGGTAAAAACTTTATTGGTGTTGACCTGAAAGGGAACCGCATCTGGGTGGGAGCAAAGAAAGCCCTGCAAAATAATTTGCATAACGTCGCTTTCCTGCGAACACAGATAGACCAGGTCAACGATTATTTTTCAGCCAATGAAGTGGCGGAGATATGGATCACATTTCCTGATCCGCAGTTGCGGATGTCTAAAGCAAAAAAAAGACTGACACATCCAAAGTTTCTCCGGCTCTACCAGCAATTCCTTGCCCCGGGCGGGTTGATCCATTTAAAAACAGACAGCCCCGATCTCTATCACTTTACGAAAGAAGTGATCAGCCTGTATGGCTGTATTTTACATACCGATCATGATGATGTATATAATGAAGCGGTCATCCCCGAAGAATTAAAGATCAAAACGCATTACGAATCGCTGGACATTGCGGGAAGCAACCGTATTCACTATCTCTGTTTTTCCCTGCCTGAACAATTACCGGGCAAAGAAAAAGATGAAGAATTAAAACAAGCATTGAAAGCGCATGCAGGAATTGATTGAAGGCATTCATTATTACCTGAACGAAGCGGGGTTTGTTGTGCTCACCAGGCAATATCATTTGGAAAGAGGATATTGCTGCGGCAACGGGTGCCTGCATTGTCCTTTTAATTATGAAAGTGTACCGGAACCAAGGCGAAGCGAGTTAGCCCCCAAACTCTCCCGAAATGAATTCGGGACAAGCTCTAAAGGGGACTTAGAAGATTCTTCAAATAAATAATTTCGTTTTCTATGCCGACATCAAAAAAAACTTCTGTCAAATTAAAATCAATAAAGCCCTCGGGTAAAAAAGAGGAAAGCTTTTTTGAACTGGTGTATGAAGTAGCGAGACAGATACCCAAAGGCCGGGTGACATCTTATGGCGCTATTGCCGCCTGCCTCGGTACAAAATTATCTGCACGCATGGTTGGCTGGGCCATGAATGGCGCAGGAAGAGTAAGACCTGCAGTACCTGCCCATCGTGTAGTGAACCGCAATGGTATCCTGAGCGGTAAACATCATTTTACTCCGCCCGGTTCTATGGAAAAGCGACTGAGAAAAGAAGGCATTAAGGTAAAAAATGATACCGTGGTTGATTTTGAAAAACTGTTTTGGAACCCGGCAGAAGAACTGGGGTTTTAAAACAACAAAATTCATTTCTTTCTTTTTACCCACAACAAAAACCCGGTAATACTCAACAACCCTCCCGTCAGCCCAAATAAACAATAAATGAGCTTGACCGGCCAACCACCATATTTCCCATAATGGATCTGCGAATTGATGATATCATAACGGTCAGCAGAACTTATTTCGTTCACAAACCGGGTGGATGCTATATTGCCGGCACTATCCAGGGAAATAGCATCGGCATATTTTTTTGAATGAATGAACGAATTGCTGCTTTGGCTACCGTAAACAGCCGTCTTCCCCTTTTTACTTTGCGCAAAATAGATCACATGGCCTGTAAATGCAGGATACTTTTCTTTTAACTTTTCAAACGAACTATCTATTGAATAAAACAAAGACGGTGATGCCTTAAGAACCGGTGTATAATTATAGGCCCGGTAAAAATCCTTTTTAAAAACATAACGCTGCATCCACAAGCCGGTTATCCCGATCAGCAGGTTGAACAGCAATGCATATACGCCTATCAGCTGGTGCAGGTTTCCTTTCCGGAAAACGGTTTTCCGAAAGGTTAGCACAGCCACCAGGTTCTTCCGGTATAGGATGATTCCCGTTACAAGACTGAGTAAAAAGACAAGTGCAAAAAAACCAAGCAGCCATTCTCCTTTTTTACCCAAATGAAGAGAGCCGTGTAATGTATCCACCCAACTCATAAAGCCATCCCGGCTGCCTTTGGTCTTCAGCACCATTCCTGTTTGCGGGTGTATGAAAACCTGCATCGCTTCTTTTCCTTCTCTGAAGGATGGCTCGTAAACAAAGAAGATGAACGGCGCTGATGCCTGCCGGGAAAGATGGCAATTGCTTATTTGCGCATGAGGATACTGCTTCTGCAAACTCCTGTATGCGCTGTCAATGGAAATGATCTCTTTATTGCCTTCCGTAATTATCGAAGGATACTGTAAACTATCCAGTTCGTCATGAAAAACCAGCAGGGCGCCTGACAGCGACATCAGCAATATAAATAAACCGGCTAAAAGACCGGCGATACTATGAATGGTGAAAACAAAACCTTTCTTCATGTATTAAAACTATGATATCGTGGCTAAGTATAGTAAGGACTGATCATCCAGTAGACCAGCACTCCCGTCACCGCTACATAAAACCAGATAGGCCAGGTGATGCGGGCAAGTTTTTTATGCTGGGCCCATTCGCCAATAAGGGCCCTGTAAGCAGTAAATA
Organism: Chitinophagaceae bacterium; assembly: GCA_036520835.1. Taxonomy (GTDB): domain Bacteria; phylum Bacteroidota; class Bacteroidia; order Chitinophagales; family Chitinophagaceae; genus VBAT01. The sequence continues at coordinate 69,945 of DATDIX010000041.1, read as the reverse complement.
AAATAAAAGGAAGGATGATACCCGCCAAAGGGATATGTGTACCAAGGATGATATAGTAAATAATTCGCAGAGAGCTTTCATTGTTTTTTTCTGCTTCGCTGATAATACCATTATGATCCATATCGCCAAATTTGGTATCACCTGCAAACAAATGGTGACAGATATAACTGACGAGGAAAAGTATGGAAAGCACCATCGCTGTCAGCATCAATTTTTTATGGGCCTGGTATTTTTTACGCTTTACCGCTATCAGTGCCAGTACCAGCAGGATCGCCACACAAGAATTGATCATGGCATTGATCAATGCAAAGAAATGCACATCAAATCCCAGCTCCACCTCCAGCTTTACCCGGCTTAATGCAACAACAGCAATAAAGACAACAAGGGAAAAAGCAATAATGAGCCTTCTTGCTTTCTTATCATTTCTTTTCCAGACCGGCGCTAACATTATTTTTCTTTTTTCTGAATATGAATAAAAATACCCCGACGGACCCGATCGCCATCAGGAAGACGACTGCCAGTAATTGCAGTTTGCCGGCGAGGAAACTTTTTTTGGTCCTGTCTTTTTCCAGCGTAAGGAGGATAATATCTTCAGACAGCCTTGACATGGAAACAGAGTCAAGCCCGTGATAATAACCACGGACATGACGGTTGGTATCTATCAATACAAAATGATCTGTATGAATAAAACTGGTGTCGATCCCCTTGCCATCCACGATACCGATCTTCATTTCATTGATGGCCATATCGTATATCTCTTTCTTGGGTCCCGTGAGCAACCACCACTGATCCGGATTGACCTGGAAACGGTCGGCCCACATTTTCAATCTTTCGGTTGAATCCCTTTCAGGATCTATACTGAAAGAAAGGAGATGAAGAAAATCGGGTGTTTTATCACCTACTCTTTTGGAATTAGTGACCCCATCCTGGAACCGCTTCATGCTTTTGGTAAGCGCCGGACAGATAGTCGGACAGTGTGTAAAGAAAAAATCAACCACTACCACCTTCCCGTGAATATCTTTCCAGGAAACTGTTTGTCCCAGTTGATTGGTGAATGAAAATTCCGGCAGCCGGTGCCATACAGAATCAACTACCTGTTTTCCGTTCTTCACCGTAGTGGTAGTTGAATCAAGCAGGTAATGCCGCGGCATTTGCACGGCTGATTCGCTGGTACGTTTTACAATAAAATAACTGACCAGCGGTATGAGCAAAGCCAGGATCAAAGCATATAGAGCGGTTCTTGTCACAATTGTATGTTTTCTGCGAATGCGAAGTTATTGCATGTTGGTCTAAGGCTAAGAGAAAAAGAGGATTTGCTATAAACCGAAAAAGTCACCAGGCTAAAAAGAGAAAAAGAGAGCAGTTTGGTATCCTTCTCTCTTTTTCTCGTTTAAAATCTCTTTGTCTCTTGGCCTATTGCTTCTCTGATTTTTTCTCCGGGGCTTTTTCTTCCACCGCCTCATGATGTTCCTTTGGTGTAGTGCTCTCCTGGAAATGCTTGTCGTAGGTATTACGCAGGTTCTTATAAGAATTGCCATCTATGATAAATGCGGCAATGAACCAGATGAACAGCAACAAAGGCACAACGATGGTCATGATCATATTCCTGATCTCATCGCCGAGGTGCATAAAAACAGATACGATATAATAAGCTTTTGCCAGCGAGAGGATACACACCATGCCTTTGAACATCAGCACCAGCAGGTGGCTGGGGTCTGGTCCTTTATGTATCAGGTAAATGCTTAAGCCTATTCCCAGTTCAATCACCGTAATGATTGACAGCAGGATCGTTGTCTTTTTGACCCTTCTTTTAAACTCAGCATCGTCTGTATGATGATGAAAACTTACTTCTTCAAAAGCCGGATGTTGCATACTATATTAAATTTCAAATTAACAAATCTCAAACCTGCCCGCCGGCAGGCGGGTTCCAATATATTTTTATATGAGGTAGAAACACAGGAACACGAATACCCACACCAGGTCCACAAAGTGCCAGTACAAACCCGCTTTCTCGATCATCAGGTAATGGCCTTTCCTGTCGAATACTCCTTTCTGGGCCATCAGCAGCATAACAATATTGATAAGCACTCCTGAAAATACATGGAAGCCGTGGAAACCGGTAATACCATAAAAATAACCGCCAAATGCAACCGGGCCAGTTTTTCTTATGTGCAGTTCTGCCGTATTGATCATACCCAGCAACTGGTCTTTGGGCATCCCCATCAATTGCTCATGTGTCATCGCTGCATTATGTTCATGCGCTAATAAAGCAAGGGAATGCTGCGAAGAATTTTGCAAAGCTTCCGTCAAAGCGCTTCCTTCAACCAGTTCCCCCCAGGGATTGCCTCTCATGGTTTGCCCGATGAATTCGATCTTGCCATCAGCCAGTACAGCATGTTCACCGGTGATCAGGTGATGCCATTCCCATGCCTGGCAACCCAGGAACGCTAAACCGCCCACAATGGTCCAGGCTATCCATTTGACCACGCCGTTCCTGTCGCCTTTATGTCCTGCATGTACAGCCAGCACCATGGTAACAGAGCTGATGATCAAAATGAACGTCATTACACTCACGAAAGCCAGGGGAAGGTTAGCATGTCCTGCTCCCGGAAACGCATTGAACACCACGTTCGGATCCGGCCAGAAGTTCTGGCTGAAACGGATAGAGCCGTAAGAAATCAGGAATGCACCAAATGTGAACGCATCACTCATCAGGAAATACCACATCATCAGTTTGCCGTACTCCAGGTTGAAGGGGCTTTTACCGCCACTCCACCATTTTGATTGATGCGCTGTTGCTGTTGTCGCCATGTTTATAAAATTCCAAATTAAAAAATTCCATCCTTCACTCCGTTCAGGATGACCACCCAATTCAAGTTTCAGATGTTCCAGAGGTTTAAAACGTTTCAGAAGTTAAGCGAACCTTTTAAACCTATTGAACTTTTTAAACGTCTTAAACCTTACCTTCTACCCTATCACAATAAAAAACACGAGAAGGTAGATCCACAATATGTCAACAAAATGCCAGTAGGTAGCCATGACTTCCACCGGCACTGAACTATACAATTTTATTTTTCCAAAGAACGCTTTCAGGAACATCACGACCAATGCGATGATCCCGCCTATTACATGCAGGGCATGCAAACCAAATATCACGTATAAGAACTGGCCCGCTCCTGCTGAACCGGTGAACTTGATATCCTGGTCCCAGAGAGCTTTAAACCCAAACCACTGCAATACCACGAACAATACCCCAAGTACCAGCGTCAAGCCTATCAGCGACCGGTATTGCGCCATTTCCCTTTGCTTAAAAGAACGTACTGCCATCTGCACGGTCAAACTGCTGATCAGTATCGCCGCAGTTGAATACCAGAATACTTTTGGCATGTCTATATCCTTCCAGCCTGTCAAATTGCTTTTCACGATAAAAGCGCTTGTCAATCCTGCAAACATCATCAGAATGCTTGCAATCGCCACCCACAGCGTGAACTTGTGGGGATGTATTCGTTTGCCCCCATCCCCTGAAGGGGCGTTTTGAAACTCTTTTAATTTTATATCACTACTCACCATCAGTACCTCTCAAAATATTTTTAAATAAATAAACCATTTATAATCTTATGTAAAACTCCTGACTCCCCTTTAGAGGCCCGGGGGTATTTTGCTCATCAATAAAGCCAGTAACACCACCGGCAGGTATATATAACTTCCAAACATCACCCTTCTTGCAGCAGGCACTTCCATCGTTTGATACAACTTCACACTTCTCAGTATCATAAAAGCATTTGCTGCTATTATTAAAACCAATCCTGTCAATCCGGTTATACTTTCATACTCACACATTCCGGTATAATAGGGCACCAGGGTCACCGGCAGCAATAACAATGAATAGATCACTGTTTGTAATGCCGTGAATTTCGTTGGCCCTTTATCTGACGGCAAAAGCTTAAAGCCTGCTTTGGTATAATCCGTATGCGCTATCCAGGCTATCGCCCAAAAATGCGGGAACTGCCACAAGAATTGAATACCAAAAAGTATCCATCCCCCCAATGACAATCTATCATCACCCGCGGCCCAGCCGATCAAACAAGGTAAGGCTCCCGGCACTGCACCTACCAACACCGCAATTGAACTTACTTTTTTCAGCGGTGTATAAATAAATGCATACAGGAACAAACTGAAAGCAGCTAACCCTGCTGCTGTCCAGTTGAAATAATTACCCAGGATAAAAATTCCTGCTGCACCTGTAAGAATAGCAAAGGCCCATCCTTCCTGTACGGTCAGCCTTCCTGCTGCTACCGGTCTTTTGCCGGTTCGCTTCATTAAAGCGTCGGTATCTTTTTCCACTACCTGGTTGATGGCATTAGCGCTGCCTGTTACCAGCATCCCACCTGCAAAGAGCAATAACACCCATTTCCATTTATCCTCGTAACTACTAAAAGCGGGTGTCAGCACAAAACTCATTACACTGCTGAACACCACCATGATACTGAGCGAAGGCTTTATCAACTGCAAAAAATCTTTGATCTTATTCATCACCAGCTCTCGCTATTTAAACCCTTATATTGAATCTACTCTATTCATTGTGAGTTGTCAGTGGTGAGTCGTGAGTTGCCTCACTCACCATTGACCATTCACCACTCACTTAATGCTTACTTTCATTCGCCCCTACCGGCTCTGTCTGCGGAATGAATTCTCTTCCGTCTTTTCCATAATCATAAGCCCAGCGATGCACTTCAGGTATTTCGCCCGTCCAGTTACCATGACCGGGATTGATCGGTGTTGTCCATTCCAGTGTATTGGCGCCCCATGGGTTCGTGCTGGTTACTTTTCTTCCTTTGAAAATAGAATAGAAGAAATTGAACACAAACATTAACTGAACGGCAAATACTACGATAGAAACAATGGTGATCATTTTATCAAGGTCGCCAAACTGGTTGAACGATCTCCAGATACTTTTATCGAGATAACGGCGGGGCATACCAGCCAATCCTTCGTAATGCATCGGCCAGAAGATAAGATAAGAGCCAACCATCGTTACCCAGAAATGAATATACCCTAAGGTCATGTTGAGATATCTCCCGAACATTTTCGGGAACCAGTGATATACACCGGCGAACATCCCAAACATGGAGGCTACACCCATTACAATATGGAAGTGTGCCACTACGAACATGGTATCATGCAGGTGAATATCAATGGTAGAGTTACCCAGGAATATACCGGTCAAACCACCTGAGATAAACAAACTGACAAAACCAATGGCGAATAATGTGGATGGATATAACTTAATATTCCCTCTCCACAACGTGGTCAGCCAGTTAAATACTTTAATAGCCGATGGTACGGCGATCAGCAATGTCAGCAACACGAATACCGATCCGAGGAAGGGGTTCAGCCCGGTTACGAACATATGGTGTGCCCATACAAGAAATGCGAGAATGGCTATTGCAAACAAGGAACCGAGCATCGCCATATATCCAAAGATCGGTTTGCGTGAATTGACCGATAGTATTTCCGATACCATACCCATCGCAGGAAGCAGGATGATATATACTTCGGGGTGACCCAGGAACCAGAATAAATGCTGGAATAATATAGCGCTGCCTCCTTCATTCTGTAATATCTCTCCGCCTACTACTATATCACTTAAATAGAAACTTGTTCCGAGGTTACGGTCGAATAATAAAAGTATTAAACCTGATAACAGAACAGGGAATGATAACACCCCTAATACGGCGGTAAAGAACAATGCCCAGATCGTTAATGGCAATCTGGTCATGCTCATCCCTTTCGTTCGCATGTTAAGGATGGTAGCGATATAATTCAAACCGCCGAGCAATGAAGACACCACGAATAATGCCATCGCCACGATCCAGAGATCCATACCCAGCTTGGAGCCTTCTGACGCTTGTCCCAATGCACTTAACGGGGGATATACTGTCCATCCGCCGGATGCAGGCCCGGTTTGAATGAATAACGAGGAGATCATGACAACACTTGCCATGAAGAAGAACCAGTACGACAGCATGTTCATGAACGGCGAAGCCATATCACGGGCGCCTACCTGCAGCGGAATAAGCAGGTTGGCAAAAGTACCGCTAAGGCCAGCTGTCAATACAAAGAATACAAGCACGGTGCCGTGCATCGTTACCAGCGCATAGTAAAATTCAGGTTGGATCGTTCCGCCTTTGGCGTAATGCCCGAAAAATGTTTCGAGGATCGGGAAGGTCTGGCCCGGAAAACCGAGTTGCAAACGAAACAGTACGGAGAATAATCCGCCAATGATCGCCCAGATGATACCGGTAACAAGGAACTGCTTACCGATCGTCTTATGATCCTGGCTGAAAATATATTTGGTGATAAATGACTGCTCGTGGTGTCCATGATGATGGTCATCATGAGCAGCTTCGTGTGCCACTGAGCCCGGATGTATATGAATTGATTCGCTCATAATCTTTTATTTTATTCCCGCATACCGGGATTCTTATCAATTTTAGTTTGCTCCCGCAACAGCAGTTGTTGCAGCTGTTTTTGTTACAGTATCTGCTTTTTGTTTTGACGGATCTTTATCCGGGAACACAGCCAGGTATTTTGGCGTCTGCTTCGCCATCCATGCATCAAACTCTTCCTGTGATTCTACAATGATCTCTCCTCTCATACTCCAGTGACCCTGGCCGCACATCTGGTCACAGGATATTTCATATACAAAATCCGCTTTACCGGTTTCTTTTTTCATCTCTGCACTGGTCTTGGTAGGTGTGAACCACATAGTAGTGGGTGTGCCCGGCACCGCATCCATCTTCATCCTGAAATGTGACAGGCCCACATCATGAATAACATCTTTGGCGCCGATCACCAGCTTTACGGGTTTATTTACTACAAGATGCATGGCATCCCCGGTAATATAAACATCGTCATGGTTGGCGGGGTCATTCCATATTTGTCCCAACGGGTTATCGCCGGTTATATTCTTATAATATTTCTTTCCTAATATCCCGTCTTTACCCGGGTAACGGAATTCCCACTTGAACTGGCTGCCAACGATCTCTACCGGCATCGCATTCTTTGGCGCATCGCCGGTTATCTTGAACCAGTAAAAAATACCAAAACCAACCAATACAGTTAATGTAATAGCAGGAATAACGGTCCATATCAGCTCCAGCTTATTATTGTGCGGATAGAAATAGGCTTTTCTTTTGTCTGAATGCTGGTATTTGTAAGCAAACCAGAACAAGCCAACCTGTGTGATCACAAAAACAACAAAAGTGATCGCAATCGTTATATAGAGCATCCTGTCGATCAATACCCCGTGATCAGAAGCCGGGGCTCCCAATATTTTTCCTTTTAATTGCTCATTGCAATAATACACGCCGATCAGCCCAACGACCAGGAAGGCCAGCAACAGGAATGCATTCACTTTGTTGCTTTGACTTCTTGATCTTTCTTCACCGCGGAGCACAGCAACATATTCACTGGCCTTCGCTATCTGAAAGGTGATCAGGAAGCCCAGCGCCAGGATCGCTACAATGAAAAGAGTTTGCATATTCTTAGTTCAGTTATTTTTTATTCAAATTTCCTTAATTCAAAAGTTCCTGAGGTTTCAGCAGTCCACAGGTAGGCTAACTTGTAAACCTTTGAACTTACCAACTTCTCTACGTATGATGTATCACACTTTCCTTGAGGAAAGGATGATTCTTTGCCAGCATCGGCGTTTTTGCCAGTGCCCTTGCCGTTACAAACATGATCAATCCTACAAAACCAAGCGCCACACCAAAGTCATATAATATCATCGGTACATGGTCCGGGGATACAGCCGGGAACACCATTTGGAAGAAATCCAGCCAGTGACCGAATATGATCAGTAACGCCATAAAAGTTACTGTTGTATAATTTCTTTTTGATCCCCTTCTCATTAATATTAATAATGGTGCTATGAAATTGATGATGAACATCATCCAGAAAATTCCGCTGTAAGGACCTTCTGCTCTTGGCTTGAAATAAACCGTTTCTTCCGGGATGTTGGCATACCAGATCAGCATGAACTGCGAATACCACAGGTATGTCCAGAATACGGAAAAGGCAAACATGAATTTACCTATATCATGCAAATGCTCATCATTCGCCAACTCGAGGTAACCATTGTTCTTCAGGAACACGACAAACAAAGCGATCAATGCCATGCCGGCTACAAATGTGCTCGCAAAAGTGTACCAGCTATACATGGTGCTGTACCAGTGCGCATCTATACTCATCAGCCACAACCAGGGAATAGATGACATGACCGTAAGTGCAAACACGATCAGGTATACAGCCGCCCAGATCGTATTGTTCCAGATATATTTCTTCTTCTCCTCCATATTCGGCAGCGGATTCTCATCTAAACTGCGGGAGAGTTTTCTCATTTTCAAACCGAGCAACCACCAAAGACCAATAGTGAGAAATGTCATGGCTGCAAAAAATCCTTTGCTTAAAAAACCGGATTTATGTAACAATACCGGATCGTGTTTCACATGCTCTGTATCAGTCCAATGGTAGATAGTATGATTATCCCCGAAAGTAATGGCCATCAGGATCGCAAAACAAATAACGCCGATCACAGGAACGACGGCCGATATTGCTTCCGGCACCCGGCGAAAAGCCATTTGCCAGCCGCCCCATGCCAGTGTAGTAGCACAGATAAAGAACATACTCGCATTTACGACCAACAGGAAGTAAACGCTGTTCTGCAATAAACTGGCCCAGAACCTTGCCGACTCATGATGATCTTTACTTGAACCATGCGTAATGTACAACGCCGCAATAGCAATGACACCGATCACCATCAATGCAACAGCGACCATATTGTATCGCTTTGGTATGATAAACTGTTCCCTGATTGAACTTGACATCTTGTTCGTTTATGATTTCTTCAAAAAAATATTCTTACCCTTTTTTAACCGTATCCACCACAGGCTTGACCGTTACATTACTATCAGCTGCTGCGGTCGCTGTAGCTGTTTTTACCTGTTTTGATTTTATATAAGCTACTACCATCCATCGCTGTGTTGTGCTCAACTGGGATGCATAGCTGCCCATCGCATTTAAGCCATACGTAACAGAATGAAACATGGTTCCTTCGGCCATTGCTTCATATTTTGCATCACCAACCAGGGTAGCCGGTTTAGCAGGATAAGGCCCGTCTCCTCCTTTATACAAAGGACCATTGCCATCTAATTTTGCGCCGTGGCAGATACCGCAATTGACCAGGTAGAGCCTTTGCGCCTCTTTCATATCAATAGAAGCGGGATCCAATGGATTCTTAATGCTGGCAGAAGCTGCATACATGCCGGTAGTATCTGTTTTGGACCCGGTATAGGCTCCTATATCTCCTCTTGCGATAGTTCCTTCAACAGGCATATTGTTATAAAAGATCTTATGGCTGTTCTTGTCATCTTTTACCGTAGTGAACTTTGACGTGTCGCGGTACGCATACGTTTCGAGGGCTGTACTATAGGCCATATCCGGCATATAGGCCCTGCCGGGACTGCGGCGGGTTTTATCACAACCCACCATGACGATCCCTGTTGCAACAAATCCTGCTATGATCAGAAATTTTTTCATTACTCTTTTTTATATTGATCAATGAACCGCTTCAGCTTTTTTTTCAAATCGCATAGTGTCTTTATCATACCTGCCCAGCCACCAGCCTGTTTCCCTGTATTGAACCGATACCTCTTTTGCGCCGATATTATTCAGGAAAGCGATCACTTCCTCATCTTTGGTTTTATCGCTGGCTTCCAGTGCCATCACAAACGTATCATCAGTTGAACGGGGATTGAAATGGTCTTTCTTCACAAAAGGAGCTAACTGGCAGAGATAACAAAACGTCAATACCATTCCCACGGCTGCAAACAATACTGTCAGCTCAAATGTGATCGGTATCCATGCCGGCAAAGAGAAGAATGGCTTACCGCCGAAATTAATAGCCCAGTCAATTGTCAGTGCCCAGGTGATAAAACCTACCGCCGTAGCTGTTCCGGTAATACCATAAATAAACCCTGCGGTATGAAGACTCGTATCACGAAGACCCATTGCCTTGTCTAATCCATGGATAGGGAAAGGCGTGAATACTTCGTGGATCTTGTATCCCGCACGGCGTACTTTCTTGACTGCGGGAAATAATACTTCCTCGTCGTAGAAATTGCCTGTAATAAATTTTTTAACACTCATACCCTAAATCCCTAAAGGGACTTTTAGACTCCGGATTTTGTAATCGCTTTACTTTTTCGCCTTTCGTTAAACCAGAGTTGATTAAAAAAAATGTTTACTTATTCGTCTATTTTACTTTTCAATTCAATAACTCATTTTCGATCTAAGTTCCCCTTTTGCTTCGCTATCTGCTTCGTTCCTCGCAGCGCAATGACGGGGGACAGGGGGTCTAAGCTCCATGATCATGCCCGTGCTTGTCCGCAAACTCTCCCGCTGTTTCTTTTTCTATACCATCCATCCGCGCCTTATAATTCTGTCCATTCTTTTTCAGGATATGCTTGATCTCCGCCAATGCAATAACCGGGAAAAATTTAGAGAACAGGAAATAACAGGTAAAGAACAACCCGAACGTTCCCAGATAGAAACCCACTTCCCAGATAGTAGGAGTATAATAAGTACTCCAGGCACTTGGCAGGTAATCACGATAAACCGAGGTAACGATGATCACAAAACGTTCGAACCACATACCGATATTTATCAGGATAGACATGAAGAAGGTAAGCACCAGGTTCCTTCTCATTTTCCTTATCCAGAATATCTGCGGCGACAATACATTACATCCCATCATGATCCAGTAGCTCCAGCCATAAGGACTGCTGAGGTTGAGCCTGTTTTCAAAAAAGGCGAATTGTTCGAACTCCACGGCTGAATACCAGGCCATGAACAACTCGGTGAGATAAGCAATACCCACGATCGAACCCGTTAATACAATTACCTTATTCATTACATCAATATGCTCAAGGGTAATATATTCTTCCAGCGCTAATACTTTTCTTGTTACTACCAGCAACGTTTGCACCATGGCAAATCCTGAGAAGATCGCACCGGCCACGAAGTAAGGGGGGAAGATGGTAGTGTGCCATCCCGGAACGACCGAGGTAGCGAAGTCGAAGGATACTATCGTATGCACGGATAATACCAGCGGTGTACTCAATCCTGCCAGCACCAGCGATAATGCTTCATGTCTTTGCCAGTGTTTGGTGCTGCCTGTCCATCCGAATGCAGCTACTCCATAGAACATCTTGCGCCATTTTGCTTTGGCCCTGTCACGCAGTGTTGCCAGGTCAGGCAATAAACCGGAATACCAGAACAATAATGATACAGTGAAATAAGTTGAGATCGCAAATACGTCCCAAAGCAATGGTGAGTTAAAGTTCACCCACAAAGGACCACGGGTATTGGGATAAGGAAGAACAAAGAAAGCGTCCCACACACGGCCCATGTGCCAGATCGGGAACTGGCCCGCACACATTACCGCAAAGATGGTCATCGCTTCTGCAGCACGGTTTACCCCGGTTCTCCAGCCCTGGCGGAACAGTAATAAGATCGCAGAGATCAGCGTTCCGGCATGACCAATACCAACCCACCATACGAAGTTGGTGATATCCCATCCCCAGCCCACTGTTTTATTCAGGTTCCACTGGCCCGTACCATATATTACCTCCATCGTTACGGAAACAATTCCGAATATCAGCAAGCCTACGGAAATAAGAAATCCAGCCCACCAGAGTTTAGAAGGCTTTGCTTCTACCGGGCGACAAATATCTTCCGTCACCTGGTGATAGTCCTTGTTGCCGTCTACCAGCGGTGGCCTTACCTGTGATTCGTATCTGAGTAATCCCATATTCTTTTAGCTTTTAGCCATTAGCTCTTAGCTGTTAGCTTTATTTTTAGTTGGTCAACTTTCAGTTCTTTGGTCATCTTCGTTGCGACGCTCCGTTCATCTTCCTGTCCACTATTCATATCCTCAATGATGCGCTTCTTCTTTTTTCTCAATAGCAGGGACCTCGGCTCCTTCATGCTTTTCTCCACCACCATTGCGTTTATCTTCTATAATCTCATCTGTATTTCTCACTTTAGCGAGATAAGCTACATTCGGCAATACGTGCAGTTGCTCCAGTACATAGTAACTGCGCAGGATGTTTTCTTCACGCATTTTACTTACATGGCTTTCTTTATCACGCACATTACCGAATACGATCGCATCACCGGCGCAAGCCTGCTGGCAGGCTGTTTTTGCATCGCCGTCTGCTAATACACGATTCTCTTTCTTTGCTTTCAGTTTAGCCGCCTGGGTACGCTGTACGCAGAAACTGCATTTTTCCATCACCCCTCTTGAACGAACAGTGACATCAGGATTCAATACCATTCTTGTCAGTTCATCATTCATCTGGAAAATAACCGGGTCAAGTTTACCCACTAATTGCTGGTCCTGGTTATCCGGGAAGCTGTCTGCCCCGGTATAGTCAGACCAGTTAAAGCGGCGAACTTTGAACGGGCAGTTATTGGCGCAGTATCTTGTACCGATACAACGGTTATATGCCATCTGGTTGATACCTTCTGTGCTGTGATTGGTAGCGGCAACGGGGCAAACATTTTCGCAAGGTGCGTTATCGCAATGCTGGCACATCATCGGTTGGAACACTACCCCTTTCAGGTCATCCGGGTTTTCGCCGGAGACAAAATAACGGTCGATACGCAGCCAGTGCATGTCGTGGTAACGTAGCACTTCACTTTTACCAACAACAGGAACATTGTTCTCAGCATGACAGGCCACTACACAGGCGCCGCAACCATAGCAGGCATTCATGTCAATGTTCATTCCCCATTTGATCTCATTCTGACGGGTAGAGGGGTCAGGATATAAAGTAGCTTCCTTATGAAAATTGCTTGTCTTTTTGGCATAATCATCCACCAGCTTCTGGCGATAATCTGCAATGGCGGTAGGATTCTTTTTGAAAGTAGCCAGTGAGGTTTCTCTCACCACTTCCACGCGGCCATGATAAGAGTTCTCTATCTGTGTTTGTGCGATCTTGTGTTTTTTAAGATCCTTATCTGTGATGGCAATATCAGTTGCAAAATAATCAACGGTAGTGCCATTGAAAGAAGCAAAAGGGTAAACATTCTTTCCAACATTGCCGGCAGTCGTTCCTAATTTTTCTCCGCGGCCATAACCAACTGCAATGGCAATCGTATCCGGGTTCATCCCTGGAATAACCAATACAGGCAATTCGACAGGCTTTCTCCCTGCAATAGCAAATTCAAATACAGGTTTCTGAGGATAGTAGGTATAATCCATGTCCTTGTAGTCAACGCCAAGCTCATCTGCTTTAGCCATCGAGATCATAGCATAGTTGTCCCAGGTGGCTTTACTGATAGCATCAGGCAATTCCTGCAACCATGGATTGGTAGCACCGCTACCCGTACCTATTGAAACTTTTTGATACAATACCACTTCTGTCTTACCGCCTTTCTTTGCAGCAGCAATAGCAGCGCCTGCTCCGGCAACTGCTCCTCCATTAAATGCAATAACAGCAGGTGCGGCCGGAGTTTCAACTATACCATCCTGCAATGCTTTAGTATAAGCATCTTCGGAACCAAGTCTTCCCGCCCAGTATGTTTTTAAATAAGTATCGTAATCCGTAGTACTGCCGCTCCATTTCAATAATGAAGTTTGATAAGGACGTGTTTTAAATAAGGGGTAAATAGTTGGCTGGATAAATGATGTGATACCTGCTTTCGGTTCTGCATCGCCCCAGCTTTCCAAATAATGATGTGCCGGAAGATTATATCCGCACAATTCGGTTGTTTCATCCCATCTTTCATTGAATGAAACTGTCAGTTTTACTTTCGCTAATGCTTTTTTGAATTTTTCTGCATCATGATAATCATAAGCAGGGTTAGCGCCATAGATAAATAAAGCACCAACATTTCCGGCATCCATATCCGTTACAAGGTCAGTCATGTCTTTATCAATACCCTGGCGATAATTTACCGGTCTGCTCCAGTCTATGGTTGTGCCATAAGCGCTAACTGCATTGTTGATCGCATTGACAATAACCTGGACATTTACATCATTACTGCCTGATACTACCAAAGCTTTGCCGCTGTTCGCTTTCAGATCGGCCGCTACGGTTGCAATACCTGCTTTCAGTTTTGCATCAGCAATAGCAGGTGCAGTAACTGATCCATCCAAAGCAGCGAGTAATGCTAATGCCACAGCGCCGGTTTCAGATGGTTTGTGCGTATAACGGATATCAGCGGTAGCGCCGGTGGTGCTCAGGAAAGATTCAAACTGGTAATGCTTGCTCATCTCCGGGTTCTTCTCATTGATCTTGCGGCCTTTTGTATAGCCATTGGCATTCTCCAGCGGACTCAGCCATGTGCCCAGGAAATCAGCACCGAGACTTACAATGACTTTTGCTTCACCAAAATTGTAGGAGGGAAGCTTTCTTCCAAACCCGCTGGCTTCATTGGCCAGCAGCATGCCACCATAAGAAACAGCATCATACTGCACATGTTTCAGGTTCGGGAATTTGGAAATAATATCTTTTGTGGAAGGAGAAACAATGGTGCCGGAAAGAAAGACAACTGATTTACCTGCTACACCAGCCAATGCTTCACCGATCGATTTATCTAAAGATTCGTAGGTCTTTTCTTCAATGAGGTCACCGGTTTTTTTGGTGGGGAAACGGTTGCGGTGTGTATCATAAAGATCGAGAACGGAAGCCTGCGCCCGGGCTGTCGTTCCGCCTTTGGTATATAATGAAAGATCGTTGCCTTCAATTTTGATCGGGCGGCCATCTCTTACCTTAGCCAAAATGGGAACCACATCTCCATCCTGCACATACGTAGTGGCATAGTATTTTGCTTCGCCGGGAATAATGTTCTCAGGCCTGTTAGCAAACGGGACAGCTTTACGAACCGGTGTTTTACAGCTTGCTGCCAATGCAGCAGCCGCTGTGCTAAAACCCAGGTATTTCAAAAAATCCCTGCGGGGAGCTTTGGCATCAATTAGTCCCTTGCTGTCAATATCTTCAAAAGGCAGTTCTTCACGAAACTCATCCTGCGCTTTCTTCTGAAAACTTTCCGGGTCATTGATCTCTCCGAAACTTTGCCAGTATTTATTCATAATACCCTAAATCCCTAAAGGGACTTTTAGACTCTGAATTATGCAATCTCTTTCTTTTTCTAATAACTCAAATTCAGAGATGGTTAAAAAAATAATTTTCTTCCGCTTTAGTTCTTTCAAAAATTTATAACGAAACTACCTCCTAAGTTTCCCCTTCAGGGGGACAGGGGGTTTAATAGTGACATTTCTGACATTCCAAACCACCGATATCTTTTACGGTCACACTATCCATTTTACCGGACTTGATATCGTTATGAAATTTTTCGTAAATGCTGTAAAACTTATTACCCGTGCTGTCGCTATAGTTGAAATTGACTTTTGTCTCGCGGTGACAGTTAATACACCAGCCCATGCTCAACTCTGAGAATTGTTTCACTTCATCCATTTCGGTTATTTCACCATGGCAGGTCTGGCATTGCACATTACCGGCTCTTACGTGCTGGCTATGGTTAAAGTAAACATGGTCGGGCAGGTTGTGGATCTTTTCCCAAACGATAGGTTTTGCTTTGGAAGGATCCCACGCATTGGCATTTTTCGGATCGAAACCGGCATACTCATACAGCTTATTTATCTCTGCTGTTCCATCTACCTCCTCGCCATTTTCATGATAAAGTTTAGGCCCTTTTGTGTACTCGGTAATTGACTTATGACAGTTCATACAAACATTCACAGAAGGAATGGCGGCATGCCTGCTTTCCCATGCATTGCCGTGGCAATAAAGACAGTTGATCTGGTTGATGCCCGCATGTACTTTATGGGAATAGAAGATAGGTTGTTCCGGCTGGTAATCTTTCTGGCGCTGGAAGCCGATAGCCGCTTTGGTAAAATAATAGCCGCCTACCACAAAGAACAGGATCGCCACCATAGCGATATATACTTTGTTGCGGAAGAAGGGAACAGGATCGGGACGTTGAATACCTTCGGCATCATCCGACATTTTTTTCAGGTTACTGTTCACCTGCATTAAAATCAAAGCGATAATGGCGAGTATCAGGGAGATAACACCGAAGATGACAGCGTTTTGATTAGAAGTTCCCGGATCGTTAGGGTCGTCTTTTTTAACTACTACTTCACTAGCCTTTTTATTTATAAAACCAAGTATTGCTTCTATTTCAGCATCTGTCAGATTTTCAAATGCAGTCATCTCACTTGGATTAAATGGAGCCAACTCTACAGCACGGGGATAACCTGATTTGATAAGCTTTGGGCTGTTCCTGATCCATTCAAATAATTTGCCTTTATCCTCCCAACGGCCTTCCACTCCACCCAGCGCCGGCCCGGTCAGATCTGCTTTCATGCTTACAGCATGGCAGCTTGCACATTTCGACATGAACAGTGCCTGGCCATCCTGGGCAAACGTTTTAATACCGGAAAAAATAATAAGAGAGAGAAATAGCAGCGCAAGCTTCTGAGTTATTGGTTTACAGGAAATCATAGACGCTATTGATCTGAAAAAATGTGGATAAAACCTTCGATTGGCTGCAAAAATAAGTCAGGAACTTAACAAAATGACAACAGTCCCAAAAATTTTTTAACCCGCTACCAGCCTGCATTTCAGAGGATTTATATTCGTTTTTTGTTCTGGTTGAAAATTGTTTGTCATAAATAAGTAAACCTTTCAGCTTTTATTATAAAATGTGAAAATGAAAGTGGTGGTTGGTTGTTTTTTACTGACTTTTGCGACTCAAAAAATAAAATAGGCGTGTCCCTGTTTAATACCGGGACACGAATACCTCAATAATGCTTGAACGTTTACAAAAAAAATGGAAGGTGGGCGGCCTTCAACTGGTACTCATCCTTTGCACATTTGCGATTGGCGGCAGCCTGACCGGCTATGCCGGCAAACGAATAATGAATTTGTTTGATATTGAGCAAAAATGGCCTTGGGCAGTATTATATATTGTAGTTATCACGATTCTCTGGCCGGTTGCTGTGCTGCTGGTAAGTGTTCTTTTCGGACAGTTCCGCTTCTTTACCGGGTATTTGAAAAAAATAGGGAGAAGAATGGGAATTGTGAGGCAGGAAACCGGGGACCGGGAACAGCGATCGGCTAAATCCTAAAAGTCAAATAAGTTATACATCAGCGTTTTTGCAGTTCCGCTTCCGCAGAGATAAAGCCAAAGCTTGCCCATTGATTTCCTCCGCAAACTTTATTCAGCACTTTTTGGGCGTTTTCCTTTCCGCCTTGTTGCAGCAGGCAATACATCGCCAGGCCATAACCATAAGTAGAGGAACTCAGCGTATTATTTTCTTCCAATAACAACAATGGGTCTGTAAAATCAGCTTCCTGTTTATACAGCAACAATATCTTCAGGTAATCTTTGTTCTCGATCAGTTCTTTTCCCGGGTCAACCGTGTCCAGGAGTTGTTTTGCTTTGTTCTTCTTTCCAAGACGGCGAAGGGTGAGGTAATACCAGTTGGCTATAGCCACATACATATCATTATTGGTGGAAACTTCCAGGCATTCACGGTAAGCTTTTTCAGCTTTTTTGAAATCCCCTTTTAAATAATGGGCCAGCCCCAGGTGATACCAAATATTAGACTGCAGGGTCCCGGTAGGAATATTTTTGGCATTGGGTAATCCATCCGGTTCCACTTCATCCTGTTTGTCTTTTATCAACTGCGCTGCTTTCTCCAGGTCGTCAATAGCTTTATCAAAACAGCGGATGGTAATATACCGGTGGCCGCGGTGGCGGTACAGCCGTGCATCGCCCGGATGCAGAACGATCCCTTTAGAAAAGATGGCAATGGCTTCCATGTATTTGCCGGTGTACGCTGTTCTCCTTCCATACCATATTATAGCTTCTGCGTCTGTTGTATCTTTTTCATACTGTTGTTTTGCCGATGCCCGTTTTTGTTCATATTCATTTTTTATTGTTTCAGAAAATGAAGGGGGCACAATTTCCCTGCATGCTTTTTCCTGTGCAATACAACTTGCATTTACGATCACAAGAAAAAAAAGGAGCCTAATTTTTTTCATTGAAGTAAGTTACTCACTTTACTTATTCATTCTATCTTTAGCCGGTGAAACACATTGCGATTTTTGCATCCGGGGCAGGTTCTAATGCCCAAAAGATCATTGAGCATTTCAAAAACCTCACCCCGGCCTTCTCCTTGCTTCGCTCTGCCCGCAATGACGAAGGAGAGGGAATTAAAACCGAAGTGTCTCTTATTGTCTGCAACAAACCCGGGGCAGGAGTTCTCAGCATTGCAGCAAAAGAAAATATCCCGGCCCTTCTTATTGACAAAGAAAAATTCTTTCACGGCAATGCTTATACAGATGAGCTGAAAGAAAAGCAAATTGATTTTATCGTGCTGGCCGGTTTTTTATGGAAGATCCCTGCTGCGCTGATCAAAGAATATCCCAACCGTATCATTAATATTCACCCTGCACTTTTGCCAAAATATGGCGGCAAAGGCATGTATGGCAATAATGTTCATGCCGCCGTTATCGCGGCCGGTGAAAAAGAAAGTGGTATCACCATTCATTACGTGGACGGGCATTATGATAACGGGGATATCATTTTCCAGGCAAAATGCCCGGTATTGCCGGTTGATACTCCCGATTCGCTGGCACAACGGATCCATCAACTTGAACACGAACATTTTCCGAAAGTGATCGAAAAGCTTACCGGGTCATAAATGTCAAATAAGTCATATTTGTCAAAAAGGCGACTGCTTGTTTATATGACTTGTTTGTCTTCATTTGACCGTTTGACCCCCTGACTCTTACGACTTTAAAGAACAATTTGCATTTTCTTTCGTTACTTGCCACCAATACAACCACTTTGTTCCGCAAACTCAGCTCAATACTGTTATTCATGTTGCTTTTGGCAATGGCTAAACCCGTCACTGCACAATCGTTTAAGATAAAGGGAAATGTGTACGACAGTTCCCGTAATTACGTCATAGAACTGGTATCGGTATTATCTACGTCCGGAAAAGGAACGATGACCAATGCCGACGGGTATTATGAAATAGAAGTAACGGAAAAGGATTCTATCTGGTTCAGCTACCTGAATAAGCCCACGATGAAGTTCCCGGTGCTGAAGATCGCCAATCCTTTTGCCTTTGATATATCGCTACGGATAAATGTAACAGTACTGAAAGAGGTAAAGGTTCGTCCAAGAGATTATAAACAGGATTCTGCTCAAAACCGGGAGGATTATGCAAAGGTCTTCAATTATCAAAAGCCCCGTCTTACATCCAGTGTTTCTAATATGGGTGTCGGGTTCGATCTGAATGAGATCATCAATATGTTCCGGTTCAAACGAAACAGGAATATGCTGGCCTTCCAGGAAAGACTGCTACAGCAGGAACGGGACAAATCTGTGGATCACCGTTTCAATAAAGCATTGGTGAGGCGGCTGACATCGTTAACCGGAAATGAACTGGATAGCTTTATGATCATTTTCCGCCCGTCTTATGAGTTTACTATGCTGACGAGTGACTATGATTTCCAGCAATACATAAAAGATTCGTATCGTCGCTTCCTGGTAGGATTGCCTCCCATACCTATGTTCAGGCAGGAAGAGGAAGATCAGTAGTTTGAACGTCTGCAACAACTGTATTGTTTCTTTTTCAAATCAATTATATGAAAAGATAACCGGTGTTACACTGCTCATTGACCGCATAGTGAGGGTGATGGGTCTTTACAACATCTGTTAAACCAAACTGAACCTGCCCGGTCTGCCATATAGAAAATATATCTGTTTAAACTTGACGAAACCGTTAATTCTGAATAATTTTGCCAACTGTATAAACTGATCCATAGTACAATACTGCCCGGATAATATAAATATCCCGGCAGCACATCCAATCTCCTTCCGAAATTACCGCTAAAACATCCTGAAGAATTACCAATAATTTTTCACCACCAAATCTGTTATTTATGAAAAGGAATTTTTACCCTTTCTTCCTGTCAAGTAAAAAACCAGCTCTTCTTCTCGCTTTTATGCTGGCATGTGCAGTAGCTGTCAACGCTCAAACCTATACCATCAATTTTCCTAATTCCCCGCCTGCAACATCTCATCCATCAGTTGATCAAAATGACTTTAATGGCTTTGGAATAGAAACCGGTGTAAGGTTCAGGGTCACCCAGTCGGGCACAATAACCGGTATTCGTTTTTATAAGGGAGACGCTATTCTTGGTTTTCATATCGGTCATATATGGAACAATAACGGAACATCTAAGCTGGCAGAAGCTACCTTTTCAGAAACTGCAAATGGCTGGCAGGAAGTGGCTGTATCCGTTCATATTACTCCTGCAGACACTATTGTAGCTTCCGTTTTTAATAATTTTGGCGACTATGCAGCCGAACCTCCCGGTGATACATGGCAGGACCAGGGTGGCGCTGATTATGGCACTGACCCGATAAAAGTCTTGGCCTGGAGTAACGACCCGGCACACAATGGTGTCTATGTTTATACTAACAGTGCAAACGGCGCATTCCCCAATTCAAACAGTGGCGCCCCGAATTATTGGATAGATGTCAGGTTCCAGCCTGATTTTTCATTGCCCGTAACACTTAACGATATAAAGGCAATAAATACAAATAATGATATTGCCGTAAGCTGGAAAACAAGTTCTGAATCCAATAATAAAGGTTTCGAGATACAACGCAGCAACAATGGTTCCGACTGGTATGCCATCGGGTTTGTAAATGGCGCCGGTGAAAGCACGGTTACAAAAAATTACAGCTATACCGATAAACAACTGGCACCCGGCCTGTATTATTATCGCCTGAAACAGGTTGACTTTGACGGAAGATCCAAAAATTCTTCTGTTGTCACCGCGTCAGTTTCCGGAAAAGGAAAGGTATCCTTATTCCAGAATTATCCTAACCCGTTCGCACAAACGACTACCATACGTTTTGATCTGCCAACAGCACAAAAAATAAGATTAAGTATCGTAGACATGGCAGGCAGGGAAGTAAAAGTATTGGCCAACAAACAAGGCGAAGCAGGAAGCCACCTGGTCACCCTTAGTTCTACCGGTCTCAGCCGCCAGGCATATTTTATCAGGCTGCAGACAGAAAGCGCCGTACTGACAAATAAAATTCTTGTACAATAACCATCCCTTAAGAAACATTCGCTGAAAAGAAAGGGCAACTTAAATAAGTTGCCCTTTCTTTTTTATGCCACGGAAAAAGAATGAATGGTTTTTTAAAATAACTTACGTGTATAATTAACAGTATATGGAACAGGCAACCCTTGGCATCGGCACAAGATTACAACATACCCAATATGGCCCGGGTGTGATCGTGGGTATCCGCTTTGCCACTTACCTTATCTCTTTCATCAATCATGGTATTAAAGAAATTGATAAGACAGATGAGAAGCTGGATGAGATCATCCCTGAAAATGTGACGGAAGAAATAGAAACCCACAGTGAGGTGGAAAGATCGCTGCTGAAAATACTCCGCCTGTGGGGCGGCATCACGGAGCATGTTCCGCTCGGTGAAAAATGGGCAGGTGGTACTTTAATGATACAACCTGCTGATAAGTCTTTAAAACCAAAAGAGATCCCCATCGCTGATTTCTTTCATAAAATAGTCATGCTGCGTGACCGGCTGCGGGTGCTGGAGCAGAATATCAACAGTAATAAAAAATTGAGCGATGAAGACAAAGTGAATATCCAGCAATACATCACCCGGTGCTATGGTTCGTTAACCACCTTCAATGTCCTTTTCAGGAATAAAGAACAGTGGTTTGTTGGAGAAAAAGGAAGTAAAGAAGATTAATGGTAGAATTTCTTTGCCGCCGGATGCAGGCAAACAGGCATCAAAAGCTACAGGTTTTCAATAATTCCCCTGTAGCTCCTGCCAATAGGAATAGATACTCCGTTCACCTCCACTATTTCGGCAGTGTATGATTCGATCTTGTTTATTGAAATGATAAAAGACCGGTGGATCCTTTTGAAGAGATGTGCCGGTAAAAGCACCTCTATGTCATTCGTACTCATTTTTGCCAGGTACACTCTTTTTGTTGTAACGATCCTGATGTATTCCAGCTGGCTTTCAATATAAAAAATATCTGAGAATAAAATCTTTACTTTCTTTTTCTGCACATTCAGGAACAGGTGATCTTTTATCTCCGGGCTTTCACCAGGTTCCTGTTTTTGGCTTCTTGCCGTTTTTACTTTATTTACAGCTATTAAAAACCGTTCAAAGTCAAAAGGCTTTAACAGGTAATCTGTTACGTTCAGGCTAAACCCTTCCACGGCGTATTGATGATAAGCGGTGGTGATAATTACTGCAGGCGGATAGGTAAGCGTTTTTAAAAAAGCCATACCTTTTAATTTAGGCAGGTGAATATCTAAAAATATCAGGTCAATAGTGTTCTCCCTTAAATAGTCAGTTGCCAGGATAGCATCTTTAAACGATCCTCCTAATTCCAGGAACGGCACCTGCAAAATATAATCTGACAAAACTTTTACTGCCAGCGGCTCATCCTCTACTATAATGCATTTTATTTTAGACATGGCTTGCAAGATTAATTTTTAAAGTAGCTGTAAACACAGACCCGGCTTGTTGAACAGACAGATCATAATCTGTATAGAGCAATTCCAGCTGGCGCCGCAGGTTAGAGAGACCAATATTCTCTTTTACATTTCCATCCCCGGGAAATGCCTCAGTAGAATTTTTTACCTCAAACGCTAACTGTCGCTTATTGACTGAAAGATGAATATCTACAAATGGATGATTTCTTGTTTCAGAAACACCATGTTTGAATGCATTTTCCACTAACGGGATCAGCAGCAGGGGAGGTGTCGCTTGCTTCATGTCTTCAATGTCGTAGTTAAAATTGATCCGCAACGAATCATCGTAACGCAATTTCTCGAGGGCTATATAGTCACTGATAATTTTGATCTCCTGTTCAATAGCGATATACGCTCCACCGGTCTCGTACAGCATAAACCGTAGTATTTTCGACAGCCGTAAAATGGATTCCGGGGCCAGGTCGGACTTATCCCTTGCCAATGAATAGATATTATTTAAAGTGTTGAATAAAAAATGCGGGTTGGTCTGTGACTTGAGATAATTCAGTTCTGCCTGCTGTTTTTCAATCCGAAGCTGCTGTGCTGCCTGTTTTAATTTTATGTAATCATAAGTATGCATTATAATTCCAAAAAAGAAAAGGGACATTACACCACCCCCTGTCTGGTAAGAAACTGCATGCCTTATTGTGTCGTCCTGTCTTAACCCTGTATAAATATGTAACCCGATGCCAAGTTGCCTCCAGCCATACAAGCCATAAGAAAGCAATATAAGCTGAACGGCTAAAAGGAAAAGCCCGGTAATAATGTTGAAGAGGATATATTTCCTCTTCTCCGTTATAAAAGGCCAGGCATATTCGAAAAATATAAAATTGACAACAAGAAGATAAACGGTCCGCCAAATTTCATTGGGAACTCTTACAAGAAATGTCTCAGTTTCCGTTACCAGATAAATAAACAGCCATAATAATACCCAGGCCAATCCAACCCACAGATAAAATTGAAACCGTTTTTTTTCGATCGATAGCTTCATCCTGTCATTTGTGAGATAAATATCGGCAAATCTTTCCCTTTGAATGTTTTGGTCTATAGAATGGGCTTTGTGGTATACCAATGACCGGAAAAGGTCAACCAGGCATTATTATGTTGTTTGTATACCCCGATCTGTTGTTTATTGACTCCTGCTTAAAGCGCTTTCTTTAACCGGGTTTTCTTGCATAAACATACTCAGTATATGAAAAAGAATTTGCTCATCTTCGTGGCCATATTATTCATGGTTATTCAACTGTAAACCGTCAGCAAAATCCGGACTGAAAGTTAACTGACTTTAGAAACGGCTTCCATTGTTCACCTTAAAAACACATTGTATAGAAACTTGATATAGATCAGGCAAGATGACTAATGACCATAAAGAAATAAAGGCGAGACCGGGTGGCCTGCCTTTATTCCATCACCAATCAACATCTGCCCGCATCGGGGGCAGATTTATTTTGAGCCCTCTTTACGGGGACCTGTATTTAACCCAAAAATTGTATAGAGCGGGCAAAAGCCGATAAAGCTGGTAAGCACAAACACCCCGCTCAATACCAGCAGGACAATACCTGCAGTTCCGGTAACAATGCCATTAAAATATAACAGCACAAATACGGCCGCGATAATGATGCGTAGTATCCGGTCAGTTGATCCCATGTTTTGTTTCATATATTTTTATTTTATGATCTATCGGTTCATCCATTTAACGATCCACACAATGGCTGCAATGATTGCTATACAGGTAATGCACAGCAGAACAAACCGGGCAATCTTATTATTCATTTCTTTTTCAGGACATAAATTTAAAGCAACAACCTTCCCGGGATTGTGACTTTGGTCACCGGAACAGATGATTTTGATCTGCCGGTATTTGCCGGAACGGTTCACAGTATTTATATTTAGAGAATACTTCGTTCCGTCATCCTATCCCAACTTTCTCCGCTCCTGTAAAACAATTTTAAACAGCCAGGGATATGGAAGAACAAACCGAAAATAAAAATTCCCTACCGGGCGGTGAGAAAGGCCATCCTGACGGCTACCGCGATGAAAATATCAGCGCCGGAGGTTCACAGGAACATTTTCCTGAAGATAGCCATGCACCAAAACCGGAAACCAGTAACCCCGAATCAAGTTCGGGGCAGGCTCAACAACAAGAAACCAAAAACATGGAAGTCCACCACCACGGCCACGTACACGAAAAAAAGAAATGGAAGGAATATCTTTTCCAGTTCCTGATGTTATTCCTCGCTGTGTTCTGCGGATTTTTAGCAGAGTACCAGTTGGAACATACTATAGAACATCAGCGGGAAAAAGAGTATGCCAAAGCATTATACGATGAATTTTTTGCAGACTCCATTGCGGTTACCAATAAGATCAATGCAAGGCTGGACAAGGAAAAAGACTGTGATTACCTGGGCCGCTATATCAGGGACAGTTCATTAACCAAGTTGCCAAAAGAATTTTACCCGGCCTATACAACCGTGTTTTATCTTATCAACAGTTACAAGTTTGAACCAAAGGATGGAGTTCTCAGCCAGCTCAAAGGTTCGGGTTCGCTCAGGTATTTCAAAAATGCAACATTGCAAAAGCTGTTTGGCGATATCAGTGTCGCCATCAACAATGTCCGGTACAGGAACGAGCAGGAATACCAGTTCTTTGCCAACCCTATAAAACCATTTATTCTGAAACATTATGACTTTAAGTGGATAAATGATTTGCAAAAACTGGATTCAACTGCCTATCATATGAACCTTGTCAACCAATACCGGAAAAAAGATACAATCATAAAGGCAAGTATATTAAACCTGCCTTCTTTTGACAGGGGCGAAGTGGTGAATATGATCATGTTTTATAAAACAATGCTGATCTCAAGCCGAACCCTGAATATGAATGATTACATAATAGCCAATCGCAATCTTTTACAGGCTTTAAGAGAAAATTATTCCCTGGAAAATGAGTGAAGAAAAAAACATACCGGAAGGAGATCCTAAAGAACAAATTTCAAATTCCAATAAAGAAAATGTGAAAGAGCATTTTCCCGAAGACAGCCATGCGCCTAAACCA
Organism: Chitinophagaceae bacterium; assembly: GCA_036520835.1. Taxonomy (GTDB): domain Bacteria; phylum Bacteroidota; class Bacteroidia; order Chitinophagales; family Chitinophagaceae; genus VBAT01. The sequence goes on along the minus strand of DATDIX010000041.1, from coordinate 44,191 downwards.
GCAACCAGTAACCAGCAACAAGAAACCAACACCATGGAAGTCCACCACCACGGCCACGTTCATCACCAGAAAAAATGGAAGGAGTATCTTTTCCAGTTCTTCATGTTATTTCTTGCCGTATTCTGCGGCTTCCTGGCAGAGTATCAATTGGAGCATAAGATTGAAAATGACAGGGAGAAACAATTCATCCGTTCACTGATCAATGATATAGCTGCTGATACGTCCCGGCTTAACAATATTATCGGGGTACGCAACCGGAGAGAACAACGGCTCGACTCCTTATCTTTTTTATTAAATAACCAACCTCAGCAAACCGGCGATATTTATTATCACGCCATTTCGGTGACCCGGCGCATTTCGCTTCGTTTTGTACCCAACGACGGAACGCTCCAGCAGTTAAAGAATGCTGGAGGTCTTCGCCTGATCCGCAAAAGGAAAGTTGCTGATAGTATTGCAAGCTACGATGTTGGCCTCAGGAACCTGGTAAGACAAGTAGAAACAGAAGAAGAATTGATGCAATCATATTCGGAGGCTGCAGCAAAAATTTTAGATGCCCTTGTTTTTGATAAAATGCTGGATCAAAACAATAATGTCATCCGTCCAACTGATAATCCCGATTTGGCTCCGTTTACTCCGGGTGATCTGCGTGAGTTCAATTTTAAATTGTATCCTGTCAAATCGATCAACAAGTCTGCAAGAAGAGAAGAGAGAATATTTTTATCCCAGGCTGAAAACTTACTTGTGCTGTTAAAAAAAGAATACCACCTGGAATGAATACCGAAAAACCACCTGCTATAGGTCTCAACCGGAGCATCCGCAAATGGGAAGTGGTGTTGCTGATGATCAACAGCATCATCGGCGCCGGCATATTTGGGTTGCCTTCCAAAGTATTTGCTTTATCGGGTGTATATAGCCTGCTGGCTTTTTTTGCCTGCGCTATCGTGATCATGATCATTATCTTTTGTTTTGCCGAGGTCAGTTCCCGTTTTGACAAGACCGGCGGACCTTACCTGTATACATTAAATGCTTTTGGGCCTTTTCCCGCTTACCTGATGGGATGGCTGTTGCTGCTCAGCCGCATTTTTAACTTTGCTTCCCTCGTCAACCTGATCGTCATTTATCTTTCTTTTTTCTCCGGCTCTTTTAATGACCCGCTCATCAGGGGTATATGCATCCTTTTTGTTACAGTAGCGCTTACCCTTATCAATCATATTGGTGTTAAAAACACCACGAGAGTAAACAATATACTTACTATCGCCAAGCTGCTCCCGCTTACACTTTTTGTAGTGATCGGTTTGTTTAACCTGCAGACGCCTTTGTTTTCGCCGGGCCCTGCGCCTTCGCTGGATGCATTTTCAACATCAGTGCTATTACTGGTCTTTGCTTTCGGAGGATTTGAAGCCGTACTGGTCAACTCCGGTGAAATACAGAACCCGAAAAAGAACCTGCCCTTTGCATTGATCACCGCTTCTGCTTTTATCGCATTTTTTTACTTTCTTATACAACTGGTATGTATCGGCACGTTGCCGGGATTGGCCTCTTCCGAAAAACCTGTGGCGGAAGCAGCCAGCGGATTCATGGGGCGCAGTGGTGGTGGACTGATCGTCATTGGCGCCGTCATTTCCATACTCGGCGCCTTAAATGCTATTGTATTGTCCGGTTCCCGTTTACCTTTTGCATTGAGTAAGGAAGGACAGTTGCCCCCGGTATTTTCTACCATCCATCCCAGGTATCTCACACCTACTGTTTCCCTGGTTGTTTTTTCACTGATCATTGCTGCCTTTTCATTAGTATGGTCATTTATAGCGGCCCTTGCTATCGGCGCCATCGTCCGCACCTGTGTTTATTTAATAGTATGCGCTTCGATGATAAAACTCCGGAAGAAAAAACCGGGCGGCGATCATTTTACACTCCGATATGGTTATGCTGCGGGCATTGCCGGCGTGATTCTCACGGCATGGCTACTAACCTTCAGCAAACTGACAGAATTAAGGGATGTATTGATTTGCATGCTGGCAGGCGTGGCATGCTATGGTTTATATAATTGGTGGAAAAGGAAATCTGAAACTAAAAAGCTATAGGCTGAAAGCTTCATGGTTCAAACTACTCAATAATAGTTCTAGGTAAATTCGATGGCAAGGCCATCTATCCGCAGACAAGGTGTTCTGGCATTCTTCTGTAACGGTTGTTGATTGGACACCCGGCATGAAAGAAAGGCCGCATGATTCTATTCCATGTTTCAGTATCTTGTATCCATGAAAAGATTATTCATTCTTTTATTACTTCCACTGGCAGGTTTTTCGCAAAATGGGACCTGTGATATACTGATCACTAACGGAAAGATCATTGACGGCACAGGCAATAGCTGGTATTACGGGAACATTGCTATCAAAAACGGCAAGATCATGAAGATCGGCCGGGATATAAAGCTGCCTGCGACAAAAATCATTGATGCCAAAGGGCTGATCATTGCTCCGGGTTTTATTGATGTGCATACACATATTGAAGGTGATGAACAAAAGCAGCCCACAGCTGATAATTTTATTTATGACGGGGTAACAACAGTTATTGCCGGTAATTGCGGAGCATCCAATGTGGATATTGCCAAATACCTGCAATGGATAGATTCATTAAAACTTTCGATTAATGTCGCTTCCCTCGTTGGTCATAATGATGTAAGAAAAGCAGTGATGGGAAGAGCTAACCGTGAAGCCAGTCCCGCTGAAATGCAGCAGATGGAAGCCATAGTTGACAAAGCCATGAAAGAGGGTGCGGTAGGTTTGTCCACCGGTCTTATTTATATTCCCGGAACTTATACTAAAACACCCGAGATTGTTTCACTGGCAAAGGTAGCGGCAAAATACAATGGCGTTTATGCTTCACATATGCGGGACGAAGGTGATAGTGTCACCCAGGCCATCGAAGAAGCGTTGACGATCGGGAGAGAAGCAAAGATCCCGGTGGAAATATCCCATTTCAAATTAAGCGGCCAGCAAAACTGGGGCAGGAGCAAAGAAACCATCCCGATGATCGAAGCCGCCCGGAAACAGGGAATTGAAGTGACCATTGATCAGTATCCATACACGGCCAGCAGCACCTCTATCAGTACATTGATACCGGATGAGATCCTCGCCGATGGACAGGATTCCATTAAGGCAAGATTGCAGCGACCTGCCGTGAGAAACTATGTGATCAATTCCATGCTGGAGCGGTTGAAGAAAAGGAAACTAAAACATTTTGGCTATGCGGTAGTGGCCAATCATGCAGCAGACACCACTTACAATGGCAAGAGTATCGAACAGATCAATTTGATGAAGGGCAGAAAGCATAAAGCAAAAGAAGAAGCATTGACGGTTATTGACATCATGGTAAATGGCGGGGCCAGCGCTGTCTTTCATGGCATGAGTGAAGACGATGTCAAACGCATTATGAAATACCCGTTCAATATGTTTGCTAGTGATGCGTCAATAAGAGTGTTGAATGCAGGCGTTCCGCATCCAAGAGGATATGGCACCAATGCAAGGGTTTTGGCAAAATATGTACGGGAAGAAAAAATATTATCCCTGGAAGAAGCGATCAGGAGAATGACTTCCCTACCGGCGCAAAAATTTCAACTAAAAGACCGTGGCCTGCTGAAAGAAGGTATGGCCGCCGATATCGTGATCTTTGATGAAAAGGAAGTGAAAGATGTTTCGACTTTTGAAAAGCCACATGCCTATTCCAAAGGTTTTCATTATATACTTGTAAACGGTGTACTGACAGTGGACCAGCAAAAACATACCGGCATAAGGAGGGGGCAGGCCCTGTACGGACCGGGCACTGGAAAATAATTTTAAAAAACCGGTTATCCCTCAATGGATACAACCGGTTCTATCCCTTACATTACCTGTTTCAATATTTCCCTTTGACTGCCGGCTACATGCTGCTTGAATTTCTCATACCATTTTTTCCAATCGGCTTTGTTCATGGTTTCATTCAGCGATTGCTCATACTCAGCCAGGGAATCATATCCTTCTTCAAAAACCAGGCGGCAGGATTCTCCGGTGAAATCCGATAATATCCTTGAAGACTTTGCATCAGGTAACACACCATTGCTGTACGCTTCATCAAGTAATGCTTTTGCTTCCTTATAAGCGCCAAAGCGCAGATGAAAAATATCGCGGATGATATACATCGAAAGAGTTTTACAGGTTTAAAAAGTTTAAGGTTTAAAGTTCATCCAAACCTGGTTCACTTCTTTTTTGCATAATCAATCATTCCCTGGAAGTCAACCACAATGGCCGGCTCAGTACCCACTACCCATGCATCATGCCCTACGGGAAGTAATGAAATATCGCCAGGTTTACATTCCAGCACCGTGCCATCATCCATTTTCACCATCAGCACTCCGGATACATGATACTGGTAATGTGGCGCCTCGCAGCTTTTTGTTTTTACCAGGGGCTGCACCGATTCTGACCATTTCCACCCGGGTTGAAAAGTAGCCCGGCCGATCATAGCGCCACCTATTTTTACCAGCTCCAGTTTGCCTTTTGGAAATTCACGTACTTCATCCGGTTTGCCAAAGCTTTTGAATTCTGCTTTATCCATCGTAAGGGTGGCAGATGAATGAGGGCGGTGAGCCATTAATAAGACTGCAGCGCCGGTGACGATAAAAAATAAGATCTTTTTCATTGTAAATAAGTTTTGATAATGTAAAAAATGCTGGCTGATACTTGTTCAGCATAACCGGCGCCGGGAATGAAGAACGATCAGCTGTTGACAAAACAAAGATGGGGTGATCAGCAGGCGGTTTCCTTGTATATATTTCGGGGAACTATGTACGGATCAGAGCTTTTTGCGGAGTTGAAGTGGCGTGTAGCCTGTATGCTGTTTGATAAAGCGGTGAAAATGTGACTGGTCTTCAAAACGCAGCTGGTGAGCAATCTCTGTTATCGTTTTATCAGTGGAACCCAGCAGTACTTTTGCTTCCAGCAATAACATATCGTTGATGATATCACGGGGAGATTTGCCGGTAGTCGCTTTTACTACCTCCGACAGGTGTTTGGGAGTAATAAAAAGCTGCTCTGCATATTGCTGCACTTCCCGTATATCAATAAAGTTTTTTTCCACCAGGTGTTTGAACTGGTTGGCGATCTTCATCGAGCGGGTGGCATTCTCCCCTATCTTTTTGGCATGCGGACGGTATATCTCCCGGATGCGTAATAAAAGGATATGAATATAATTGCGGAGCAGGTAATCTTTCTCAGGTGAGAACCGTTCGTACTCTGCAATAATATCCCTGAATGATTGCTGTATCAGTTCGCTTTCTTCAGCAGTAACATTCACAATATGTTCCGCTTCCAGGTCGAAATAGGGAAAAGCTTCTGACAAGGAGCTTTTTAATAAGGGCTGAATAAATTCAGTTTTGAAATGCATGCAATAACCTGTACAGTTCCTGACATTGGAAGAAGCATACAAAAAATTCTCCGGCACGATCACAAGATCATTTGGTTTTAGCCAGCGGTAATCAGCACCTAAGTACACATCATGTACTCCACCTAATATAATATAAACAAGATTGAATTGCCTGCGCAAAGCCTGTATCCCTTTCTCCGGATCTACATCCTTATGTTTATCTTCCAGCGTCCCGGGCATCACCATCATATTGATGTCGTAAGGACGGTTGTCCCGGTTGATCTTCTTTTCAAAATCAGCCAGGTTATCAATGATCAGTATATCTTTTTTGGACATAGTTGCCATTACAAATGGAGGCCTTTCCCGTTATTTATCAAAAACCCCCGCAATATTTCACTTCCCGTCGCTTTCATCGGATCCTTCCACCAGCTTTGCTTGTACCAGTTACTGTATTGTAATCTTTCCCGGAGCAGATCAGACTGCAGGGAAGGTGGCAACTTGTACATGGGCGAATACTTTATTGGCTGAATCCCGACAGTTGACATGGGATTGGCTGGTAGTGAAAAATATGGCTGTTTCTCTTTCTTAAAAGAAAAATCATATGACCGGTAAGGCATATTTGTGTAACCAGTTTTATACAGAACAGAATTCTTTGGCAATTGCTTCATTTGCCACTGGTGTTGCTGCTGCATCTGGTACCCGGCAACTTGTTGCGGGGTTGGTTTTTGGGGTAAATTTTGTGCGACAGTAACAGTGACGTTCAACAAACAAACACCACTGCAAAGAAGAAGGCAGATGCGTGGCATAAGAAAGAGTTTTGTAATCTTAAGTTACAAACTTCTGCCCATAGCAGCTATTTTTTTTCTTTTGGTAGTTCCACGATATCGTACTCCTGTATCATCGGCGGGTTTTCCGGCGACAGGGTGAAATAAATTTCAATATTGGCATGCTCCCCTTCAATAATGAATGAGCCGCGCAATTGATTCTCCGGCTTCATTTCCTTTATTGAAATGATCTTTCCTGCCCTGGCAAAATAATCCCGGGCATATTTCTTCAATGTATCTATCGGGTAATCAGGAAAGAAGTTCTCGGCAAAGATGCCGCTGGCGGCTGCATTGTTCCAGTCGGGCAATAGTTTTACCAGCTCATTCTTTCTTTTCTCCAGGATATCTGACGCAGGAAGCTGTCTTGGTTGCAGCCCTGCGATTTTTATCAGCGTATCCAGTACACGCAGGTTGACAAAACCAATGGGAGCATAAGTAAGGTTCGCAAATGCAACAACACCGATCCCGTAATCAGGTAAGATGCGCCATTGACTGCCAAAGCCAGGCAAGCCCCCGCTATGACCAATAAATATTTTACCATCACAATCCCTTGTCCAACCCAGTCCATAACAATAGGCGGTGGCGACCCCGCAAATCCTTCCGCTGGGATATTTATTATTAAGGTTCATTCCATTGAATCGCCAGGGATGGTGCATCTCCCTTACTGAACTTCTTTTAACAGGGCCATTGTCGGCTGCATTGGATGAGGGCCATGCAGAAAGATGCAGTGCCATATAATTACTGAATTCTTCGATAGAAGTGATCATACTGCCCATAGCACCCCACGATCCGTCAGGTGTATCATGCAGCAAGGCTTCTTCATTCCATTTCTCATTTAACCAACGGTAACCATGCGCTAATTTTTCCGGGGCGATATTGCCATACTCCCATTCCGAAGTTTTCATACCCAGCGGTTGCCAGATATTATCGCGGATATAATCCTGGTAGCGTTTACCGGAAACGTTGGTGACGATCTTTCCCAATAATGCAAAACCAAGGTTGCTGTATTCATAAGCAATACCCGGGGGATTAGAAAATGAAATTTGTTTACTAATAAAGTCCATAAGGTCTTTATCGCTGTCAGCAAGTTGCCGGTCACCCCAGGGATTGTCTTCCGGGAAACCGGCTCCATGCGTTAATAAGTGCCGGACAGTAATAGCAGGCGCATCAGCTGTGGGATATTTTATATTTTTTAATTCTGGTATGTAGAGATGAGCCGGGTCATCCAGTTTCAACTTCCCTTCATCACGCAGTTTTAAAATAGCCATGGCAGTAAAACTCTTGCTCATGGATGCAATGCGGAATAAAGAAGAAGATGTAACCGGTATCTTCTTATCAATATCCGTAAATCCATAGTTACCCGTATACACCAGTTTGCCATCCACTACCACACCAAAGGCAATACCCGGAAAATGGTTTTCTACTGCGTAGCTTTTATAAATACTATCAATGACAGGAAATGCTGCTTTTATTTTTTCCAGTCTAGATTCATCAGTAAATACTGCTGCCTTGTAGGAAGAATCATACAAAACCGGAGCTTCATTAATTACTGATTTATGCTGATCACAAGCGCATAAACCAGCAACAACAGACGCAATGATCATCATTCTCTTCATACTGCCTGGACATTTTATTCATGTAAAGTTCCTGAATTCTTTTCTTTACGGAATGGCTGTCTCTTCCAATAGGTCAAACTACGCCAGGCCCACTCCAGCGGACCAAACCTGAAATACCGTAACCAGATATGGCTCCATATGATCTGAAGGGCCCATGTTGCTGCTACCACATAATACATTTCATACCGCTGTAGTTTGCCATACATGCCAAAACCGATACCATAGAAAAATAATCCAACCAGGAAAGACTGCATCAGGTAATTGGTAAACGCCATTTGACCGACAGGCCGCATCAGCGCAAAGAACCATTTAAACCATCCTGATTTATACATCAGCATGATCAATCCAAAAATACCAATGGCCCTGAAAGTGCGGGATATTTCATAAAACTCGAATTTGACATTCTTTGTATAGTCAAAGTAATTGAACTTATAATCAATAAGTGGCTGAAGCCGGAAATAAGAAAGAACTAACCCCAACCCAAGTCCGCCAATAAACATCCCCCAATATAACTTACGGGATGCCTGTCCCAGCAAGATCCCGTTTTTGAAAAATGCCATTCCCAAAAACATAAATACCAGGATATCCCATCCGCCATAGTAGAGATAGTTTATCTCGGTTCTTAAACTTCTTTCGCTTTGATATTCATAAAAACGCTCATAACCGCCACGGACATTGCGCAAACCCTTTTCCATTCTTTTTTTCTTTCCTTCCAGGCTGGTTTTATCTTTAAAATCCGTCATATTGCCCAGATCTTCCTTTTGCAGGTCAGTCAGTTTGGTGATGGTGGTATCTATCTTTGCTATCGCTTCACCCCTGTAAATTATTTTCCTGTCACGGTAAGCATCAAGGTTTTCTCTTGCTGTCATCAATAGTAATGAAACAAAAGCACCAATGATCAAAGCTTTGGGAGACAAACGGCGAAACGTAAACATGATCATGCCGATACAGGCATAGTGAAATAAAATATCCCAGAACCATAAAAGAACAAAGGCATTGAATAATCCAAAAACCATCAGCCATAACTGGCGGCGGAAAAAGTAATCAGCCGGCCAGAGTTCTTCTGTCTTTTTTTCCTGCCGGGTGATAAACAATATGATCCCTGCCCCGAAAAGCATGGAGAATAAAGCCCGCTGGCTGCCTTCCATAAACCAATCAATAAAATACCAGGTCTTAAAATTAGCAGTGCCCCATTCATTCAAAACAGAAGGATCTCCTGTCACAGGTTCGGGCAGCGCAAAGCCTGGAATGTTCATTAGTAATATTCCCAGTATAGCAATACCGCGGAGAGAATCCAGGATAATAATACGTTCGGATTGACTGACAGGAGCAGCCAGCTTGGTGGACATGTTGGTTTTGTTTTGGTGATGATGAAACAGGATAAGACTGTTTGCGCAGGGCGGGAATCAGAACAAGATAGCTTTTCTGTGTGTTATTGCAAAACAGCTTTCATCATCAAACCAAGACGCTCCGCCCATTTTTTATATTCTTTCCCGGAAGGATGCAATCCGTCACTGGCTAATAAAGAATGATCATATTTTGCCTCTCTGGTGGAAGGAGTGATATCAAGGTAATTGCATAAGCTTTGAAGGGTTACTTCCTTATTGATCACATTGAACTGTTCAATCTGCTGACGGATAAAAGCCGTATCCGAGAACATGGCAAAGGGAGTAACACTGTAATCGGGAATAGAAAGTACAAATACCCGGTTGCGCCGGTTGCCGGCCAATTGTATGGATGTATTTAATAACTGGAGAAATCTGTCCCTGTAACCAATCGTATCATGCCGCTGGTACTGATCATTCACACCGATCAATAAACTAACCACATCATAAGGACCCGACGGGTTTTGCGAAGAAATAGCATTCTGCAATGAAGTGGTGGGCCAGCCTGTAGCCGCAATGATCTGCGGGGCATCCATATTGATACCCTTGTCTGTCAGCCATTTTTTTGTTTGGACAGGAAAGCGGTCAGCCTCCGGAACGCTTTGTCCAATGGTATAGGAATCGCCTAAGGCAAGATATTTTTTGGCTGTAACGGTTACAGGAGGTGTTACCGGGGAAGTAACAACAGCCGGGAGATCATTTTTCTTATCACAGTTTAGTAATAAAAAGGACAAACAAAATATGGTCAGCATTTTTACCATACTATAATTAAGTTTGAGCAAGCCGGATAGTTTTGTCAAAAATCCAGCTGGTAGCTGATCACCGGTACAAAACCGGAAAGTTCATTATAGATCCATTGATTGGCGGATGGATCGTAGCGATAGCTTAATCCATCTGTATTCTTTACTCCCAATACATTCTGGATATCCAATGCCAGCATCCATGCCGTTTTCTTTTTGTCTTTGCGCAAAGATATCCTTGCATCCATTCTGAAATAGGCAGGTACTGTTTCAGTGAATGCTTTTGATTCATCGATCACAGGTTCTCTTGAATTAACCGGTGCGCCGAGCAATAATGGGGTGATGGGCACACCGCCATTATACAACATCTTCCCGCCGACTACAAAAGTTTTCTCTTTTTTCCATTTCCATTCACGTCCTGCTGTCAGCGAACCGGCCGGGTGGCTGTTGTATTGTGTGTTGTAGGTATTGCCGTTCAGCGGCTGGTAGGTGGAGTTGTAAATGGAAAAACCAGTCAGTACAAATAATCCTTTGGAGAAAAACTTTTCTATTGTTATATCCGCACCGATATTCTTCCCGGTGCCTTTGCTTACCAATGGTTCAGTGGCGTAGCCATCTATCATATTGAGCAGCCAGAATGTGCGGTTCACATCATTGACCACCGGGATATGTGTCAGTTTTTGCAAATACCCTTCTATACGAAACCGCCAGCCTTTTTTTAATAACGCATCATAGGCGGCTATAAAATGAGCCGACCGCATCATATCAAGATCCAGGTTGGGATAGGTATTACCCGGCCCTTCATAAAAATAAGAACCGAGAGGAAGTGTTTTACCATATAATCCCGTTGCAAAACTGAGTGTATGGTTCGGGTTGATCTTATATTGCAAACTAAACCGGGGATCCACAGAACTTGTTTTATTCAATGCAAGATACAGGTAATGCAAACCTGCATTGATCGTGACCTTATTACCTGCCTTCAGGCTTAATTGTGTATAGGGTTGCCATTGCATGGTATTGCCTTCACCGTTAATTACATCATTACGGTAAACATCCAGTGTGTAATCATAAAAACTGTGCGTGAACGAATAGCCGATCCGGCTGACAAACAAACCGGTCTTCCAGTTCAGTTTTGTGCCGAGTTTGGTATTATAATGAATACCGAATGAGAGACGGGTATTCTTATACAGCTCATCATTTACTGTATAGGGTGTTTTGGAAGTATTTAAAGTATCATCCACAAAACTGATCCTCTGACCCATGACTGACACGGCTGTTTTCAATACACCATTCTTACCTATTTGCAAACTATGGCCTGCACCGGCAGCAGCCATGTTGGTATTAAAATCATAAATGGCATAGTCATCATACTCATCCCACTCACTGACATCTTCCATTGCTGAGTAATCTTCCTGGCTCAACCCGCCGATCCCCCATACATTAAAAACAGAGCGGTTGTTCTTTGAAGGAAAATTAAGATTGAATGAAAGATCCTGGAAAGTGTTGTTCTCTCTTTCACCGGTAAGATGAAAGCCAAGTTTATTCAGAATGCCAAGTGTTGAATAACGGAAGTTCACGAGATAAGAACTCCTTCCTTTTTCAAACGGACCTTCTGCAGCAAAATCAAGACCGATCAGGCTGGCTTTAAAAGTATACTGATCTTCATCCTTGTTTCCTTTCCGGAAACGCATATCAAACACGCCGGACAATGCATCGCCGTATTCAGCCGGGAAACCCCCGGTTGAAAAATCAGAATTATCCAGCATGCTGCTGCTGAATACCGTGATGCCACCGCCACTTGATCCTTTGCGGGCAAAATGGTTGGGATTGGGTATATCAATTCCTTCCAGTCGCCACAACATAGTAGCTGCTGAATTACCCCGTATAATAATATCACTTCTTGCATCTCTTACCGGTTGCACACCCGGGAAGCTCATGGCCATGCGGCTGGGGTCGTTGACACTGGCAGCATACCGCTGTGTTTCTTCAGGTGTAAATGATCTTGTACTTACTACAGATGATTTATTAACCGGTTGCTTGGGGTTTCGGGATGCTTTTACGATCACTTCCGATTGCTGCCTGTAATGTTGCTCGAGTTCAATAACGAGTTCCAGTTCCCTGGCGCTGTTGAGAATGATATTATCCGTGATATAATCTTCGTAACCGCTGTAAGTACACTGGATACGGCGGCGGCCAACGGGTATTTTGGATAAAGTAAAATTGCCGGCCTCATTGGTCAGCACGGTTTGCTGAACACTGTCTTCCGCAATGAAAACAGTGGCGCCGGCCAATGTGCGACGAGTGTCTTTATCTATTACGGTTCCTTTAATGGTTTGGGTGAATGTTTGAGCTAACGAAAAAGAATAAACAAAAATGAAGATGCCAAACAAGCCGGCTTTTCTCAGCATAAGCAGTGTTTGACAGTAAGGTACAAAATAGATTTCTTTTTGTAATTATGGTTTGGCAGATTGACGGACCTGGTTTGTCATTTGACCAATCAGTATGATAATAGTTTCTGCAGCGTTTCATCCAGCCTTTCTTTCGCCATAAAGTTATTCTCCAGTTCAATATTAAATGGAATAGGAGTATCCAGCGAAGCACAACGCATCACCGGTGCATCTAGAATAGAAAAACAATGTTCTGCTATCCAGGCAGCGATCTCTCCACCAATACCGCCGGTCAATGTGTCTTCGTGTAAGATCAAAACCCTTCCCGTTCTTTGTACGGCTTCGCGGATTGCCATATAATCCAGCGGCAATAAGGTCCGCAGATCAAGTATATCAATTGAAATTTCAGGATGTTCTGCCGCATAATCCTCTGCCCAGTGAACCCCCGCTCCATACGTGATGATTGAGACTTCATCACCTTCTCTCACATTTCTCGCTTTGCCGATTTCTATTTCATAATACTCTTCGGGCACAGGACCGCTCACCGAACGGTACAATGCTTTATGCTCAAAATACATGACCGGGTTTGGGTCGTTGATGGCGGCGATGAGTAAACCTTTTGCATCCATCGGCGTACTTGGATAAACCACTTTTAACCCGGGAGTATGCACAAACCAGGCTTCATTGCTTTGTGAATGGAAAGGACCGGCACCAACTCCGCCACCGGTTGGCATCCGTATCACCACATCTGCATGTTGTCCCCAGCGGTAATAGATCTTTGCCAGGTTATTGATGATCTGGTTAAACCCTACCGTTACAAAATCAGCAAACTGCATTTCCATCATACTCTTATATCCTTCAAGACTAAGTCCTAATGCAGCGCCGACAATAGCGCTTTCACATAAAGGCGTATTCCTTACTCTTTCCTTTCCAAATTCATTCACAAATCCTTCTGTTATTTTAAATGCTCCGCCATATTCTGCAATATCCTGACCCATCAGTATAAGATTGGAATGTTGCTGCATGGATTGATGAAGGCCTTGTTTGATTGCATCGATGAGACGGAGGTCGTGAGTGGTGAGTGATGAGTGGTGAGTCGTACCTGAGTTGTCAACTACTTGTGCCTTGCTTTTTGTGCCTTGTACCGGTGCATACACATCTTCCAGCTCTGTTTCTGTATCAACCACAACCGGGTTTGCCGCAAAACCAACCTGCAATTCGCTTTCTATCTTTTCTTTGAATTCGTTTTTTATATTCTCTGCATCATTTCCTCTTAGTACACCGGATGCTAAAAGGTACTGTTCAAAGTTTTTCACCGGGTCTTTCATCTCCCAGAGTTTAAAGAGCTCCTGCGGAACATACTTGGTACCGCTGGCTTCTTCATGTCCCCGCATGCGGAAGGTGGTACATTCGACGAGGTAAGGTTTTTGACTCCTGATACAATGTTCCCTTACTCCTTTGATCGTATCATAAACAGCCAGCAAGTTATTCCCGTCTATCTGTATCCCTTCCATTCCATAACCACGGGCTTTATCCACCAAACTGATACACCGGTATTGTTCATTTGTCGGCGTACTTAATCCATACCCGTTATTTTCAATAATAAATATCACGGGAAGGTCCCAGACGGCCGCTACATTCAGCGCTTCATGAAAATCACCCTCACTGGTGCCGCCATCGCCTGTAAATGCCAAGGATGCTTTATTTTCTTTTTTTAATTTATACGCCAGTGCCACGCCATCTGCAATAGCCAGCTGCGGACCCAGGTGGGAGATCATACCACAGATATGATGTTCCTTGTTTCCAAAGTGGAAACTTCTTTCTCTTGCCTTGCTGTATCCATCCTGTGAGCCCTGCCATTGCATGAAAAGTTTATTTAATGGCATCTCACGAACAGTAAAAACACCGAGGTTCCGGTGAAGCGGCATGATCCATTCATCGTCATGCATGGCCAGTGTAGCGCCGACAGAAATAGCTTCCTGCCCGATACCGCTGAACCATTTGGAGATCTTTCCCTGCCGCAGTAATACCAGCATTTTTTCTTCGATCATGCGGGGCCAGAGAAGGTTTCGGTAAAATTTTACAAGTTGTTCGTTTGTTAACTGTTTCCTGTCGAATTGCATGGGTGCAATTTCCACTATTCAACCGGAATTAACAAAGAGAGAAAATGAAGTAATTAATATTCCTGCTTTTGCCTGTCTTCTTCACGAAAAAGCAAAGAAGTGATAAGGGTCAATAATAAACTGAACAAAAGTCCCCAGCCGAAATTGTCTATTTGGAAACCACTGACCCAGTCGCTGGCCAACAATACGGTAATGGCATTAATGATAAACAGGAATAACCCGAATGTGACCAGTGTAAGCGGTAAGGTAAAAATGACCAGGACCGGTTTCAGGAATACATTCAGTAGTGCCAGCACCACGGCAAACCAGACAGCCGTACCATAATTGTTTACATGCACCCCGGGCAGCACCTGCGCCAGGATAAAAATAACAGCGGCCGAAACCAGTAACCTGATGATTAGTTTCATTAAAGCAATAACAAATGATGGGAAGGCATGTTATGGCATTGCCGTTTTCACCTGTTAATTCAAAGATAAAATAAATACAGCCTGCAAAACCCGGTTATGTAAATGTTTAACTTTTGCATCCTTAATCAAACTTTCGTTTATGAAGATCATGCCTGCTTCTGCTGCGGTGTTTATTTTCAGCATCGTCGCTTTCTCTCCTTCCTCGTTTACAGAACCGTATACCAGAACTGCCGCGACTAAAATACAGGCAGCAAAAGACCCGAAGATACAGGTGGCTGTTTTACTCGATGTTAGTGGCAGCATGAGCGGCCTGATAGAACAGGCAAAAGCTCAGTTATGGAATATGCTCAGTGTAATGGGCCGGGCAAAATGTGAAAATGGTATTCCTAAGATCGAAATTGCCTTATATGTGTATGGGCAAGGTGACAAGGGAATTAAAAATGATTACATAAAACAGGTAACACCATTCAGTTCTGATCTTGACCAGCTTTCACAGGAACTCTTTAAGCTTTCTACCTCGGGTAGTGAAGAGTATTGCGGTAAAGTGATCTATACATCACTGGATGAGTTAAGCTGGGATGCCAACTCTTCCAATTACAAAGTTGTCTTTATTGCGGGCAATGAAAGCTTTTTACAGGGCGACATTAATTATACACAAGCCTGTGGTGAAGCAAAGAAAAAAGGGGTGATCGTAAACACTATTTATTGCGGCGACAGGATGGAAGGGATCAAACTGCACTGGAACCTGAATGGTGAATGCGGAAACGGCAGTTATACCAATATTGACCATAATGCAAAGGGGCAAGACATTGCAACACCCTATGACAGCACCCTTGTTGTGCTAAATAATAAATTGAATACTACTTATCTCTATTACGGAGCCCAGGGAGAAGAGTTTTATTCTCGGCAATACAAAATGGATAGAAGCAATGCCAATATAAGCAAAGAGGTGGCCGCTAAAAGAACAGCCGTTAAAGGAAAAAAGGAGTTGTATAATAATGCCAGTTGGGATATAGTAGACGCTTATGCAGCTGATAGTACCCGGTTCATGAAAAGTGTTGATAAGAAAACATTGCCGGATAGTTTAAAAAATAAGCGTGATGATGAATTGCAGCAGATCGTTAAAGAAAAAAGCGCTGAACGGGGAGCTGTTCAAAAAGAGATCCTGCAGGTCAGCAGCCAGCGGGAAGCCTATATCGCGGCAGAAAGGGCAAAAGCTGCAAAGAACAACACAGCAGCTACTCTCGAAACAGAAGTAGAAAGGATCATCAAAGAACAGGTGAAGCGGTTCAATATGTATATTGAATAAGTTTTCCGGTTCTGTGCAATTATATATTTCCTGTTGCTGTATTTGTTTTGTTAAATCCGGCACCGGCTGAACTAAGTTTTTACCGGCTTACGTTATACTTCTCACACACCAACTAATACACAGCATGAATCAGCCACTTCGCCGCAGCAGCGCAGTATTTGCGATGCTATTCTGTATTACTATTACCAGGACAGCAAACGAGTTCGTTATAAAAAAAACAACAATCCCGACAGATACCGGCCCGAGGATACAGGCAGCTATATTACTTGATGTAAGCGGCAGTATGAACGGCCTGATCGAGCAGGCCAAATCACAACTCTGGAATATGGTAAATGTGCTGGATAAGGTAAAATGTGAGAACGGGAATCCAAAAATAGAGATCGCATTATATGAGTACGGCAGGGATGGAAATGACCCCGCTTCCGGGTATGTAAAACAGATAAGCGGGTTTACAGGTGACCTTAATAAACTTTCCCTTGATCTTAATAGCCTTACTACAAACGGGGGTGATGAGTTTTGCGGACAG
The DNA here is from genome assembly GCA_036520835.1 of Chitinophagaceae bacterium. GTDB lineage: Bacteria > Bacteroidota > Bacteroidia > Chitinophagales > Chitinophagaceae > VBAT01. The sequence goes on along the minus strand of DATDIX010000041.1, from coordinate 27,477 downwards.
GTTATTTATGCTTCGCTGAACGAACTTAACTGGGACAGCTCATCTTCCAGTTATAAAGTGATATTTATTGCAGGTAATGAAGATTTCCTGCAAGGCCAGGTCTCTTACACAAAGGCCTGCGCTGAAGCAAAGAAAAAAGGGGTGATCGTTAATACCATTTATTGCGGAGATGAGGACAGAGGTATCCGCGAACACTGGAACCTGGGAGCCGAATGCGGCAGTGGAAGTTTTACCAATATTGACCACAACGCAAAAGAAAAACAAATACCTACTCCTTATGACAGCACTCTCTTTTCACTGAACCAGCAGCTAAACAAAACATATATCACATACGGAATAGCAGGTGAAGAATCGCTTGAAACTCTCATGCAAGCTGATACTGTAGCGATAAGTGATCTGAAGGATATGACCAAAATTACAGGCTATGTCGTTACAAAATCAAGTAAGCGTTTATCCAACAACGCCGCATGGGACCTTATTGATGCTGCCGAAAAAGATTCCAGTTTTACCGATAAAGTAGACATGAATACCCTCCCTGATAGTTTAAAAAATAAAAGCCGAGAGCACTTGAAACAAGTGGTCAGAGCTAAAACTACAGAACGTGGGGCCATCCGGAAGCAGATCACCGAAATCAATACACAAAGGGCTGTTTATATTGCTGCAGAAAAAGCCAGGACAGGAATAACTGATATTAAAATATTAAAGACGGAGATCGAAAGGATCATCAAAGAACAGGTAAAGCGGTTCAATATGTACATTGAATAAACACTACACCACTACGAGTTCATAAAACTCTTCCGGTTTGAAATATTTCTGCGCAAGTCCCTGCAATTCTTCGGCGGTCACCGTTTTGATCGTATGGATAGAATTATAGAAATAACTTTCATCCAGGCCATTGAGGATAATGTTCTTCCACCGGGCAATTATATGGAACGGGCCATCAAGGTCACCGAGGATGCTTCCCATCATATAATTGCGTACCAGCAGCAACTCTTCCTCATCTACGAGCTCTTCCCGCAGGTCTTTCATTTCCTTATATACTTCCGCAATAGCCGCTTCACAAACATCTTTTCCGGCTTCCGTACTGATCATCCATGCCGATTCATGGATATGGTTCTGCAGGAAACTGTGAATACCATAGGTATAGCCTTTGTCTTCCCGTATATTACTCATGAGCCTGGAACCAAAAAAACCGCCGAACAAACTATTCAGCACCTGCACTTTTAAAAAATCAGGATGATGGCGATTGGGAAATGGCCTTGCAATACGAATAGAGCCCTGCACCCCATCCTTATCATTGCTGATACGAAATTTCTTTTCAGCTGATGACAGGACCGGAATTGTTTTGGAAGTAACCTTGTTATTACCAAGATCCCCGAATTGTTCATTCAATAATCCTTCAAGGCCCGCAGGGAGTTTGCCGGCTACGAACATGACAAATTTCCCTTTCCGGTAATATTGATCATAAAAGTCAACCAGTTGTTGCTTATTCAGTTTGTCAAAATCTTCTGCTTTCGTATACCTGCCGTAAGGATGTTGTTCCCCGTACAGGTAAGCGTCGATCAGCCTCCCTGCAATGAACTCGCTTTTTTTCAGGTTCACTTTCAGCCTTTGCTTCATGTTTTGTCCATAGATCGCCAGTTCTTCTTCCGGCATCGTTGAATCAGTCAGCAACTCTCTTACCACCGGCAGCAATTCACCTACATGTTTGGTAAGGCAATGAAGGGACAGGGTGGCTGTTTCATTATAACAGGCCCGGTTCAGGTAAGAACCGTAATATTCAAAATGTTCATTTACCTGGAACGCTGTTTTGTTAGTCGTCCCATTCTTGAGGAGGAAATTGGTGGTGGCGGCTACCAGGTTCTGGTCTTCGTACCAGTTGCCTGCATAAAACACCCATTCGATCGCCATGACATCTTCAGCGCCGGCATCAATTGTATAAACATCAACGCCATTTTTCAGCGTGAACTTTTTATACGGCTTCAGCTGCAGTTTGAAGTTGACGGCGTCCACAATAGCCGGGGCATTCTTCCTGTCCAATATATTTATCGTTTCGATCATAATCAGTTCCCGGAATGATAATAAAGTGTATTGCTGTTTTCTTTCCTGAAAATATTACGGCTTTCCTGTAAAATATCCTCCGTGGTGACAGAGCCATATTTTTCCAATTCAAAATTCATCCATGACGCATCGCCCAGCAATTCATAATAAGCAAGGCTTTCTGCGCGGCTCATTACACTCATATCTTCAAATGCGGTCATGCTTTCTGTCTTATTCTTTACTTTCTGCAATTCTGTTTCTGCCACCAGCTCGTTCTTCATTTTTTCCAGCTCTGTTTCAATAGCCCGTTCGGCTTCCTGCATTTTAACCCCTTTTACCAGTTTGCCTTCAATACAAAGTAGCCCAGCGTCGGTGCTTCCATAATGGTAACACTCGATATTGCTGAACAGCTGCTTTTCTTTTATCAATGATTGGTATAATCTTGACGAACCGCCGCCACTGAGAATATCACCCAGCAGATCGGTAACGTAATAGCGCCTGTCCAATCTTGGGTAAATATGCCAGCATTTATACAAGGCATCCAATGGCACATTGGCTTTTACTTCGAGCCTGCGTTCTTCTTTTTGCTCCGGCTCCTGCGGCAGGTTACGTTTATATTTTTCCCCGGAAGGGATATCACCAAACCATTTTTCCGCCAATGCTTTTATTTTCTCGGTCGTAACGTTGCCGGCTACTACCATAATCGCATTGGTTGGCCGGTAATATTTAAAAAAGAATTCTTTTACATCCTCCAGTTTTGCATTTTCAATGTGTGATAGTTCCTTGCCGATCGTCATCCAGCGATAAGGATGACGGGTATAGGCCAGCTCCCTCATTTTGTGCCACACGTCTCCGTAAGGTTTGGCGATATAATGTTCTTTAAATTCCTCACACACCACTTTGCGCTGCACATCCAGGCTTTTTTCTCCAAATGCCAGCGACAGCATCCGGTCGCTTTCTAACCAAAATGCTGTTTCCAGGTTTTCAGCAGGTAGTTGAATATAATAGTTGGTAAGATCATTAGTAGTGTAAGCATTATTCTCTCCCCCGGCCATCTGCAGCGGCTCATCATAGTTGGGAATGTTGACAGAACCGCCAAACATCAAATGTTCAAACAGGTGGGCAAATCCCGTTTTATCCGGATTTTCATCCCTGGCGCCGACATCGTACATGATGTTCATCACCGCCATTGGGGTAGACAGGTCCTGGTGAACAATAACCCTTAGCCCGTTAGCAAGTGTAAACTTTTCAAATTGTATCATAGAGAAAATAACAGTGGCTGTAATATAAAGGTTGCAAAAGTATTGAAAATAACGCTCCGCCTGAATCCTGTCAATATTACCATTTTCCCGGACTGGTAGTTTACGGTAGGATGGCGGGATGGGTAAACTATTGCTAAAAGATACTCTTTACCCTGAATTCGATCTGTTTCAGTTCACCGTCCCTCCTGACGATAAGTTTTATTTTTTCATTGGCGGATTGCAGGGCGATCTTGTACTGGTTAAGGCTCTGTGTAAAATTATTATTGATCGCCACGACAACATCTCTTTCCTTCAGGCCGGCCAGTTCAGCCGGTGAACCTTTGGCAACATCCCCGATCTCGATCTGTCCTTCTATAAAGTATAATTCAATACCTGAATACGAATAATCAAAAGGATCCCGGTAATGTGTGTTGGGTACCAGGTAAATATCTTTCTTCTCATAATTAAGAATTGTATTGAAGCGGCGTAAAAGGTCATTGCCGATCAGTCCGCCGAGATAGGGATAGGAAGTGACATTATATACATCATCAAAAATATAAGTAGGTACATTCCGGAAACGGTAGGGGCCAAACTTGAATTCTTTGACCACGGTCAGATGCATATCTATTGAACCGCCAACCCCTTCTCCTTCCTTGGCCCACAATTTTCTTTTCTTATGCAGGACAGCGCTATCCTCCGTAAAATCCTTTGAAAGCATCAGGCAAACGCCGGCGCCAATATCATGGAGAAACCTAGCAGTGCGGGTTGTCCCGTCTTTTACTCTTCCGAATTGTACCGGCAACGTGCTGATAATAGGTTTGAACAGGTATCCTCCCCTCGGGTATTTGATCGTTCCTTTGCTGCAAAAATCAAGCACAAGGCTGTCATAATTTATTTTAACGATATAACGGCTTAATACAGAATAGCCGATAATGCCATCTATCTGTTCGCCATATACCGTGGTAAGAATGGAGTAATCATTTACATGGAAATCGAGGCTGTCAATGGTAAGCCCGGGGAAACGGAGTTTTTTCTTATATAAAAATCCAACCTTCCTGATGCCGGCGATGCCTCTTATCGTTCTATCGCTGGGTTGCGGTACCAGTTTAAGATAGGATACGGTAGAAGAGTCAAGCGAAATTCCACTGCTGCCACTGTCAAGAATAAAGTTAAGCGTATCGGGAAAGTCTTCTAATAAGGCCCGCAGTATCACAACGCCACCGGTTAGTTGGGTGAAAGGGATACGGGTCAATAACCTGGATGGCGGTTCAATGAATTCTTCCTGGGCTTTTATCAAAGAAGTTACAAAGAACAATACAATGGCTGTTACAAAAATTCTCTTCTTCATGCAATTCATTTGGTAAGCAATGGTTAGCGATTACGAGACAGGTCATACCATTAAGATGATGCAGCAGCCGGTCTGCAATGCTAAATGTAATTCATTAGCTGTCATATTCAAAACCGCTCAGCCATTTTCTTAAAAAGACGGAAAGTCCGAAGATCTTTACTAAAGTAGAAATGATCCGATAGCATAGTGATCCCTGTCCCGGGACATTACCTTTCGGACTTTACCCGTAATTTTGCTACCCGAATGACAATGCAGTTAAAAGACCTTTACGACAAAGTTTCCGACTTTGGCTTTCTCTCAGTAGAAGAAGGCGTTTTTCTCTATCATCATGCTCCGTTGACAGACCTTATGTTCATTGCCGATGAGCTGCGTAAAAAACAGGTGCCGCACGGCAAAGTGACCTGGCAGATAGACCGGAATGTGAATACCACCAATGTGTGTATTGCTAACTGTAAATTCTGTAATTTCTACCGCATACCCGGACACGCAGAAGCATATATTACAGATATGCCGGTTTACCGGAAAAAGATCGAAGAAACTTTCAGATACGGCGGCGACCAGTTATTGCTGCAGGGCGGCCATCATCCTGAACTGGGCTTACAGTTCTATATTGATACTTTCAGCCAGATAAAAAAAGAATTCCCCGCTATCAAGTTACATGCGCTTGGCCCGCCAGAAGTAGCACATATCACCAAACTGGAAAGATCAACACATCGTGAAGTATTGATCGCTTTAAAAAAAGCCGGGCTGGATTCATTACCCGGCGCCGGTGCCGAGATCCTCATTGACCGGGTAAGAAGACTGATCAGCAAAGGCAAATGCGGCGCACAGGAATGGCTGGATGTAATGCATGAAGCGCATAAACTGAATATCACGACTTCTGCTACAATGATGTTTGGTCATGTGGAAACGATAGAAGAACGCTTTGAGCATTTAGTGAAGTTAAGGGAAGTGCAGAGCCGTAAGCCCGAACATGCCAAAGGTTTTCTTGCATTCATCCCCTGGACCTTCCAGGATGTGGATACATTGCTCGCAAGAATTCGTGGCGTACATAATCTTACCACACCTGAAGAATATATCCGCATGATCGCATTAAGCCGTATCATGCTGCCGAATGTAAAGAATATACAAGCCTCCTGGCTAACGGTGGGTAAACAAACCGCCCAGCTTTGTTTAAATGCCGGCGCTAATGATTTTGGTTCTATTATGATTGAAGAAAATGTAGTGAGTGCGGCGGGAGCCCCGCATCGTTTTACATACAAGACCATACAGGATGCGATCAAAGAAGCAGGATTTGAACCGCAGCTCCGCAACCAGCAATATGAATGGAGGGGGATTCCGGAAATGATCGAGGAACAGGTGATCAATTATTGAGCCCCAAACCCCTTCCCAAAATGATCGGGATCTGCGAAAAGGGGTTTTGAAGATCCCTTTCAATGCAAAACTGATCCCATCAAAAAATTATTATGAAAAATACGTTTAATATATTCAGAGCAGTGGGCATGGCAGAAGGCATTTCTTTTCTTGTGCTTCTCTTCATCGCTATGCCCCTGAAATACTTCGCTGGTTTTCCTATAGCAGTTACCATCGTTGGTTCCATCCACGGTATTTTATTCATTACCTATTTAGTCTTCGCATGGGAAACAAGAAATGAACCGCTGGTGGCCGGATGGAAAAAGCCATTCGCCTGGCTCGTAACATGCTTTATCGCTTCTATTCTTCCCTTCGGACCTTTTGTGCTGGACCATCGTTTAAAAAAAGTACAGCAACAATAGTAAAATTGCTGTCTGCTTTTTATAACTTTAGTATTCACCAAAGAAAAAGGAGGTATTCATGACATCTGCAGCATATTCATGGAAACCTTCGGTCGGTATCGCCTGACCGGGTTACTCCATCAAAATATCTGTTGACACCAGGAGTGTCAGGGCCATCCCGATAAATTGGGGTGGTTTTTTTTGCTCCACTTCGGGTACTCCTTTTACCTGAATATAATTTCGGAGTGGATCCCGCAATGACTTTTTCCGGCAGGAATCAGAATTTTTTTAATCCATGATCTGTTCGATATGTGCCAGTCTTCCGTCTCTTGTCATTCCTTCTATCACCACGCGGAATGATTTACTGACATCATTATTATAAAAAGTAAGAGACGCTTGTCTCTTTTGTGGTGAGAGAATGAGGGAAGGGTTCCAGTATAATGTGGTCCGCACATCCCGTTGTTCATTACCGGGTTTGAAAGTCCCGTAATTCGGTGAATAGAATTCTTTGATAACTGTATAACCAAAAATTTTATTATTGGCTAATCCTTTGCCCGGCTCCTGTTTTACATCGTTGCCCCTGCGTGTATAGATGGCAATGGCTCCGTTGCCACCATTGTACCCCATGAATGGCGGACGCAATACTTTTATATAAGCCACGTCGTTTACGCTTATTGATGAAACAAAACTGGCATCAGCCGGCACTTCGTCAATATATAGTTGTGGTGATCCGCCGCGCCATTGTAAAGTCGGCGGGTTGCTGCCGGTATTCACCTGCAACCCGGCTACTTTCCCCTGCAGGTAGTGAAATATAGTCAGGGAACTGAATGCAAGCTTATCATTCAGCAAGTCGAACTGGTAACCATCACCACCGGCGAAAAGCCCGGATGTATATTTTTCATCCATCAATTGTACCGGCGTTTTCCCCCGGCTTCTTACTGTTACATTCTCCAGTGTTTTTATTTTTAAACTGTTGGCTATATCATTTGCTTCATCTGCCAGCTTCCATTGACGGTATGAACCGGTAGTATCCGTTGATAAGGTATTTGCATTGGCGACAGGAACTGCGATGGAGGGGGCGGGTAATCTTTCTGTCATGAATTGCACAGAAGCATCATTGAGGCCTTTTGCTTTCTGGAACTGGTAATGTACATGGGCTGTATCAAAAAGTATAACAGATGGATCTTTAAAACTGCCGTCTGGCTTTAATGGCACCAATAAAAACTTTCCCTCGGCGTCTTTTTGTTTAACGATCAATATGATCTCCGTGCCCGGAAGGATCTGCCCGGGCATAACGCCATATATTTTGCCGGACAATGAAAGATAAGCGGTATCTCTTTCAAATGCCAGCTTTGGTGTTTTTCCTGTAATCACTTCCTGCCATTTGAAACGACGCCAGCCATGTGTCAGCATGACCAGGTCAAGGTGCTGGCTTACTGAATCATCCGGGCTGGAAAAATAATAAGCAGGGTTATATATGTCGCCCTTCAATTCACTGCTTAATAAAAGATGAGAAACGATCGTGTTGCTGCTGTCTGTTCCAATCGCCATATCTGTTATGGATACAGAAAGATTAGCGACCAGGCTATCCGGTATGGTGATCATTATTTCATTTCTTGCTCTTTTATTCAACCCCCAGTGCCGCACTTCCATCTCCGGTTGAAAGCGGTATTCTTCATTATTCACAAAAGTGATCCTTTCTGCCAGCGCATTCCATTGTTTATCAAAAATGGTGACAGTAAGTATGCCACTTGGCAGATCCGTTACAGGAATAGTTGCTTTGATCAAAGGCCCGTTAGTGGCTCTTGCAATTCTGAAAGCCTGGCGCTGGTGCATGGTGCCGACAATATGCAAAGTGTCTGTGGCAATGGCTGCGTTCTGCGTATAGCGGACACTCAGAAAACGGTTACTTCCCGATACAGTTACGGCAAGCGATACCCCATTCTCTTTTATTACAGGAAGCGGTGTACTGCGTTCAACATTTTTTTCATCCTTCCATTTTGCTGTATAGTTATCTCCTGCCTGTGCTGTAAGAAAGAAATATCCCATCCCATCATGCATGGTTTTTATACTATCAACTGTTTTTCCCTGGTTATTAAGAATAACCCCTCTTACACGAACAGGTCGGCCCCATTGATCATTTGCTTTAAAAGCAATTTTAGTACTGATCCCGGCAATAACATCCCCTCCTTCCGGGAAAAAACTGATACCGGGAACAGGTACCTGTTTTACTGCTGACTGGCCGGTATTCCTGGTAAGTATCCTGATCGTTTTGTTATACAAAAATGCAGAATCGAAATTGAGCATCCATTTGGTATAAGCCCTTACATGTATATAACTTCCTTTATACTCTGCCGGTATATCAAACTGCCCGTTGGTAACCGCATCTAAGATCGGGCTGACAGAATGTTGTAAAAGAGATCCCTTATCGTCTATCCAGTCAACGTACAGTGTTTTGCTTTCATCAGCCGGAAAGATCTCTGTCATCATATACGCTTTGAACCAGATAGTCTCGCCGGCGGAATAAGCGGCTTTGTCGTAATGCAACCAGGTCCTTTCAGGGTTGAATTTCTCTGCATACCTAGCAATTCCCGCATCAATATGCTGGGCTTTGGTGCCGATCCCGGTTAAAAGACAGGTATTGACAATAAGTAATTTCAAAAAGGGTCTCATTTGTTTTATGCAGTAATTAAGTCCTGAAATTACGTCCTGAAGCGAAACGGGCAAAAAGGTTAACAGTTTAACAACAAAAACTCCCGCTTATTTCCGGCAAAAAGTTATTTTATTCAATACAATAAACGCAATAATTTCTTTCCGGGTTCGTATCTGTATCTGTCACCACCATTCTATTATGAGATCGTATTTATACTGCTATTTACCAATTATCTCCTTTCTCTTGCTTGCTGGCAGAAATGAGAGAAACAACCACACTTCTCCCCTGGCCGCGTTTTCTGCTGAGTGGAATAATACCCGGTACCTGGTATGTAATACTGCCGCCAATGCCGGATACCTCAGCAAGGAGGAAAAGGACGTTGTCTATATCCTGAATTTGCTCCGTACAAACCCTGTATTGTTTGCCAATACAGTTTTACAGAAATATCCCGATCACAGCAACCAGGGGTACCTGCGCAATATTGATGAATATAAGTCACTAATGGATACTTTGCGAAAATTAAAACCATTACCATTACTTTATCCTGATTCGCTTTGCTTCGTTAGTGCCCGCTGTCATGCCGTTTCTTCCGGGCAGGCAGGTTATGTAGGTCATAAAAGAAGAACAGCAGAATGTGAAGACAGTCAATATTACACCGGCGAATGCTGCGATTATGGCCATAACCAGGCGTTAGCTATCCTGATGGCTTTGCTTATTGACGAGGGTGTCCCTTCACTGGGACATCGCTTTCTCTGTCTTAACTCTTTTAGTAAGATCGGTGTATCCATTCAACCTCACAAGAGTTATGGCTTTACCGCTGTGATTGATTTCATTTATTAGGCATTTTTCATCTCCCGCATACCTGGCTGAGGATTGACAGAGCAACCATTGAAAAGGACTAATGATCGATCCTTCTTTTATTTTGCCTGTATTTATCATAAATAATAGTGCTCATGGGCTTTTCAAACACTTTGCCTTCGAGCCAGGAGATAATATCAATATAGGCAAATGCCCTTGTTTCAAAACGATTCTTTTCAAGGTGCTTTACTTTACTGAGCAGTTTTTCCAGTTCCGGTTTTATTTTCCTGGCAGATACATTAAACGACTGGCGGAGGAACTTGAGCATTTCTTCTTCTATCATTGTCAGGTTTTCCTTTTTTGCCATAAAGCGATAGACCGATCTTGCCAGCGATTCAATGATGTCAATATTGCCCAGCTCATAATGCGCCAGCAAATGAACAAGGCGGGCATAACTCTGCAGGTCGTCACGCAGGTCTGTATTGTCATTGATGATCTTTTGCAGGTAATCAATACAGGTTTCATAGTCGCCGCTGCCGAAATATAAAATAGCAATCTTATAGTTGACAACAAGTACACGGTGATGGTCAATAAACAAAGAATACTCTTCTAATCTTTTTTCAATACCTGGCACCAGCGGCAATCCTTCTTTAAAAGTTCCTATCATACAGTGCTGGTTGATCTTTGCACTGGCTATATAGATGAACGACTGGATGCGAAAACTATCATTTTCCGTTACCCGGCTTGTTTTGGAAAACTCCTCGAATTCTTTCAACGTGATCTCAAATTTGCTGAAGTTACGGAGGTCAAAATGCGCATTCAGCAGGTTATGCAATCCTTTTATATAGTGACCTGTTTCCACCCGTATCATCAACGGCTGCTCCATGAAAAGATCGATCCATTTTTTAGAATAGCGGTAATAGATCAGGAAGTTTTGACGGATAAATGCAAACCAGGTATAACTCTGGTACAGGTAAAGCCGTTCATAAAATCCTGTTTGTTCCCATGCATCAGCCGGCAGGCTGTCTTTCATGAACTGAATAACCTCTGCTTCATCTTTTTCATTCCTGGCATGACCATGTTTGATGAACCATCCATACAATTGTAAAGCAAGATTGGAAAGCCTGGCGACCATGTCAATATGCTTACCCACTTCTATAGCTTCAGCCGACAACTGCTCGGCCCTGTTTATCATACTGCGGGTGATATGAAGCGTTTCGATCCTTTTCTCCAGTGCGATCACCAATGTCAGGAAATTGAACTTCTGATGCGCTTTGGCCGTTTCTTTTGCCTTATCCAGTATTTTAAGGCTTTGATGGAACAGACCTTTTTTATAAAGAATATGGGCATAATCAAATTGCTCGTTCAGCTGCAGGTCAATACTGTCCGAACTTTTCAGCAGGCGAAGACTGGCCAGGATCTGTTTATAAAGGTGGGTTTTCAGGTTGTACAACTGCCTTTTTTCGGTGCCCGGCAACTTCTTCAATAAGATCTTTTCATCATAGTCAGCCATCTTATCCACCGCATCAAAAAGCTGGATGATCTTGAGGTCTTCTTTGGCGGAACTTCTTTTGATATAGAGTTTAAAATGCCTTTTTTCGGATTTTTCCAGGGACTTTATTAGTTGAAATAATATATCGTTTGCGCGGTTGGACATAGTACAAAAATATCCGGAAACCCAATACCAGCGGGCTTTTTACGAAAAAATAACCGTTTTGGCATCCGTAAATCACAAATAAATTGGTTTGAGTGGCGGAGAAACCCGCCTTACTTTCGTGTCATCGAAACAGTTCATTCAAAGGCAGGCAATCGTTAGAAGGGCAAGTGCGTCAGAGGTCTGTTGAAAAAGCGCCGATCCTGCAGAACTAAGCTGAGCTATCAGCACTTAAAAAGATCATCGAAAAATTTCATATGGCAAGCAATCGTTAGAGGTCAGTCCGTTTCTACGGAAGGGCCTTTTTTGTTTAAAGGCCTGCTAAAATAAGAGATAAAACAATTCCCTGCTACTTTTCTTCACTTTTTTTTGACTTTTTCTATTGCCTGTGTAATAGCCTTAGATTCTGTTCAGGCTACTCCCGCATCTTACTGGCCTGATTTTCTATCTTCACACTTACAATAGTTACTTATGGCGATCCGCATTTTTATTACCGGGGGAACATTCGACAAAGAATACAATGAACTCAACGGACAGCTCTATTTCAAAGACACCCATATGCAGGATCTGCTGGAAATGGGCCGATGCCGGCTAAAAACCGAGATTAGGACGCTGATGATGATCGACAGCCTGGAAATGACCGATGAGGACCGGGAGCTGATCGCCTACCAATGCAATCAATGCGAAGAAACACAGATCGTCATCACACACGGCACTGATACCATGAGCGAAACAGCCAAAGTACTCGCAGAAAAAGTAAAGAACAAAACGATCGTATTGTTCGGTGCGATGATACCGATCAAGTTCGGTAGCTCTGACGGTCTTTTTAATCTTGGCAGTGCATTAGCATTTGTACAAACATTACCTGCCGGTGTATATGTAGCGATGAATGGCCGCTATTTTCTTTGGAATAATGTAAAAAAGAACCGGCAGACTGGAATGTTTGAGGAAGTGAAATAAATACTTTCCTGTACCAGTTGTAAATAACGGGCTCTTACAATTATTGAAGCGATCTCTCTCTTATCGCTTTGAATTCCGAGTTGTCTTTCCACCCCGGCCATTTATTCTCGAATGCCAGCCGTCTGCCCACCCTGAAAAGTAATTGCAGGTCAGCGATAGCCCCATCCAGTTTCCATATTTGCGGATCATATTCATCAGAAGGGCGGTGATAATTTTTAGCCGTATAATTTTCCTTTAATTGCTTGCCATAATCTTTTCCTTTACCTTCTATATCTGTTCCGCTACTGGTATATAATGCAGGCACTCCCACTTTGGCAAAATTGAAATGATCGGACCGGTAATAAGAACCCGCTTCCGGGTGCAGTTCAAATGCGATCTCCCGGTTTGTTTTTTCTGCCGCTTCTTTTAAATAATCCTCCAGGTCATTCTGTCCTTTACCCACTACAACTATATCTTTTGTTTTTCCAAACCAGTTCAGCCCGTCCATATTAATATTGGCAACAGTTTTATTAATGGGGTAAACAGGATTTTGTGCGTAGTAGGCAGAGCCCCATAAGCCTTGTTCTTCTGCCGTCACTGAAAGAAAGACGATCGTTCTTTCCGGTTTTGTTTTTAAACTTTTAAATCCTCTTGCTAATTCAAGCAAACCCGAAGTAGCGCTGGCATTATCCAATGCTCCGTTATAAATAGAATCGTTATCGTATGCCTTACCAATTCCGAGGTGGTCCCAGTGTGCAGTATAAACGATCGTTTCATCAGGATGTTTGCTTCCTGTTATCTTCCCGATCACATTGTAGGATTTATTATACTCTGTGCTTACCTGCATAGTGGTTGAAAGTTTCAGACCCAATGACTGGCCTTTAAACCCTTCCTGATCAGCTTTCGCCAATAAAGTAGTATCCGTTCCTGCTGCTTCCAGTAGTTTTTTTGCTGTTGGCCCCGACACCCAGCCGATCACATCACACAATGTTTCCTGTTTACCCCTGTTATCCAGGCGAAGCCTTGAACCGTTCCAGTTATTCTGAACAACGGTAAAAGGATAGGCTGCTGCTTCTGTATTATGAACGATCAGGCAACCTTTGGCCCCTTGCTTTGCGGCTTCTTCAAACTTGTATGTCCAGCGTCCATAGTAAGTCATTGTTTTTCCCTTGAATAAAGTGGAATCATGCGCATTAAAACCCGGGTCATTCACCAGCACCAAAACGATCTTTCCTTTTACGTCCAGTCCTTCGTAATCATTCCAGTCGTATTCAGGCGCTACTACTCCATAGCCTGCAAATACCAGTTCATCATTATAGAATGAAATAGCGGAGTCTGTTTTATCTGTCCAGATCACGTAATCATCAAAGCCTTTTAATGTGAAGTTCCCTTTGGCTGATTGCACCTGCATGGCATCCACCGCTTTGGTACTGATCTTTACCATCGGCACTTCCTGGAAATAACTATCACCATTGCCGGGTTCCAAACCAACTGCAGCAAATTGTTCTTCCAGGTATTTAATCGTTTTCGTTTCCCCTTCAGAAAAAGGTTTTCTCCCCATAAAAGCATCGGAAGAAAGTTCAGCAATATGCTTCCCTAAACTATCTGCGCTGAAAGCGGATAGCCCGTCCTGGTCATCGACACTTGTTTTATCATCATTACACGCAACAAGGATCCCAATAACCATGATAAAACTGTAACGCACAAAAAAATGAAGCATATTATAATTTTTAAAAAGAAAAATAATTGAATTTGATGACTTAATGGCTACAAATATATAAGTGGTAAAATAAAAAAGCCATCCGCTATTACGGATGGCTGCGGGAAGAAAAATCATTTACCCTTTTTTCGTTTCCAATAGCTTGAAGAACTGATCCAATTGCGGCAATATTACAATTCTTGTTCTGCGGTTAGCGGCTTTACCTTCTTTTGTCGCATTATCATCAACGGGTTTGTATTCACCACGTCCTGCAGCTGACATCTTTGCGGGATCTAATCCATACTGGTTCTGTAAGATCCTTACTACTGCAGTGGCCCGCTTTACACTAAGATCCCAGTTATCGATCAATATGCCCGTTCCTTTATACGGTACGTTATCCGTATGCCCTTCTACCATAAACTCAATATCCGGCTGATTCTTTAATACGGTAGCGACCTTGCCCAATACAGTGTTTGCCTGGTCTGTCACTTCATACTTACCGCTTTTAAAAAGAAGCTTATCGGATATATCAATATACACTACGCCTTTATCTACTTTAATATTGATATCCTGGTCGTCCAAATTGCCGATTGCGCCTTTCAGGTTCATCACCAGGGCCATGTTCAGTGAATCCTTTCTCGCCATTTGCTGCTGCAATGTTTGTATATAGGTGTCTTTTGCTCCTATGTTCTCCATGGATTTCCTGATGCTCTCCGCCTGTGTGCTTGAAATGACAGACATGTCTTCCAGTTGTTTCAGCGCCTGGGTATTGTTTTGTTTCAGCAAATCAATCTGCTTGTTCAGGTTAACGATATCGTTTTCCAATCCTGACTTCTGGCGGTTCAGCTCGGCTTTTTCATTATTACAATCCGTAAGATTGCCCTGCAATTGAGTATGCTGACCCTGGAGTGTGGCATAGTCAGCCTGTGATTTTTTGAACTTTTTAGAACTGACGCAGGAAAAAAGAAAAACAACCGGTAATACTGCAACGATAATCTGTTGTAAACGCATATGCTCTTATTTTAAATGAATAATCAATTAAAGCCATTTTCAAAGGAAAGGAAAAAATAGAAGTGACAGCAAAGGTACTTTCTTATATCTTGTTAATTTCTCTTTTTCATACCTGAATTTATTTAAAATATAATCAATCTGATCCAAAAAATCCGGCAATTTTGCATGATACGTCCTTTTCATGGCTCCATCACGCAATGCAGCAATAGGTTTTATATTTATCACCCTTGTTATTGATGTGACAGGATGGGGACTGATCATCCCGGTTATTCCAAAATTACTGGAACAGATGGTAGATGGCGGCATCAGCGAAGCCACCAAATACAGTGGTTGGCTTACGTTCGCCTATGCCATACCTCAATTTCTTTTTGCCCCGGTCATCGGCAACCTCAGCGATCGTTTCGGAAGAAGACCTGTGTTACTTGCTTCCCTCCTTGGTTTTGCTATTGACTATGTGTTTCTTTCATTGGCGCCAAACATTATCTGGTTATTTGCAGGCCGTATTATTGCCGGTATCACCGGTGCCAGTTTTACTACTGCGGCTGCTTATATTGCCGATATCAGTACAGCAGAAACAAGGGCCAAAAATTTCGGAATGATCGGCGCTGCTTTTGGACTCGGGTTTATCATCGGGCCTGCATTGGGTGGCCTGCTCGGTGAGTTAGGTCCCCGTGTTCCTTTTATTGCAGCCGCTATATTGGCTGGTCTCAACTTCATTTATGGCTATTTTGTTTTGCCGGAGTCATTGCCCCCGGATAAAAGAAGAAAGTTTGAATGGAAAAGAGCTAATCCTGTCGGTTCATTCCTCATGCTGAAAAAATACCCCGCTATCGGGGGATTGATCTCTTCCTTGATCCTGGTTTATATCGCTGCTCATTCCGTGCAAAGCACATGGAGTTTTTTTAATATTGAAAAATTTCACTGGAGTGAGGGGTTGATCGGGGCATCATTAGCAGTTGTCGGAATACTGGTAGCTGCCGTACAAGGAGGCCTGATCAGGGTATTGACGCCCAGGATAGGAAATGAAAAAAGTATTTACTGGGGTCTGTTCCTTTATTCAATTGGATTATTCCTGTTTGCATTTGCCACACAGGGATGGATGATGTTTGCTTTCCTCGTTCCATATTGTCTCGGTGGTATTGCCGGTCCTGCGTTGCAGGCGATCATTTCAGGCCATGTGCCTTCCACTGAACAGGGTGAATTACAGGGAACGATGACCAGCCTGATGAGTGTTACCATGATCGTTGGCCCTTTGCTCATGTCCTATGTGTTTTCTTATTTTACCAGCAAGACCGGTCCGGTCTATTTTCCCGGCGCTGCTTTTTTACTCGGGGCGATCCTTATGCTGCTCAGTGCTATTATTGCTTATTTTATTCTGAAAGAAGAGAAGAAGGCACACCCTGAACTGCTGAACATCATTGAGGGAAAAACCAATGACCAAAATACAATGGCGGGTTAATAACTTAATCATCCTTTGGATCAATTATTTAACCGACTTCTTCAATGCTTCCACAGTTTTCTTCTCACTGCCAACAAATATTTTGTCATCAATGATTACAACAGGTCTTTTGAGAAAAGTATATTCATCGAGGATGAAATTCCGGTAATCCTTTTCTTCCAGCTTCCTGTCTTTTAAACCAAACTCTTTATACTTCATCGCCCGGCGGCTGAACAGGGCTTCGTAACTGCCTGCCATCTTCTTCATTTCTTCCAGCTGGGCGGATGTTATCTTTTCAAATTTGATGTCCTGCATCTCAAATCCTTTTTTATCCACCTGTGTTTCTTTGATAATGGCCTGCGATGTGGTGCAATTGCCGAGATGGTATATTTTTTTCTTCATTTTTATAATTAACAAGTTAAGAGGCGGGTAAGCGGATACGGGGTTCCGCTGTTAACTTATCAACTCACGGTTCAGGTAAAATGTTTTACTTTGTGCCTCTTATTTTTACTATTATGGGCAAAGATGAAGTTTTTAAAGAAGAGATAGAAAAAGCCAGTGATTTTAAGTTTGGCGCCAATGTAGCCAAAGTATTTGATGATATGGTGAACCGATCGGTACCCTTTTATGGAGAAATACAGCGAATGATGGCTGAGTTGGCTGCCGATCATGCCCGGGAAGAAAGTTTTGTCTATGACCTGGGTTGCTCCACCGGTACTACTATGATCGGTATGGATACCCTGGTCAATCCCGATATCCGCTTTATCGGCATAGATGATTCACAGGAAATGCTGGATAAATGCAAATCCAAATTAATGGAGATCGGCTTTTCCCGTGATTATGAATTGCGCTGCGCCGACCTGGGGCAGGGAGTAAAAATTGAAAATGCTTCGGTGGTGGTGCTTTGCCTTACCCTCCAGTTTGTAAGACCAATATACCGGGAACGGTTATTGACAGATATCTATAAGGGCCTGAACCGCGGCGGCGTATTAATATTGGTAGAAAAGATATTAGCCGAAGAAAGCAATTTCAACCGGGACTTTATCAACTACTATTATAATTACAAAAGACGTAATAATTACAGTGAGATGGAGATCTCGCAGAAAAGGGAAGCCCTTGAAAATGTATTGGTCCCTTATAAATTAAGTGAGAACATCACCCTGCTTCGTGATAAAGGCTTTGCACATTGCGAGGTTTTCTTCAAGTGGTTTAATTTCGCGGGGCTTATTGCTGTAAAGAAATAGACCAAAAGACGGAATGCCTGTACAGTCCGGAAGACACCCCGGGTAACCTGCTGTTTCTTTCAGGCTTTTGCTTTCCGGCTTCCGGGCTTAATAAAAAATAATCATGGTATCAATCGGCAATTTCTTTTTTAAATATCGTAACTGGATATTCATTCTTTTTTACGGCGCTTTGTTCATTCCCTCATGGCCATTGTTCTCCAAAGAAAAATGTGGTGAGTTCTATTATATATGGCCGGTCACTATTGGCCTATTCATTACCTGCCTGGGCCAGTTGATTCGTGGATTAACAATTGGTTTGGCTTATATTGTTCGCGGCGGTAAGGAAGGCAAACCCTATGCAGAAGGATTGGTGACCGAAGGCATCTTTAATCATTGCCGCAATCCCCTGTATGTCGGCAATATATTAATGTTACTGGGTGTGGGTATCCTGGCTAATTCCTTATTCTATACAGCCATCATGATCCCGGTTTTCTTATTCATTTACCAGGCCATTGTGCTGGCCGAAGAAAATTTTCTTCGTGGTAAATTCGGCGCCGGGTTTGATGAGTATTGTAAAAAAGCGAACCGCTGGTTTCCCAACCTGAACGGTATTGGCAAAACATTCGGCAGCATGCAGTTCAACTGGCGGCGCTGGATATTGAAAGAACATACCACTCAGTTTATCTGGCTGGTGGGTATCGTATTATTACTTCTATTGAATTATCCTGAGCTCACAGGAAATAATGAGGATGTGCGGAATACTGCCCTCATTATATCTCTTTCCTTCCTGGTACTGGTTTATGCCCTTGTCCGATACCTGAAAAAATCAGGAAAATTCAGGGAATAGAACACGGATAGTACTGATTAATCTGATTTTCACGGATTACAGGGCAATAACCACCCACCCTTTTCTTTAAACCGCCTGGAATAAAGGCTGAATTCCATCAAATCCGCTACAGGCATCGTTTTCCATCTTCGTAAACAATGGCAGGGTTTTATTGTTATTTTTACACATCAAATAGTGAGATATGATCAAAACAGGTAATCCCGTTATCAGCATTTATACAGAAATGACCCCGAACCCGGAAACCATGAAGTTTGTGGCGAATAAGCTTCTCTATCCCGGCAAAAGCATCGATTTTCCGGATGCCACAAGCGCAAAACCTTCACCCCTGGCAACAGAGTTGTTTGGTTTTCCTTTTATCAAAGCAGTCTTTATCGCCAGCAATTTTGTGACACTGACCAAAACAACAGAAACCGATTGGCAGGATGTGATCCCTTCTGTACGCCAGTTCTTAAAAGATTATCTTGAAGAAGGCAAAGCAGTGATCAATGAAGAAGAAGTGGTGAGCATCAAAAAGGAAAGCAGCAATGAAGTATCTGCCGATGATGACGATGTGGTGAAGCGTATTAAAGAGCTGTTGGAAAATTATGTAAAGCCTGCTGTTGAAATGGATGGCGGCGCCATACAGTTCAGAAGCTATGATGACGGCGTAGTGAACCTGATGTTACAGGGAAGCTGCAGTGGCTGTCCTTCATCTATGATCACACTGAAAGCAGGTATTGAAGGCATGATGAAAAGAATGATACCGGAAGTGAAAGAAGTAGTGGCAGAAGCGGAATAAAAGCCCTCCGCCGAAGCGGAGCAATTATATAATTAAAGCGTTTCAATGTTTGAAACGCTTTTTTATTTACCCTTATCCAAACATTTTATACATCAACATTCTTCATTGAACACGAAATGATCTTTTGTAAATTTCCTTCGTCGCCTTTTTACTTTGCCGGGTAAGGTCTTTATCAAATAACCGGTTCAGGTTATTTCCCGCCAGGTCTTCAAGCCGTGATTCTATTTCAAGAGTATAATCGCCGGGGCTCCATTCACCCGATGGAGTGAAATACAGGATCGTTTCTTCTGCGGCTGTTTCAATAACGCCATTTATAACTTTCCCGGTTTTATCAACAACACGAACGGTATTTTTAAGCAGCACATAATCTAATGACTCATGGAGGTCTATCTTCAGCCGCTCATGGCCCCCTGCTTTTGGTGTATGGATCGTCCAGCTTTCTGCATCCGGAGATAAGCTATCCCTTAAGCCCACTACAAAATCCCTTTGGTATTCGGATGCCAGCGAAACGCCTTCTACATCACGCCAATCCTGTTTGATGATCACCTGGTAACTTTCTCCCTGTTGTAAAGGCGCACCCATCGTTTTATTTGGTTGCAGGTCACGTTTGATCCTGCCGGGGTCAAGCCATAGTGTATGTATCGTTCTTTCATTATTCCATAGTTCAAGGTCAAGAAAAACCGAAGGAACGGTATCACGTTGATTTTTGATCACAGTTATATTGTTCAGCGATTGTCCTTCCTGCATTGGTTTGGAGAAAACGATATAGATCTTTAATAAGTTTAGCGGTACTGTATCACTGGTCGGGTAAACAGCAACTATTTTCGGCGCATCGTGAGTACTGCCCGACGGTATCACTACTTTGTTTAACAGCTTACCGGAGAACCATACTTCATAATTTAATCCCCGGGTAAAAGCTACCAGTGGCCGGAATACCACTGCCTCATCTGTTATTATGTATTCTCCCAATACCGGTGTATTGGTGTTTTCCAGTTGTATGTGCAATAGTTGTTCGACAGAATCTTTGGCAACTCCTTGTAATAGCTCCCGCGGGATGGTCATGCTTACCGCCCTGTTGTTCTGCCATTGTATTGAAACCGGCAGGGGGTCTTTTTTAATATCCGAACAACTTATCAATAAAAAAGAAAAGACCAGGCACCATACAACAGGTCGCCTGATCTTTTTATTGTTAACCGGGTTAGTAAGCATTATATCCACCTGTCTCCCCTTGCGGTCCAGAGATCAAGATCGCCATTAGCCCTGCGTTGCAGTACCAGTACTTGTGTATCATCCAGTTTATCCATTTGCAACACGTTCACGGTGGGCAATGTGACAAAATTCACCCCGGCTGTCGAATAACTTTCTTTTATCGGTTCAGTAAGTGCGCCTTCATAGGTTTCAATATTCTTATAATTTATCCGCATCACCGGCCGGTTTGAATTCGCCATGAAAAGATAGGAGTTCCCGTCTTTTTTCAACGTCACCATATCAATCGGTGAGTTGCCGGCGCCAAATTCAGCAACTGTTCTACCTTTTACATGCTTGCCAGCTTTTAATTCATCCAGCGGGAATAAAACCAATGGAGTACAGGTATAGCTGGCCACCAGGTATTTTTTGCCATTCAGTTCCGCCGTTGTAAAAGTCCGTATCGGTGAATTGGTCTCATACTTACCATGCGCAGCATGAAAGATCTCTAATGAAGATTGTTCCTGTTTGTCAGAAAAAGGAAAAGCAATTTTCCTGAATGTAGAACCAAACTCCTGGTTGGAAAGTCCGCTTAGCAATACACTGCCATCTGAATAATTAAGGTCAGAGATAGATTGATCACGCAATGGACGGCCACCTCTGTCTTTAACGTCTTCGCCAGGAACATTGGCAATGGAAATAGTGCTGAACTCAATGTCTTTAAAACTTACCGCCTGTATTTTATCTCCTTCGAGCTTCAGTAATACAGGTGTTCCGTCACTGCTTTGCACGGCACAATATATTTTTTTGGATATAGGGTTGACGGCAATATCCTGTATCCGGATATTTTTGACTTCGGTGCCTAATGCAGCTGCGATCTTCTGATCAATATTTTTGATCTCTACCGCAGCGGCTTTCTCTACCATGGTTTTGTCTTTGGTATCAATGGCAAAAACAGCAGCCGACCTGGAATCGCCAAGAAAAAGAATACCATCAGGCCCAAACGCTATGGCACTAATAGATTTTACATCAGCTGTTCCTGTTTTCAATCCGTACGGGTGGCTGGTTGACCGGTTGGCTGCAACTAACAAAACAAAAGCGGCACAAGCGGCAGCGAAATAATATAGCTTTTTCATAAACCCTGAAATTTATTTGAACAATAAAGAATTGCTGGGTATGTAATTTAAAAAACTTTGGGCTCATCCCGCACATTTTTTTATACCACCCCCTGTCAGCTCATTTTCCAGTTCACCTTTCTGTCTTCTAAATACTTCATTACAAACTCAAAACAGTTTTTGTCTTTCCCCACCAGTTCTGGTGGAAAAACGCCTTTCTCCCTGAACAACCCTTTTGCCATGAGGTTCACCGCCGCAGTACAGGTATAGCCGGTTGTTCTCGCCATGGATGAAGTTTTTGTAACGGGATCATACCTGTCAAGCAAATTATATTCCACTGTTTTGTTTTTTCCTTTTATTACTACTTTCATTACAGTAAACTCTTCCTCTTCAGGCCCCAGCTTCCATTGATCGACCAGCAGCTTTGATGTAAATTCCAATGGGGTGATATCCCTGTCATCGATACGAAGCGGGGTTGTATCAAAAAATCCGGCCTGCTGCAAGGCAATGATCAAATCAATATGGCCGGGATAACGCAGTGTCTTTTCTTTCATATCCGGGATATGCCCCATTGTATAGATCAATGAACGAAGCCCGTCAGTGTTGAAAGCTTCCAGTTCACCCACTCCATCGAATACCATCAGCTCTCTTTCACTCAAAGCGGGTTTAGTAACGATTTTCCCTCTTTCCACCAGTCTTGCCGGACGGATATATTCCTGTATCACATCAACAGGCGAGAAGGGGGCTTTATATTGAAACGGTGGTTTTCTTTCTTTGGGTAATCCTCCTACATAACATTCAAAAGATGTTATTTTCATTTCTTCATTATACCTGCCAATGATGAGATTGCTGACACCCGGAGCAACCCCGCAATCAGTGATGGCCGTAACATTCTTTTCTTTGGCCAGTTCATCCAATTGCAAAGCATCTTCAGGAAAAAAAGAAATATCCACTACATGCTTACCGGCATTGATAACAGCTTCCAGTGTTTTATATCCCATAAATCCGGGAACAGCGGTTACGACAAGATCAAAAGGAGATAACCAATTCTTATATTCATCAAATTGAGAAAGATTAGCAGCTACTGTTTGTATGATAGTGCTGCGTTCTTTTAATGCTGAGAGATTGGCGCCGCTGAGGTCAAAAGACGTTACTTTATAATCTTTAGCAAGGTCCAGCGCAATAGCACGGCCCACCATTCCGGCTCCTAATACAGCAATCGTCATGCAAGAGAAGTTTAGTTGGCAAATTTAAGGAACAGGTGTCAGGTGTGAGCTGTTGGTTGTGAGATTATAGTTTGTAGAAACATTAAAGAGTATGCATATCACAATTTATTTGACAGCAGGCAACTCACACCTGACAGCTCACACCTATTTCTTCCCCCTTCTTCCCTGCAGTATCTTATAAAAAGACCGGCTTCTTATTTCATCTAATGTTAAACCCGTCGCCAGGGCTTCTTTTTCCGTGATCGCTCCGCAGTTCATCGCTTTTAAAAAGAAATTGAGTAATCCCTGTCCCGTTGCGGCATCATCAAAAATATCTCCTGTCAATGTAGAGATCGCCGCCCTGTCCACAAATGTCTTTAACCGGAACAAAGCATCATCATAACTGCTTAAAAAGAAAGTATAAGTAGCGGCATACCGCATCGGTAATTGTGCAGGGTTCAGGTCCCATCCCTGGTAAAAACCATTGATGAGTGAATGCATGGTATGACTATACCCGATGCGCCAGGCATTGTGCACCGATTCCATGTTCTCTTTCAATTTTTCTTTCGACAGCTTTTCTCCCCGGTTTGGCGCAACCGGCATTACATTGGTAGCGCCATCAGATAAAAATATTCCCGTTCCTCCCAATGCAACTTTGGTCATGTGATGGGCAAAGTCACAAACAGGATGATCCATGGTCTGGTATTTCGCAGTGATGCCGCAGGAAGCTGTATAGTCGTAAGTCCCGAAATGTGCAGCGATACATCTTCCTTCGCTGGCCCGTATAATCTTCATCAGCGGGTTTCTTCCTTCATCATCCATGATGATCTGCGTAGCTTCTACCATCGTTTCCATCTTCAATGAACCTGGAGTGAGGTTATTTTTCTTTTCAATGATCTCGAACAAACGGATCAGGGTTATTACCTGTTCCGGTATGGTCACTTTGGGCAGCATCACTACAAAGTTGCCCGGAAGTTTGCCTTTTGTTTTTTCCAGTAATGTGGTCAGAAAAATATCCAGCGTTCTTACACCCCGCGATTTCAGGTCTTCTGTAAAGGGTTTTATTCTTATCCCTATAAAAGGAGAAACAGTGTCAAGCTTCATTCCTTTTGCCAGTTCAGTGGCCGCATTTACTGCCGTTGCATCCTCTTCCTCATCGGGGCGGTTGCCAAATCCATCTTCAAAGTCAATCCGGAAATCTTCTACGGCTTCTGTTCTTAATTTTTTGATGATCTTGTTATAGACAGAATAAGCCAGCCATGCCGGGTCCTCTCTTCTTCTCTTCTCACTCATCTTGTCTAATTTTTTCACCAGCTTTTCTATCTTACTATCGGAAGAAGGAAGTTCCAAGAATCCCTGCAGTTGCAATACATCTGCAAGTACAGCAAAATTGGGCGCATAAGTTTGCAGGCTTTTCAAAGCGACCTCACCCATTTTTACACAGGTGTCCGATTTAAAAAGATTGGCTCCTCCATACACGGTATGCACCGGCTGGCGATCAGGTTTATCGCCGGGATAGGTTTGCTGGAACTTCATGTTAGCGGTCTTTAATGAGCTGAGTAAGGTTTCCTTTTCGTTATCGGGGATGGAAAAGTTCATGTTGAAAAATTTAGCTAATGTAAATATTTTAACCGCAGAGGCGGGGAGACGCTGTGTATTATTTCTTTGTGACCCTTTTGCGCATTGTTCGTTCTAAGATCCCCTGTAGGTAGAATATCCGAACGGATTCAGTAATAATGGAACATGGTAATGTTCTTCCGTTGCAACGCGGAAACTGATCTCAACAAATGGGTAAAAACTTTGAACAGATTGTTTGGCAAAATAAGACTGAGTGTCAAACCACAGCTTATATATTCCCGGTTCCATGATCACGCCTTTTTTAAGGAGATCGGGGATACGGCCATCATTATTGGTAATACCTTTTGTTATTTCTATCCATTCTTCTTTTTTGTGCTGGTACAAAATAACAGGGACCCCTGGTGCAGGCTTTCCTTTTGTCGTATCAAGAATATGCGTGGTAAGCTGGCTCATTCTAATAGTTTTTCCAACCGTAATTTGGTTATTTTATTTTGTTCATCAGCAGCTATCTCCATTTCGGTTGCGGGATCATTGAGTAATCTTGATTCCAGCATTTCCAGCATCTCTCCGGCTGACTTCCCCGTAGCACAGACAATAAAGATATAACCGAATTTATTTTCGTACTTCCTGTTCCCTTCTGCAAGGGCTTCGATCGTTTTCTGGGATGCAGTACTAACCCCGCTTTGCTCGCCTGAAGCCCAATGAGCGGTAGAAGCAAATTTCCTTTGCAATGATCTCACATCGCCGATCTTCGGGTGATGCGCAAAAGCTTCTTTCCAATCCTCTTCGCTGCATTTCCACCATTGCTCTTCGGCATCTTCTAATAGTTCAACTAAATCATCTGCCGGAAAGAAAGGCAGCATTTTATTGACCCATGCGGGTGAACCGCAGCATTTGGTCAGCTCTTCGATGAGTTGTTGCTTGGGTAATGTGTTTAGTTCGTGAAGTGTCATGATCGTGAGTGGTCAATGGTCAGTGGTGAGTGGTCAGTGGTGAGATAGCCTGCTCACCATTCACAACTCACCATTTACTGTATCGTTGGAAACCGATTCACATTCTTATAATAAATATACACTGCCGGCTCCTTGCCCATCGCCGTGAACCATTGCTGGCAATAGGGTGCCATCCAGATAGAATCGCCTTTCTTTACCGGGTACCATTGGTCACCGAGCTTATAAATTCCCTGGCCCTGCAAATACAATAACCCATGCTCCATGATATGTGTTTCCACAAAAGGCAGGTGACCGCCGGGATCGTAGGTAAAAATATTCACCGCCATATCAAAGTTCGGCTTATCTGGCAACAATACCTGCAATCGTAAAGCCGGGTCGCCGAGATAAGCTTCCCCGTCACCGGCTGACTTATCAAAAATGACCGGGGGATGATTGGAATAATCACCCGGGAGCGGTTCATATACTTTATGAAAGCTGAGTACCTGCGTCCCTTCTTCTTCACTATTGAATTGATAAGGTGTTCCGACAGGAACATACACATAATGTCCCCTGGTAAGCGACTTCTCACCACCGCCGGCATTAGCATGGCATTTCCCTTTTACCACATAGAAGAATATCTCGGAAAGATCCGTTTCTCCTTTTATTTCGCCATTACTGTTCAGCGTTGTCAGTATCTGCGAAAACTTTGCCCCCATCGCTTCATTGATGATGACATTCGTGGTGCAGTTGGCCCAACCCGGAACATTGCTGTTGATATACCCGTCAGGGGTGATGATGGCGTGGTTTCTTTTTACTACGCTTCTTGTTAAGGCTGATATTTCCATGAGGTCAGTTATGCGTTTAAGGTTTAGAATGATGAGTTGCTATTAACTGTTGTATAAAGTTATCGGAAACTTCAATGGCCACAGCCATATCTTTTAATTCAACATCTTCAAGCGGGTTATGACTGATCCCCTTAAAGCATCTCACAAACAACATTGCCACGGGTGAAACTGCTGAAACAGGAACTGCATCATGCCCGGCGCCACTAACCAGATCCACCACTTCATATCCCGATCCTTTGATTGAACCCGACAAAAACTTATTCATGGCTGCATCACAGGTTACCGGTTTAGTTTGCTGGATCAAATTCCATTCCAGTACAATTTTCCTTTTCTTACAAATGTCTTCTGCTATTCTCTTTATAGCATCGTATGAAGAGGAAAGCACCGGTTCATCCGCACTTCTCAGGTCCAGGCTCACTATCACTTCGCCGGGAATTACATTACTGGCCGAATGAATGATATGAAGTTTGCCAACTGTCGCCACCAGGTTTTTTTTATGAGCCTTTGCAAAACTTTCTGTTGCTAAAACAAATTCTCCTGCACAGGCCAGCGCATCCTTCCGCATATCCATCGGTACCGTGCCTGCATGTCCTGCTTCCCCGTTAAACACCATACCTGCCCTGCATTGACCCGCAATAGCGGTAACCAACCCAACAGGAATATTTTTCTCAAATAGCACGGGGCCCTGCTCGATATGGATTTCAAAATAGCCCAACCAATCCTGCTTTGCAATCGCATCTTTACTCAGGTTATTTACATTGCCGGCGGCTTCTTTGATCGCCTGTTCAAGGGAAATACCCTTTGCATCTTTTGTATCGAGTATTGAATCATCAAATGAACCCGCAACCGCTTTGCTCCCCAGGTAAGTTGTATGAAACCGGCAGCCTTCCTCATCACAAAAACCGATCAGCTCAATATGGAAAGGGATTTCTGCTTTTGACTGAATGACCTGCTCAACCAGGTCAAGCCCCATTAATACACCCATAGGGCCATCAAATTTGCCGGCATTGATAATGGTGTCGATATGCGAAGCGATCACAAAAGTTTTGGCATTTGTATTTTTCGATAACAACCTGCCTCTTACATTCCCGATATTATCTGTTCTTGTTTGCAACCCGGCTTCTTTCATCCATAGTTCCACTTTATTTCTTCCTCCAATAAATGCTTTAGTGCCATAGGTACGGGTAATACAGC
>DATDIX010000040.1:0-12142 GCA_036520835.1 Chitinophagaceae bacterium | reverse complement strand
TACCTGAAAGATAGTAGCTCATCTTATCTGTCCGCTGAGAAACACTCAGGGAAGTATTGAAATTATAACCTGTTTGACGGAAAAGACTGTAAGGATCTTTCAAAGTAGGCTGATGATCAGGGGTTGCATTATAATTCACTTTTTCATTAAGCTGCAGGTAGTTAGGTGTTTGATCCATAGGAACAACTGTACCATTATCATTCAGTATATCATTCAAACGCTGCATGTATCCCTGCGCACCATACACTTCTAATGGTTTCAGTTCGCTGATACTGCCATAGCTTGTACGAATTTCAAACTTAGGCTTACCATTCACACCTGTCCCTTTTTTAGATTCAATCAGGATAACACCATTAGCGGAACGTGAACCGAATACTGCGGCTGCACTTGCATCCTTAAGTATGGTTACACTTTCAACATCAGCGGGAGAAATATCAGCGAGCGAACCACTGAAGATCACCCCATCCAAAACGATCAAAGGGGAGGTGGAAGCGGCAATGGAGTTAGTCCCCCTGATAGAAACACCAGGTACACCACCAGCGGTATTGGCTTCACCAACATTCAAACCTGCTACTGTACCTTTCAATGTTTCCAGGATATTGTTTACGGTTACATTTTCATAGCTCTTCAGGTCGGCCTTTACTACTGCACCTGTTACAGCCTGTCTTTTCTGCGTACCATAACCTACTACCACTACTTCCTGTTCATTTTTTTCAGCAGGCTTCATCGAGATACTTATTTCCTGCTGATTTTTAATGTTCACTTCGTGGGTCTCCATACCAATAAATGAAAATTGCAGAATTTTAGCACTCCCTTCGGGAATGCCGATTGTATACTGGCCTCTTTCATTCGTAGCAACACTTTTGGTGCTACCTTTTACTGTTATTGAAACACCTTGTAAAGGGTTGCCAGCTTCATCAGTAACCGTGCCGTGTACAGTTTGTTTTTGTGGTTGTGAAACCGTTCCCTCTTGTGCATACGTATTATTGACTGTTATGCAGGACACAGCCAGTGCAATAACAGTAAAACACAAAATACGGCGATTTTGTGCTAAAAATCGCCCCTGGCGAATCCGGAAAACATCTAGGTTCATAATGTTGCTTGTTTAAATTTAAAAAGTTGAAAAAGCCGGTAAACCCCGCCTTTTATTCGTTCAATTGATCTTTATTTTATCAAAATCAGTTTCTTTTTGCTGTAGTAAAAAATTGATCATATCCAGGTGAATTATCGCTCCTACATGACTCGCATCTTGTCGTAAAACATTGTTTAAAAGATTTGCTGATGATGTATAATTCTTTAAGCCCAAATCACCTAAGCCCTTTAAATAATGACAATGATTTTTATTCTTCTCAGTCAAATCTGTGTCAAATACCAGCAGATCAGGAAGTGAAACAGCGAAATAGTCAATCTTGATCTCGTCATTGAAGTGCTGATCAGCAAATTCAATCAGGCGGTGAAAGATCATTTCTGCTTTTTTCGGGTGGCCCAACTTTAGCCATGCCAATCCCTGGTATACTATTTTATCCGGCTGCGGGTCATTATAAAAAATTGCTTGAACAGGTTCACTGATCCCTTCGGTTGCTTGCTTAAATTTTTCGATTGCCTGCTCATTCATTCCCATTTTTTCATAAACACAGCCTTGCAGATAATGAATATCATTTTCCTGTGTTCCAAGTAATTTTCCCTCACCTAAGTTTTCAGGATATTGTTCTGCAGCTTTCAATAAACCAAGGGCGGTGTCAAATTGCTTTTCGAGAATAGCTTTCTTGGCAAGCTCTACATGACAAATTAAATACTGGCGAATAACCTTTCCTTCTCCGCCTTCCCATGGATGGAAAATTCTTTCTTCCAGCATTTTCTTTGCAGTCTTGTAATTACCCAGGCTATTTTCAAGTAAAATTTTTTCCAGGTACTGATCATCTCTCTGCACAACAAGTGCGCTGTACTTATTTAAAATTTCCAAACGTCCTTCTGTGGGGTAATTCAGTCTTTTGTATAACTGATCCAACTCCATTAAAACCCTCGCATCATTTTTATCCAGGGAAAAGGCAAGTTCGAGGGCCTGAAGAGCTTTACCCGGATGTAGTTCTTTATTAAAGTATAGTAAAGAAAGATTCCGGTGCGCAGTAGGAAATGATGAATTGATGGCTATACTTTTTTCAAAAGCATTTATAGCTTCAGTATATTGACGCATACCAAACCATAAATTTCCAAGATAGTAGAATGCTTTATCATCTGCTGGATTGGCAGCAATTGCGTATTGCAATACTTTGATCTCTTCCAGTTTATTAGGAAAGCAATAATCCGGTTTGCAGTTATAAGCTTCTTGCGCAAATATTTTTGCTGCTTGTTCATCACCACCCTTTGCAGCAAAGTAACTCATAGCATAGTATGCCATTGGATATGCATCATCGTTTCCCTTTACATACAATTGCAACAGTTCGATAGCTTCTGTAAAACATCCTGCATTGCCATAATCAAAAGCATACTCCAGGTAATTATTGGCGGCATTTCTTATTATTGATTGAAGACCTTTCAATTGCTCTTCAGCCTTTGAATATTCGCCGGTTTCTTTTAATAGCAAATATTTTTCAAAACTGCATCCGAAGTTGAAAGGATCAATTTCCAGTGAGTCGCTGATACAATCAAAAGCTGTGGCGTAGTTCTTTAATTTTCTTAGCGCAACTGTTTTTAAATGCCTCGCGGAGTGACTGTGATAATTTCTGAGCAATGATTTTTCAATCAGCATAAATGCCTCAGAAAAATTATTTTTTGCTATATCTATTCTTGCTAATTGCAGGAACCCGTTATGCTGCCAGGAATCAGCCCAGGTAGCCTTATAGAACGCATCGTATGCATCAGGTAACCTATCCTGGAATTGCAGGCTTATCCCTAAATTATAATAAGGTTCTCCATCGTAAGGATTGGGATTTCTTGAAGTGAGTGTTTTAATTGCTTGTCTAAAATGAGCCTCAGCTTTTGTGAATTGACCACCTCTTAATAGTTGTAAGCCCATCGCATTATTACACTTGCTATCGTTTGGTTGCCTCCGTAATGCCTCAGCATAATAATCTGATGCCTGGTAAGTAGCATGGCGATATTGTTCAATATGCAACCCGTTCAGGTATAATTCTTCAATACTCTCTATTTCGGAAGGATGTTTTGCAGGTGTTGCAGCTTGTGGAATTTCCGGGGATTCTGTTTCAATTGCCTCATAATTAACCAGGACCTTTCCATTTTCGCTTACTACATCTACTTTCAAATCATATGAATTATATACACATGATGTTTCAAAGCTCACTTCAAATACTTGCTCCGGAGACAGGTTGGCTTGGAACTCTTTTATTATTTCACGGTTACTATTATAAATATTGATGCTGCTTTTCGGATAGTTACCCGTGGCATACACAATTACCGAAACTGTTTTTTCATTTACTTCCACATTGATCATCGCTTTTTTTGTAGCATTTTTTACCATTCCAACTTTATAGTATGGCATAAAATATTGCTCAAAAGTCTTTTCTTCATTTGGTTGTAACCAGGAAAAATCAGGTTGGTTGTCTGTGAACACTCCCGTCATCAATTCAATGTATGGTCCATCTTCATCAGTCAGGTTTCTATCCCAGGATTGTCCAAAATCGCCATTGCCCCATGTCCATTGTTTTTTGCCTGGGGAAATATGATGATTAGCCACATGAAGTATCCCGGATTGTGTATCGTGCTCATACCCACCAACAAAATCACAGTTTGACTTAATGGCCATATAAGATGTTGGTACAGGTATATTTTTATATTGTGAAATATCAGTGCCCGGTGCATAATTCACTTTGTAATAAGTTCCTGTAGCAATTGGGAAATCTGATACATCCCTTTTGCCATGATCAAATACTGCGTGTACATCAGGAGGAAAAACAGATTGATAATGGTCATTTACTTTGACTGCCGGATTGGCCCACCACAGGAAAGTTTGAGGTAATAGGGAGCGGTTAAATAATTTGCCTTTGACTTCCAGGTAAGCTTTGTCAGGATATAAAGTAAAACCGGCCTGGCACTTAGTACGAAACATGAGTTCGACTTCGTTTACCCAAACGGTTTTGCTGCCATCGGCATTTTCTTGTATTGTAAAATCAACAGGTAAAAAAGTAGATGGGCGGTGATGTTGAGGCCAGTTAAACTCGATGCCCCCGCTGATCCAGGGACCGGTTAATCCCACCAACGCGGGTTTTATGACCTGGTTATGATAGACAAAATCACGATTCCTGATTTTATCATAAGCCCGGTGAATGCGGCCACCGAGCTCTGGGAGGATCATGATTTTCAAGTAGGTATTTTCCAGGAACAAAGCAGTGTATGCTTTATCTTTCTTTTCATCTTCAACCCTTT
The DNA here is from genome assembly GCA_036520835.1 of Chitinophagaceae bacterium. Classification (GTDB taxonomy): domain Bacteria; phylum Bacteroidota; class Bacteroidia; order Chitinophagales; family Chitinophagaceae; genus VBAT01. Next base: position 7,759 of record DATDIX010000040.1, on the reverse strand, counting down.
CTACAACTGCATGAGGATACACGGTTCCGCTACTGCCCTGGTAGACCCGTTTTTCCAGGAAAATTGGATTTTTTTCCGGAGCGCCAATATTATAAGTAGGCAAAACAACCGTTTCTTGCCAAACTAAAACAGACTTTTCCATACAGCATTTTATAAAACCAGCTCAAACAATGAATTCCGCGACCAAGGTAGGGATCAATTGATTTGACTTAACAGGCACTTTATGAATCATGCACTTCAGATGACCAACTACAGCATTCCCGGTATAAAATTCAGTGACTCAAGCTCGCCTGTAAATCATCATACGATTGGCAAAACTAAACAGACTTAAAATCTTGCAGATAGAGTAACTTGTGGTAATGGTGGACTATTTTATTATATTGCAAAATGACCCCAACTAAAAAAAGAGAAGGATTTAAAGGACAGAGGGCAATTATAATACCCGGCAAAATCCTTCATCAGCATTTTGAAAATCATCCCATAGTCAAGCAATTACATATCACGGATATCGGCTACTATCCAAATGCCCAACATCACTATAGGCTAAGAAGTCATGGGATAGACCAAAACATCCTGATCTACTGTATAAAAGGAAAGGGATGGGCCAGGATCAGAGAGAAGAAATATGCATTATCGGCCGGCGATTTCGTATTGCTTCCGACTAATACTTCTCACGAATACGCAGCAGATGAACAAGCGCCATGGACAATTTACTGGTTGCACTTTAAAGGAACAAGCAGCACCGATTTTGTTGATATGATGCTGAAAAGAATGGGTGATCATGTTGCATCTATCTCATTCCAGGAAAACAGGTTGAACTTATTCGAAGAAATTTATAAAAGTTTAGAAAGAGGCTATAGTATCGACAATATATGTTATGCCAGCTTAAGCCTTCAATACTTCCTTGGCTCCTGTTGTTTTGATAATAATTACCTGGTAACACATGTAAAAACGGACAGTATTTCATTATGCGTCAATTACCTGCAGAAGCATATTGACAAACCACTTTCACTAAAAGACATTGCCGATACCGTAAATCTCTCAGTATCACATTTTGCAAGTATTTTTAAAAAAAACACAGGCTTTTCTATCATTGAATATTTCAATCAGCTTAAAACCCAAAAAGCCTGTCAGTATTTACAGTTCACTGATCTGCGTATCAATGAAATCGCCGACCGCCTGGGAATAGAAGATCCCCATTATTTTTCAAGGATGTTTACAAAAATAGTTGGCACGTCTCCGAACAAATATCGGCTTCGGAGAAAGACCTCGGTGCACTCAGGCAAGCTTAGACAAATAATATAGTCCATCATTTGCAATATAATTTCTAGTTTTTGTTGGAAAAATAAAACCAGTTTTGCTCAGCAAAACGATTACTACCATGACCAGTAGCCCCCGCCAATACAATTCCATTTACATTCTTGCTTTATCCTTTATTTCTGCCCTGGGCGGGTATTTGTTTGGATTTGATTTTGCCGTGATATCCGGTGCATTGCCCTTTTTAAAAGATAAATTCAATCTTAATGAGTACTGGGAAGGTTTTGCAACAGGTAGTTTGGCATTGGGAGCAATCATTGGCTGTGTGTTAGCAGGAAAAATTGCAGACAAGAAAGGAAGGAAACCGGGGTTATTGATCGCCGCTTCTGTTTTTTGTATTTCATCATTGCTCATGGCATTCGCCCCAAACAGGGATCTGTTTATTGCTTCACGCTTTGTTGCTGGCATTGGTGTAGGAATGGCTTCAATGCTTTCACCATTATATATTGGAGAAATAGCACCAGCTCCCTACAGGGGCAGAATGGTAGCTATTAACCAGCTAACCATTGTACTGGGTATTTTAATTACAAATATTGTTAACTACTCACTCAGAAACGAAGGGGATGATGCGTGGCGCTGGATGTTTGGGTTGGGTGCCATTCCTTCTTTACTATTTTTTATTGGCGTTTTATGGTTGCCGGAAAGCCCGAGATGGCTATCACAAATGAATAAACTTGAAAAAGCAAAAAGTATCCTGGAAAGAATTGGGGGAAGGGATTTTAGTAATACAACCATTACTGAAATTCAAAAATCATTTCACACGGTCAATAAAGCAAAGTTCACCTCGGTTTTTGAAAAGAAAATATTACCGGCAGTTTTAGTGGGCATCGGGCTGGCAGTGTTTCAACAGTTCTGTGGTATCAACGTAGTGTTTAATTATACTGCTACGATTTTTGAAAGTATTGGAGCTTCAAAAGACGATCAATTGTTACAAACTGTATTTATAGGAGGAGTAAACCTTCTGTTTACATTGCTTGCAATGGGACTTGTTGATAAAATAGGACGTAAACCCCTCATGCTTTTAGGAGCAGGAGGTCTTGCAATCTTGTATTTATTTATTTCATATTTACTCGGTATCAAATCCGCATCTGTTTCATGGTTTCTGTTAACAGCAATTGGTATTTATGCGTTGACACTTGCCCCTGTAACATGGGTTTTGATTTCTGAGATCTTTCCCAATAAAGTTCGGGGTACTGCTACATCAATTGCTGTAGTGAGTTTATGGGCTGCTTACTTTATTCTCACTTTTACTTTCCCTGTAATGTATAACAAGCTGCAGGAAAAAACATTTTATGTATATGCAGTAATTTGTTTTATCGGGTTCATATTTGCCTACAAAAAAATAAGAGAAACAAAAGGAAAAACACTCGAAGAACTGGAAACTGTATTTGTCCAGCACTGATCAAGTATTTTTGTAGGTAGAATAATCACAAATAAACCCATGCAAATTTTGAGTTTGCACGGGTTTTCATTTTTTCCAAGTGGAACGTACTGGACTCGAACCAGTGACCCCTACTCTGTCAAAGTAATGCTCTAAACCAACTGAGCTAACGTTCCGGGACGGCAAAAATAATGACTAAATTTTCCACTCTACAATATTATTTATCCATTCTTTCCTGCCGGGAGCGGTAATGCGGATATAATTATCGGTGTAGCCTTCTATTATACCGTTTTTGTCTGCGTGTTCAAACAATACTTTGCGGTTTTGCCCGGCATACTGTTCAGTGAAGTATTGCATCTTCATGTAAGAAAGATTGCGGAGCATTTTATTTCTTTCATGCCGCACATTTAAAGGAACAACAGGTTTCAGTGTCAACGCATGGGTGTTATCTCTTTCTGAATAAGTAAATACATGCAGGTAAGAGACATCCAGTGAGTGCAGGAAGTCAAATGTTTCTTTGAATTCTTCTTCTGTTTCCCCGGGAAAGCCAACGATCACATCCACGCCAATGGCACAATGTGGCATCAGGGTTTTGATCAGCTTTACCCTGTCAGCGTATAATTCTCTTTTATACCGGCGGCGCATCAGTCCAAGTATCTTATTGCTGCCACTTTGTAGCGGGATATGGAAATGCGGCATGAATCTGTCGCTGTTGGCAACAAATTCAATGATCTCATTGGTCAGTAAATTAGGTTCAATAGAAGATATCCGGTAACGTTGGATGGCTTCCACCTTATCCAGTTCTTTTACCAGTTCAAAAAAATTCTCTTCACGGCCACTTATACTTACCAAAGCAGATACACCATCCGGTCCTTTTCCAAAATCACCCAGGTTCACACCAGTCAAAACAATTTCTTTCACTCCCTGTGCGGCTAATTGCTCAGCATTCTTTACAACATTTGCAATACTGTCACTCCGGCTCTTTCCCCTGGCCATCGGGATCGTGCAGAAAGAGCAATTATAATCACAGCCATCCTGCACTTTCAAAAATGTCCGGGTGCGGTCATTGACTGACCAGGAAGAATGAAAGCCGGATACTTCTTCAATATCACAACTACAGATCTTTGCTGAATCGCCTTTGGTAAGTTCCCGAATATGTTGAGCGATATTAAATTTTTCTGCAGCGCCCAGTACAAGATCAACACCGGGAATATCCGCTATTTCTTTCGGTTTCAGCTGTGCATAGCAGCCGGTGATCACCACTAAACTTTCGGGAGATTTTCTTTGAATACGGCGAACGATCTGGCGGCATTCCTTATCGGCATTGTCCGTTACAGAACAGGTATTGATCACATACACGTCGGCCATGTCGTCAAACTCTTTTTTCTCAAAACCTTCCTTTTCCAATATCCGTGAAAGGGATGAGGTCTCCGAAAAATTGAGCTTGCAACCAAGGGTGTGAAACGCTACTGTCCTGGATTCCGCCATAGAGGCGGCAAAGGTAAATGATTGGGGGCAAGTTCACAGGTTAACAGGTTGAAAAGTTGACAAGTAAAAGACAGCCTGATTGCCCTTACTAACTTGTCAACCTACCAACTTTTTCTCTATTTTTAGCCAAATGTTTGACAGTGAATAAGAAATGGCTACCATACCTGTTAATTCTTGTTTTAGGGAGCATCCTCTTTTTTGTAAAAAGATGCCAGCAGAATGAACCGGCAAAGCCAAAGACCACAACCGATAAGAAGAAAAAGGATCCTGCTTCCGATGTGGATCGTAACCGTGGGTTTGACCGGCGCATTTCCTTTATTGAGTATACACTGCATGCCAAATGCCGGATGCAATGCAGGAAAATTTCGAAGGAGGAAGTAGAAGAGATCATGCAGGAGGGAAAGATCAATTATAATAAAAGCAACGTCGATGGAAGACCTTGTCCCAGTTATGCGTTGGAAGGGGTAACCAAAGATGATCAACGGGTAAGAATAGTTTTTGGTCAATGCGACCTGAAAACAAAAGTGATCACTGTCATTGACCTGGATACTGACTGGAGTTGCGATTGCCAGGGGGATGACGATAAGTATAAAAACAAAAAATGAAGCAGGTATTAGGGAGGCCTTTGCAATGGATATACTGCATCTACGCATTTATCACTTTTGCAGCTATTATGCTGCTGATCTTTCCTTTTGTGATCATTGCCAGTGTTTTTGGACGAATAAGAGGTGGTAATATGATCATACGGCTTTGTATGTTATGGTCCGATCTGTGGTTCCCGCTGATATTTATTTTTCATAAAAAGATATTTGAAGCGCCCCACGACATAAAGCGGTCATACATTTTTGTATCTAATCATATCTCTTACCTGGATGCAGCTATCATTGTAAAAGCCTTTCGTCAGCCGGTACGGCCTTTGGGAAGGATAGAACTCAGCAGGGTACCTGTATTTGGATTCATTTACCGGAATGCGATCGTTACGGTTGACCGGAGCAGCACGGCCAACAGGTCGAAAAGTGTGCGGATATTGAAGTCCATTATCAAAAAAGGTATTTCAGTATTAGTGTTCCCCGAAGGAACTTTTAATATGACCGGTCAGCCACTGAAAGAATTTTACGATGGTGCTTTCCGTGTGGCTATTGAAACACAAACACCGGTAAAGCCTGTCCTGTTCCTGGATGCATACTCAAGAATGCATTACAGGCATCTTTTCACCCTGAATCCTGGCCGCAGCCGCATTGTTTATTTAGATGAAATACCGGTTGAAGGATTGACAACTGCTGATGTTACAAAACTTAAAGAGAAAGTATATGTTATTATGGAAGATAAACTCAGGGAATATAAAGCTGCATGGATAACACCGGCTCCACCGGCTGGCGGAGAGTAGTCAATCATTTCATTATTATTCATAATTACCTTTGCCCTTCATGTTAAAAAATGATCCCCGTTTAAAAGACGATAACAACACCCCTTCAGGGGTTGGGGGCCCTGTGTTTGCCGAAATAATCATTCCACTTGCTCTTCCCAAAAATTATACATGGTCGGTGCCGGATACATTACGTGATTCCGTTCGGGTGGGTTGCCGCGTCGAAGTAAATCTTGGAAAGAATAAGAAATACGCCGGTGTTATAAAGCGGTTACATGATGAGAAACCGGAGTTTTTTGAAGCAAAAGACATTCTGAATTTATTAGATGTCGAACCTGTCGTGTATGAGCAGCAACTGCTATTGTGGGAATGGATGGCTTCCTATTATATGTGTTCAGAAGGAGAAGTGATGGCGGCAGCTTTGCCTTCGCATTTTAAATTGTCAAGCGAGACCATTGTCATTTATAATGAAGAATATGGTGAGGATTTTTCTGCATTGGATCATGATGAATACCTGGTGGGAGAGGCCTTGCTGATCAAAAAGGAATTGAAGATCACGGAGGTTCAGCAGCTGCTTGATTCTTCTCATGTATATCCTGTCATCAGCCGGTTGATCGCTAAAAAAGTTTGTTATGTGTGGGAGGCATTGAAACAGACTTATTCCCCCAAAAAGGAGGTCTATGTCTTATTAAACCCGAAATATGATAACGAAGAAGAGCTTGAAAAATTGGTGAATGAGGATAAGAAGTTGCAACGGGCTGAAAAGCAAATGGAGTTATTGCTGAGTTACCTTCACCTGGTGAAAACAGTAGGGGAGGTAACAAAAACTGAATTATTAAAAAAATCCAATGCATCCGATGCACAGTTGAAAGGATTGGTGGAAAAGAAAATACTATGGACCGAAAAAAGAAATATTGACCGGCTGCTATACCTGCCAAAAGATATTAAAATTGATTTTGAATTGACAGCTGATCAGCAGAAAGCATTTCATGCTATCAAAGATTCTTTTGCATCCAAACAGGTTTGTTTGTTGCATGGCGTTACTTCCAGTGGGAAGACGCTTGTATATATTAAACTGATAGAGGAGATCATCCGGCAGGGCAAACAGGTTTTGTACCTGTTGCCTGAAATTGCGCTGACCTCACAGATCATACGCCGCCTGCAAAAACATTTTGGGGGATATATCGGCATCTATCATTCCAAATTCACGCAAAATGAAAGAGTGGAAATATGGAATAAGGTAAAGAATGGTGAACTGAAGATCGTACTGGGGGCAAGGTCATCTGTTTTTTTGCCTTTCCAGGATCTCGGCCTCGTTGTTTGTGATGAGGAACATGACACTTCTTTCAAACAGTATGACCCCGCTCCGAGATATAATGGCAGGGATGCAGCGATCTATTTTGCTTCTTTGTTTGGAGCAAAGGTTTTACTGGGTAGCGCTACTCCTTCTTTGGAGAGTTATAATAATGCGGTTACAGGCAAGTATGGCCTTGCAGAGCTAACACAGCGGTTCGGCGATATCCATCCTCCTGCTATTGAGTTTATCGACCTTAAAATAATAGAAAGAAAGGACAAGGGAAAAGTAATGCTGTCGCCGCCATTGATTGCGGAGATAAAAAATGTCATAGACCGGAAAAGGCAGGTCATTCTTTTTCAAAACCGCCGTGGCTATACACCTTACCAGGTCTGCAATGTATGTGGCTGGATACCGCAATGCAAATACTGTGATGTGTCACTTACCTATCATAAGTTCACTAATAAACTGGTCTGTCATTATTGCGGCACTACCTACCCGCCATTGACTACCTGTGCTGCCTGTGGCAATCATGATTTTGTACAACGCAACTTTGGTACAGAAAAGATCGAAGAACAATTACAGGAAATTTTTCCGGATGTAAAGGTGGCCAGGATGGATGTGGATAGTGTGAGAGGCAAGAATGCACACGATGCTTTGATCCAGCAATTTGAACAGCACCGGATAGAAATACTGGTAGGCACGCAGATGGTGGTAAAAGGATTGGATTTTGACACCGTTGACCTGGTGGGAATACTTGATGCGGATGGCTTATTGCATTTTGCCGACTTCAGGGTTAATGAAAGGGCCTTTCAACTGATGGAGCAGGTGAGTGGCCGGGCAGGAAGAAAAGAAGCAACGGGGAAAGTGCTGATACAAACACTGAACCCTGCCCACCCGGTTTTGCAATATG
>DATDIX010000039.1:0-2790 GCA_036520835.1 Chitinophagaceae bacterium | reverse complement strand
ACTGCTACTACTGAAGCCCCAACTGTATTGACATGCCCGAGATATAAAGAGGTCACTGTGTCTTTAAGAGCGGCAGTAGCTGCTTCGGGTAATGCAACAGTTACTTTTAACTTAGCGGGCACAGCGCTCAATGTAGCCGATTATACGATCACACCTGCCTTTGTCACATTTACCAACGGAGATAATACGACTAAAAATATTACTGTTCGCATCAATGATGATGCAACAGTTGAAAGCCCGGAAACAATTGTACTTACATATACTATTTCCGGACTTGGGGTTGTAGCCGGTGCAGGTAATCAGACTCACACGGTTACTATTACAGATAATGACCTGGCCCCGGTGATCAATAATAATGGATCTATTACTATATTAAGTCAGAATTTTGACGGAGCAGTGACCGGCTGGTCAGGAGGATCTTTTCTTAACCCTGCCGGAGCAAATGTATGGACAATAAGTTCCAACGGGGGAGCAGGAATAACAGGCGGGGCAGCCCATATCACTGATACTGCCACTGCCAATGCGTATACATATGATAATACCAGTGCTTCCGAGGCATTATTAATATCTCCATTTATGACCACTACCGGCGGTACTAATCTTACGCTTTCTTTTAAATATAAATGCGAAGGTGAATTGTTTGCTGGTACCTATTGGGACTACGGAAGGGTCATGTATGCATTACAGGCAACTCCCAATACCTTCACCACTATTACCGATGGAGGCGGAATGCCTTACAGGTTCCAGGGCACACCAAATGCGACTACTGCAACAATACCTTTACCCGCAGCACTGGCCAATGCCACATTCCGGTTAGGTTTCAGGTGGAGCAATGATGATGTTGATGGCACGCCCCCTCCTTTCTTAGTGGACGAAGTGCTGGTTACTACTGATGCTACCCGCATTGAAAGTACAGTGAGCCAGCCGGTAACAGAAAATGTATTCAGTAGCCAGGACGTTTACCTGAAAAGTTCAGCCGATGGTCAGTTGCTGGCAAGAATTCAGAATGCCAATGCGGATATTGGTTGTTTGACTGCTACCTTATTACAAGCAGGGAATACCAGGGTATCGATCCTGACTAATAATGGACAACCCTATTTCCGCACGGAAAAAGTGATACAGATAACACCCACTGTTGCCAATAGCACGGTTACCTACCAGGGGACAATTTATTTCACAACTGCAGAATTACAGGCCTGGATAGACGCCGGCGTACCGGTGAGTACATTGAAAATATTAAAAGTGACAGATGGCACAAACCTGGGAGGTCTGCTTAACTTCTCAAATGCAGAGGTCATCACCCCGGTATTCAGCGATCAGTCAGCTAACGGATATTATGCCTATACCGGGAATTTTACAGGATTCTCCCAGTTTATGCTTGTATCACCAACCACTATTTTACCTGTTGAGTTGATATCATTTGAGGCAAAGGCAGTTCGTAAATCTATTGTGCTAAACTGGAGCACATCGCAGGAACTGAACAATAAAGGTTTTGCAATTGAAAGAAGCAGTGATGCAACCAACTTTGAAAAGATAGGATGGGTGGATGGTAAGATCACTACAAATGTCCGCACTGACTATAATTATACAGACATTTATGTACAGCCCGGTGTGACCTATTATTACCGGTTAAGACAAACAGACCTGGATCTGAGAGAAAAGCTTTCCATGGTGAGGCAAGCCAGGATCGACAGGGGTGGAGTTACACTTACGGTCAACCCGAACCCGGCTACAGACCAGTTGAACCTGTTCATTTCCGGCGCCACAGTTCCTGCTGACGTTTCATTGGTAAATATGCAGGGGCAGTTAATAAGAAAATGGAGCCAGGTAAACGCTTCTTCTCTGCCTTATAAGCTGAATATTAGCGGGGTGGCCAGCGGTTTATATATACTGCGGGTACAACTTCCGGACGAATTGCTTGTGGAAAAAATCCTTGTCAGGTAGCGCCTATTTTTAAGACAATTTATTATCAAATGACCCTGATTATTTCAGGGTCATTTTTTGTTTCTCCGGGTGTGTTACCCTACTTTTGCAGCCTGAAAATCAGGGATACTAAACGATCTCAAAAACTTATAAAGCATCCAGAATATGGCAGATATTAAACCAGATGAAATAAGTGCGATACTGCGCCAGCAGTTGAGCAATTTTAACGCCAGCGCCGATTTGGAAGAAGTAGGTACTGTATTACAGGTGGGTGATGGTATTGCCCGTGTCTATGGTTTGGGTAATGTTCGTTATGGTGAATTGGTGGAGTTTGAAAGTGGTGTCCGGGCTATTGCATTGAATCTTGAAGAAGATAATGTAGGTGTGGTATTGATGGGAGAGACCGGTGGTATCCAGGAAGGATCAAAAGTCAGCCGTACCGGGCAGATCGCTTCTATTAAAGTGGGTGAAGGAATGGTTGGCCGTGTAGTGAATACATTAGGTGAGCCAATTGATGGCAAGGGACCTATCAAAGGCGAACGCTACGAGATGCCCCTTGAAAGAAAAGCTCCGGGTGTAATTTTTCGTGAGCCCGTAAAAGAACCATTGCAAACCGGTATCAAAGCCATTGATGCCATGATCCCAATCGGTCGTGGTCAGCGTGAGTTGATCATCGGCGATCGCCAGACCGGTAAAACAGCCATTGCTGTTGATACGATCATTAACCAGAAAGAATTCTTTGCGGCAGGCAAACCTGTTTATTGTATATATGTTGCGATCGGGCAAAAAGCATCTACTATCGCGGGTGTAATGAAAACATTACAAGATGCAGGAGCCATGGATTACACAGTGATCGTTGCAGCATCT
>DATDIX010000038.1:0-2189 GCA_036520835.1 Chitinophagaceae bacterium | reverse complement strand
CATCCTCGCTGATGGAAGCCAGTTCGTTGATCCTTTGCAGGATTCTTTCTGCTCTTTGCAAATGGTTACTCATGTTTCGAAAAATCTATAGGAGCACAAAGGCCACCACGAACCACGAAGAACACTACGTAGTGCTCTTTGTGTCAGGCTTTGTGTTCTTTGTGCTCCTTATCCCGTATTAAAATACTGCCTTTGTTTAAATTAAATTCGCCGCTATCAAACACTTTCTCTCCTTTTAACCAGGTTTGCTCAACCACTCCGTATAATTTCTCTCCCAGGTAAGGAGTGATCTTATGCTTATGATGAATGATGTCTTCCGTTACCGTAAAACTTTTTTCCGGGTCCCAAACTACTAAATCCGCATCGTATCCTTTTTGAATCTTCCCTTTTGTCTTTTGCAATCCCGGCAATACAGCCGGTTTTTCACATAGCCAATTTGCCACATCATTTAAACCGCATCCATGCTTTTTAGCAGCCGTCCATAGTACCGATAAAGCAAATTGAATGGAAGATATCCCGCCCCAGGCTTTCATAAAATCACCTGATGCTAATTCTTTCATTTCCGGCGGAGCCGGTGAATGATCCGTAGCCACAAAATCAATGATGCCTGCATTAAGCGCCTGCCATAATCTTTCGTTGTTTGCTTTCTCCCTTACCGGTGGTGCACATTTGAATTGGGTTTGCCCGTCCTCAATATCCTCTGCATTGAAATATAAATAGTGCTGTCCTGTCTCCACCGTCAGCGGCAATCTTTTTTGTTTGGCTTTGGCAATTTGCTCAATAGAATCAGCCGAAGACAGGTGAACAATATGCACATGGCAATTGAATTCTTCGCATAAACTTATCATTAATGCGATCGCATTGTCTTCCCAGCTCTTCGGTCGTGATGAAAGATAGTTCTGATAAACCTCACCCCCAACCCCTCTCTTGCTTCGCTTTGCTCGCAATGACAGGAGAGGGGAACTTAGTTCGCAGTGAACTAATAACGGCAAACCATACTTTGCAATGATGGGGATCGCTTTTCTCAGGTCATCTTCCGTTACATTGGGAAACTCATCAATACCGGAATGGGTGAGAAAGGCTTTAAATCCCAATACTCCTTTTCCGATCAATGGTTCGATCTGTTTTTCATTACCCGGAACAATGCCTCCCCAGAAACCGCAGTTCGTATGTAGCTGCCCTTTGGCTGAATTTATCTTTTCATCAAAGGCTTTGGCTGTTGTCGTTACCGGTGAGGAATTCAGCGGCATATCCACCAGGGTGGTGATGCCCCCGGCTATTGCAGCTTTTGTGGCCGTATCAAAACCTTCCCAATCGGTTCTGCCCGGTTCATTGATGTGTACATGCGGGTCAATCACTCCCGGCATCAGTACTTTACTACCAATATCAGTTAAAGGAAAATCACCTTCCGGTAATTCATTTACTACATCTGCAATCTTTCCGTCTTTGATCAATACAACTCCGCTTATTACCTTACCCGGAATGATGATCCGGCTACTTTGTATAGCAACATCAAACATGATTAAAAATAAACAATTCGCTATGGAATGGGTTAAAACCCATCCGAATTCCGTTAAAAACTATCTTCATTCCCGGTCTGAAAACCGGGGCAATTCAACAAAATCAAAACATTTTTCTATTTTCATCTTTGCTCCCACAGAGCAACACCCATGCTACCGCTTATTCTTCTCATTATATTATTCCTTGCACTCGTCATGATGATCGTGATGACATACAGCATACATGCCCATCATAAAACCGGGGATGAAGAACAGCAGGAAAAAACATCACTGGTACAGGGATGGCTCTATGCCGGCATTGTTACTACAGTTATCGCCATCATCGCCGGTATATATTTCCTGGTCAAAGGCACGCCTTATGAAAGCCATTTGATGGAATGGCTGAACATAGTTGTCCGTGTCATGCATATTACATTCGGTATTGCCTGGATCGGCGCTTCTTTCTATTTTGTTTTTTTGGAGAATGCTCTTAACCGTACAGAAAATGTAAGAGATGAACTGGCCGGCAATCTCTGGGCTGTACATGGCGGCGGGTTTTATTACCTGGAAAAATATAAAGTGGCGCCGGCCACCATTCCCAAACACCTGCACTGGTTCAAGTACGAAGCCTATTTTACCTGGGTATCCGGCATCGCCCTGCTGTTCATTATTTATTATTTCAATGCTTCG
>DATDIX010000037.1:0-53932 GCA_036520835.1 Chitinophagaceae bacterium | reverse complement strand
TGCATTCTTCTTTGCCTGCCTGTTTGGCTGAAGAAAAAAGACTGAGGCAGCAAACGATCACGATGATGTAAATAGTCTTCTGTTTCATGGCAATTGGTTTAAACCTCACCCTCATTCCCTCTCCAATGGAGAGGGAGGCCCGGCTTTGGTTTGTTAATTAAGTTTTAGTACTAACATATCATCTTAATACCCTGTATCATCTATACTCTTTTTATTATTTTTTCAACACCAGTTCCTGCATGTTCCCATAGTTTTCATAACTGGATGTAACAACTTTATCACCGGGCTTTAGTCCCTGCAATACTTCATAATAATCCGGGTTTTGACGGCCCAGCTGAATGTCAACTTTGTAAGCAGTACCGCCACCCTCACTTACTTTAAACACCCAGTTGCCTCCAGTTTGCTGGTAAAAACCGCCCTTCGCTAATAACAATGCCTGTGTTTCATCACTCAGCGCCAGGCGTATTTGTAAAGTTTGCCCGCGGCGAACACCCTGCGGCACTTCTCCTTCAAATTCCATATCTACCTGGAAACGGCCATTGGTTACCTGCGTATAGATTTTTTTGATCTTCAGCTTATAATCTTTATTGGCAAACGTAAACTCGCCTACCAGCCCGGTATAGATCCGGGATATATAATGCTCATCAATATCCACCCGCACTTTAAAACCACTCAATACATCGATCTGTCCCAGTCTTTCCCCTTTATTTTTTGATTGGCCGATCTCTGCATCCAATGAGGTGAGCTGTCCGTCAACTGGCGCCCTGACGATCAGGTCGCCCACTTTTTTGCGCATTACTTCCAGTGCATTCTGCGATCCGAGGTAAGATTGTTTGGCCTGCGACAACTGCTGAATATTTGAAACAGAATCCTGCTTCATGATCGTTTCTGACAGCTTTTTCTTTTCCAGGAGGTAGTAATAATTATTTTCGGATTGCCTGAATTCCTGCGCCCCTATCGCTTTCTGATCATAAAGACTTTTATTAAGCCGGTATATTCTTTCCGCTTCTTTTAACTGGCTGCTCACATCTGTAAGTTGGTTCAGGCGGTTCACAGTATTTTGCTGGGCCGTATTCTGAGATATCTGCATTTGCGTAAGCAGGTTGTAAACAGATGTTTCCTGGTTTACCAGGCTTAACTGAAGATCGGTATTTGACATCCGCAGGATCGGCTCTCCCTTTTTCATGATAGCGCCGTCTTCCACAAATTTCTCTTCCACCCTGCCTCCTTCCGATGCATCCAGGTAAATAGTGGTTATCGGTAATACAACACCATTTACAGGAATAAATTCCTGGAAAGAACCATTCCTGACTTCGCTGATAGTAATTCTTTCGGCATCTACATTCAGCCGGCTTTTACCTGAAGTGAAATAATAACTGGCCGCAGCAAGTGATATCACCCCGGCAATAGCGGCAATTGTCAGTAGTCGTTTTGTACCCCATTTCTTTTTTGCAATAACTCTGTCCATATTAGCGGTTACTTTTAGAAGCGGCCTTTATCAAACGATTGGTAAATAGGTATAGTTACAGTTGATCGCTGCAAAGCCTGGTTACCCGGTTCAGTATAGTTACAAATGTGCCAGTTCCTGAAAATTTTGGTTAGCAACCAGTTAGCTACCCATAGAAGTACGAAGCCGTTCGTTAGTGATACAGTGGGTGTTCGGTTTTGATACAGTTTGGCAGCCATCGGAATGCTAAAAAATTAGTTGCCATCACTTTGTAATTATGGTATAATTGCAGCAGGCGACAGAGAGTAATCGGTAACTGGCAACAGGCAAATAAGTAATTACAATCAATATTGTAAACTTCGTCAACCACTGATTGCGTATTGGCCCCGTTTTAAGATATGAACCTGAAGAGTTCCTCCATATTAATAATAGATGACGACACAGATATACTGACCGCCGTAAGGTTATTATTAAAAACAGAAGTAAAGGAAGTTGTAACTGAAAAAAATCCTGAGAATATCCGGTGGCACCTGTCCAAAGACAGCTACGATGTGATATTGCTGGATATGAATTTTACCAGTTCCATCAATACCGGCAATGAAGGTTTGTTCTGGCTGAAAGAGATAAAGAAATCAAGACCTGATGTATCGGTGATCATGATAACGGCTTATGGAGATATTGATCTTGCAGTCCGTTCATTAAAAGAAGGCGCTGCGGATTTTGTGGTAAAACCCTGGCATAACGAAAAACTGCTTACTACCATTAAAGAAACGCTGAAAAGGAAAAGCAGCAAAACAAGCATCACCCCCTTTTCTGTGTCAGACAGTATCATCGGGAAAGAATTGCTGGGTGATTCGGAAGCTATGCAGGAGATCTTTTACAAAATAGAAAAGATAGCGCCGACAGATGCGAATATCCTGATACTGGGTGAAAATGGCACGGGCAAGGATCTTATAGCCAAAGCTATTCACCAACAGTCATTGCGCAGCAATAACATTTTTGTAAAAGTAGATGTAGGTGCATTGACTGAAAGTTTATTTGAAAGTGAACTGTTCGGGCACAGGAAGGGAGCATTTACGGATGCGAGAGAGGACAGGCCCGGAAGATTTGAAACAGCGGATAAAGGCACCCTCTTCCTGGATGAAATAGGAAACATCCCGCTTCACCTGCAGGCAAAACTTTTAAGTGTACTGCAAAACCGGCAGGTGATACGACTGGGAAGCAATGAGCCGATCCCCATTGATATTCGTCTTATTTGCGCTACCAATGCAAGCCTGAATGATCTTGCCAATGAAAATCGTTTTCGCAAAGACCTTATTTACCGGATCAACACCGTGGAGATAATTGTTCCGCCTCTTCGCAAACGAGGTAATGACATTATATTGCTGGCAAAACATTTCAGCCGGCTGTACAGCAATAAATACATGAAGCCGGCCCCGGAGTTTGACACAAAGGCAATAGAAAAACTGCTGAATTATCACTACCCGGGGAATGTCCGCGAATTACAATATATAATTGAAAGGGCCGTGATCATGGCAGACGATCATGTGCTGCAGCCAAGTGACCTGATCTTCTCTCCTATTGAAACGACTCATCCGGCCGAAACCGGGGAGGCAGAAACAAAACTCAGCGCTGTAGAAAAAAATACTATTCTTAAAGTGATCGAAAAACATAATGGCAATGTTACCAAAGCAGCAAAAGAACTTGGGCTGACCCGGACCGCTTTATACAGGAGATTAAGTAAGTATGATATTTAAGAGATACGAATGGAGAATTATAATACGTGTGCTTTTGTTGTTTGCAACACTAAGCGCTTCTGCATTTCTTCTTGTTAAAGAATTATATGTTTATTTATTACTGGCTGCGCCGGTTGTCATTTACCAGGTCATTGAATTTTACAGGTTCCAGCGAAAAGCCCATGGTGAACTTGAACAATTTGTTGAATCGGTTCATTACCGTGACTTCTCCAGGTACTTCGATGTAAAGCATGCGCCGGCAGACCTGCAACCCTTGCGAAAAGGCTTTAACGAGATCAACAGCACTTTCAAAGTAATTAGCCGGGAAAAAGAAACGCAATACCAGTACCTGCAAAAGATCCTTGAACTGGTGAACACCGGCATCCTGTCCTATGAAGAACAGGGGGGCGAGATCGTGTGGATGAATGAATCCCTTAAAAAAATGCTGCAGATGCCTTACCTGAAAACCATTTACTCGCTTGGCAAAAGAGATGAAGGGTTATCCAAAGAGATCATTTCCCTAAAACCCGGTGAAAGCAGGATTGCTACGGCCCATCTTGAAAAAACACCTTTCAAAGTATTATTATCCGCAACGGCTTTCCAGACGGATGGAAAGATATATAAGCTGATCGCTTTTCAGAATGTTGATGAAGCGTTGGACGAAACGGAATCAAAAGCCTGGCAAAAATTGCTGAGTGTGCTGACACACGAGATCATGAACTCTGTAGCCCCGATCTCTTCACTGGCCGAAACCCTTAAGAGCCGGCTACAGCAATCCGTCAGTGTATTGAATAATGATTCAGGTTCGGTTGATGACCTGGAGATCGGTATCGAAACGATCAAAAGAAGAAGCGAGGGCTTATTAAAATTTGCTGAAACCTACCGTAACCTGAACAGGATAACAAATCCAAACCTGAAAAAAGTGTATGTAAGGGATATTTTCGAGAACATTCTTCAGTTGATGCAGCCAACAGTTGAGCAAAAGAATATTGAGCTTGAAACAATATTAAAAGATACTGACCTGACCGTTGAAGCTGATATTAATTTACTGGAACAGGTGTTGATCAACCTGGTCGTTAACGCCATAGAAGCTGTTAAAGATAAAACTCATCCCCGGATCGTATTGACGGGCTATGTAGCCAATAACAGGAAGACCGTGATCAAAGTGGCTGATAATGGCAATGGAATTGCTGCAGAACTGCTGGATAAAATATTCATCCCCTTCTTCAGCACTAAAAAAAGCGGAAGTGGCATCGGGCTGAGCCTCTGCAAACAAATCATGATGCTGCACAAAGGAAATATACAAGTCCAGTCTGTAGAGGGAGAAGGAACAGCCTTTCTGTTACTTTTCTAGCCTCAAGCGGAAATATTATTATATCTCCACCATTGCTTTAATAACTCCGGTTACCGGGTCAAGCCAGCTTTCAAAATTATCTTTCACTTCACCAAATTGTACGCGGTGTGTAATATAAGTAGCTGGATTTAGCCATCCTTTTTTCATCGAAGCCACCACATGTTCAAAGTCTGCCCTTGTAGCGTTGCGGCTGCTCATTAAAGTGGATTCTCTCTTATGAAATTCGGGGTGATTAAAACTGATATCACCTTTTTGCAACCCGATCAACACATATCGTCCTCCATGCCCCAGGTACTGAAAAGCGTTATTGATGGCTTTCAAACTCCCGGTAGCATCTATTACAACGGTCGGCATATCGCCACCGGTTATTGCTTTTAATTTTTCCAAAGCATCTTCACTGGCAGGATTCACCGTAAAATCAACTTTTAATTTGTCCCTGCAAAAGTTTAAACGGCCGTCATTAATATCCATCGCTATTACTTTGCCGGCGGCGATCCTGGCAAATTCCATCGTACCTAAACCAATAGGACCGGCGCCGATCACCAATACAAATTCACCCGGTAATATACCCGCTCTTCTTACTCCATGCGCACCAATTGCCAAAGGTTCAACCAATGCCAGTTCATCAAAACTCAACCCTTCGCCATGCACCAGTGAATAAGAAGGAACAGACAGGAATTCCCGCATACCGCCATCTACATGCACCCCGCATACATTAATGCTGACACAACAATTAGGCTTGCCCATTCTGCAGGCAATACATACACCGCAATTAAAATAAGGAATGAATGTTACTGCTTCACCCCGTGTAAATCCTGCTTCATCCGTTTCAACGATCTCAGCAGCCAGTTCGTGTCCCAGTATTCTCGGATAACTGAAGAAAGGTTGTGTCCCTTCAAATGCATGCAGGTCAGTACCGCAAATACCAATTCGTTTTATTTTAAGCAAAGTTTTACCCGCACTTGCTTTGGGTGCTGTCATTTCTGTATAATCAAACTGGTGCGGTGTAGTACAAACAAGTGTTTTCATGTTGTCATTAACTTTTGATACCCTTATTTAGTAACATTAAAAGGCATGCAGTTAAAATTAGAGAAATCTGTTTATGTAACCGGTGAATAATCTAAAATAAAAAGGCCCTGAATTATCAGGACCTCTTAGTACCGGAAGCAATAAAATTATCCAACAGGATTTTATCTGATTTTCAAGGCTTTACTAATCTTTGAATAAGACGCCAAACCTTCCTGACCGAGGCACGTCATTGTTTTATGTGTATTAACTCACGGCCAATCATAAACCTTACGGTTTTACCCTGGTTAGCTTCATTTCACCTCTTTCATTTTTAATCAAAATTTCATTTTCATTGATAACTTCGCCGGTGCTGTTAATTGTGATATCATTGAAAGAAATAGTGAACGAGAATTTCTTGCCGTCAATTTTTCCCTTCTCCAGGGAAGCCTCGCCGAACTGAGTTTTCCAGGTGCCTTTAACTTCGCTGCCCTCAACTTTAAAAGTGTAATTGACTTCAAAATTACCATTAGGTGTTTCACGTGTACCTTTCCAGTTGCCATCAATAGTGTTCTGAGCAAAAGCGGTAAAACCTCCAATGAGGAATAACAGAGTGAAGAAGTATTTCATAAAAATAATTTAGGTAAAATCAAATTTATGAAATGAATTTGAAAGTTATATAAAAAAGTGTACAATTCCATTTAAGACAGATCTCAGGGCACAAATGCCGGGAGAACAAGTGTAAATTTGAGACTTGAAATGAAATTCCTATTTTCCCGATCCATAATACAAACCCAAACTGGTTATGAAATCAACACTAAGGACCAAAGCCATTTTTAGCGGCTTGCTTGTTACGATTGTAATTGTGATTACACATTGCACTTCTGCCCCGGGACCTGAACCGGAATGGGCAAAGAAAAACAAGGAACTTATTAAGCAATATAACCTTGCAGAAAGAGAGCTCACGGGACTTTCTGAGTCTAAAGTTGTGTCGAATCTTGAACCAGCAAAGGTGACAATTGTTGACAGTTTAGCAAAAGCAACGCTGCACGCCGGTGTCAACGCAAAACTTTTCTGGGGAAGTGGTATCATGGTTAGTACACTTCAGCTTGAACCTAATGCAAAAATTCCCGAAGAAGTATTACCGGCTGACAGATTTGTATTTGTGCTGGAAGGAACAGTTGAACAGTTGATCAATGGGTCATTCGTTACAATGACCGGGCAACAAAGAGAAGCGCCGGATGGAATACATAGTGGTACACCAAGAACCGATTTTATATTTCTTGAAAAAGGAAGTAAAAATGCAATTACTGCAGGTACATCAGGTGCTAAATTATTAGAGTTGTACAGTCCTTTACGTACCGACTATCTTCAAAAGGCTGGGGTGAAAGAAATTCCTGCTGAAATAGCTGATGTCACAACAATGCAGGAGCCGAATATAAAACCAAATATGGTTTACGATCTCTACGATATCCAGCTCACCGAACTGGCTCCGGGTGCTTTTTCAAGACTGGTTTCGGGAAAGAATATGCAGTTGAGTTTTATTTCCATGGATCCAAATTCAACTTTCCCGCATCATATACACCCGGAAGAACAAATGATGTTTGTGTTACGTGGTGGCTGTGATGAAATTCTTCTTGATGGTAAACAAGCCATGAAAGTAAACAATGTAGTGCGTATTCCGGGGAATATGGTTCATGGTGCCGAAATCGGGGATTTGGGTTGCGATGCTTTAGATATTTTCTGGCCTGCCCGTCCTGATTACCTGGAAAAAGAAAAAGCAAGAATGACTGCTTATCGTGCCATTATCCCTGAAGATGCAGGGGTAGAACTGGTTGTTGATGGTAAAAAGACCAAACCGGAACTGAATTTTAGTGAAGGTCCGAAATGGATGAATGGAAAAGTATATTTTTCAAACATGTATTTCGATCAGAATTTTAATGCTAACCCAGGGAAGAGTTCAACAGTAGAACTTGATCCTAATGGAAGCTACAGGAATATCACGGAAGGTAAGATGCAGACAAACGGGTTGTACCCGTATAAAAACGGCAACCTGATTGTTTGCGATATGATGGGACACCGGGTAATTGAGATGACAACGAATGGAGAAGTAATAAAGGTGCTGGCTGACAAATACGATGGAAAACTGATTGATGGCCCCAATGATGTGGTAACAGATGCTAAAGGAGGCTTTTATTTTACAGATCCCCAGTTTACCATGGAACCAAAAAAATTCCAGCCGGGCCGAGCTGTTTATTATGTTTCGCCGGAAGGAAAAGTAACAAGACTGACAGAGCCGAATGAGTTTGCCATGCCAAACGGAATTGTGTTATCCCCGGATGGCAAAACGCTTTATATAAACAATTGCTATGATGATGAATCCTGGTTCCCGGTAAACAGTGCAAAAGATAATTTTATATGGGCTTATGATGTCAACCCGGATGGAACGATCAGTAATGGTCGCCAGTTTGCAAAATTATTCCTTACCGGGAATGTGCTGGACAGAAAAGGCAAATCCTCCAGTGCTGATGGGATGGCAATTGATAAACAAGGTAACATTTATGTTGGCACATATTACGGTGTTCAGATATTTAATACTAAAGGAGTGTTTGTTGGAATGATCAACCTGCCTTCATTCCCGGTGAGCCTTTGTTTTGGAGATGCGGATATGAAGACACTTTATATTGTAAGCTATAGCAAAGTGTTTAAGATCCGGACTAATATGGAAGGCTTTGTGAATTATTTGTAAATTAGTATTTCGGCATTGGCAAAGAAGAATAATGAAAATTTACCCGTTTACAGGTGGATTATATTATACGTTTAAACAAGTTATATGAAGAAAATTACGTTTCCTCTTTTTTTACTTGCACCACTCTTTTCAGGATATGCACAAGAAGCCAAACCTGGTACAGGAACTATTGAATTTATTTCAAAAGAACTATCCAAACTCATCAATAAAGATGCAAAAGTTGAAATAATAGCAGAGGGTTTTCAATTTACGGAAGGGCCGCTGTGGCTGGAAAAAGAGAAAATGCTTTTATTGTCAGATGTTCCCGGTAATACTATTTATAAATGGACAGAAGCAAATGGCAAAGAAGTGTACGTGAAGCCCGGTGGTTATACAGATACTGCAAAGAGAGGAGGATTTATGGGTCCTAACGGACTTGCACTTTCACAGGATGGAAAATTATTGGTTTGCCAGCATGGTGACAGGAGAATTGCTATGATGGATGCTCCTCTTAATGCTCCGCAATCAAAATTTATTACAGTAGCCGGGCAATACAATGGTAAAAGACTAAATAGTCCCAACGATCTATTTCTTACCAAAGGCGGTGATCTTTATTTTACCGATCCATCTTATGGTTTTGAAAGAGGAGCAAGGGACCCTAAAAAGGAAATTGCTTACCAGGGTGTATATAAAACGGACAAGGCAGGTATGGTGACGCTTCTTGTTGATTCAATAGAAGCACCTAATGGTATCGCAATTTTTCCGGATGGCAAAACATTGCTTGTAGCTAATTCAGATAACCGGAAAAAAATGTGGTATGCTTATGATATTGTTTCAAATGGTTTATTGACTAATGGCAGGGTGTTTTACGATGTAAGCAACGAGAAGGGAGCCGGAGGGTGTGATGGTTTTAAAATAGATAAAAAAGGAAATGTATTTGCAACAGGACCAGGCGGTATCTGGATATTTACTAAAGCTGGAAAATTAATCGGCAAAATAAAAATCAATGGAACAAGTGTTGCCAATTGTGCTTTAAGTCCGGATGGTAAAACAATTTATCTAACTGCCACTAAATATCTGTTGAGAGTGAAGATGCGATAAACAAAAAACAATCAACGATCAATGGAAGCAGTAATCAAAGCGTGGAAAACAAGCAGGAAAATATACCAGGAGTATTTTGATAAATATTCTTTGGAACAATTAAATATAGTACCCGACAGGTTTAACAACAACCTTATCTGGAATATCGGGCACATCATTGCGGCGCAGCAGTCATTGGTGTACAGAACATCGAACCTTCCCATGAATATTACGGACGCATATTTTGATAAATATAAACCCGGCACAAAACCTTCAGGGACAGTTTCGCAAAGTGAAGTCAATGAAATAAAATCTCTTTTGACCTCGATGATTGATCAAACAGAAACAGATCTTGCTTGCGGAAAATTTGTTTCATTTACTGAACGGAATACGATAACAGGATTTCATCTTGGCAACCTGCAGGATGCATTGGTGTTTAATAATTATCACGAAGGGCTGCACCTGGGCTATATGAAGAGTATTGTGAAGTTTGTTTAGTGTAAAAGCAAATCTTCCGTTTATTCACTTATGCAATTATTGCTGTTTTACCGGAATCATTTTCCGGTCATCTGTACTGGCCCTACCATACATTCTCATGCAACAGACCTGTTCTTTTACCAATCAATAAAAATAAATAACCTGAATAGTAAAATATTAGCTGAATAAAACTTCGTTGTATGTAAACTATAAAAATCTTGCAGGCGTTATGAATTATATCTGATTTACCAGTGGTGTTCCGGTTGAAGCAGACACACGGCCTTTCTGAACAAATGCTTCTGATAAATAGAGCCTTGTTATAGAAACACTTTGGAAACAAGTATTGCTTTTTGTATCTTTCTTAGCATTACTGCTGAAATGAGAACCTTGCCAAAAACAGTTTTTTTATTGATGCTCGTTGCTTTCTCTGAAACCCGGGGATTAACTCAACCAAGTAACCCTGCAAATTATTGTGACTGGATGTATGCTATGTTAGGGCCTGATAGGTACTTTAAAAACGATACATTGAAAGTTTGTAGCGGATACACGGTTGGTGGGGGCTTTAGCCTTACCTTACCAAATACCGCCTATAAGTTGGATAATGGCACTATTACTTATACGAGTGATTCTTTAGGAAGGATACATTTACCCCCAATAACTTCAGCAGGGCAGCATTGGTTTGATATTATAAAAGATGGTTGCACAGCAAGGGATAGTATGTATATTCTTTATGTGACACCCCCTGTTGTCCATCTTGGAAATGACACTACTTTATGTGGGGGCGATAGTCTTGTTCTTAATGCGGGCAACCCGGGGGCAAAATATGTGTGGAACGGCAATTACAATAGTGCTAATCAAGAACAAATTTTTGTTGTAAGAGATGCAGGTAAATACCGGGTAATAGTAACCGTTCCAGGCTGTTCTTCAATGGATACAATTGAAGTAAGCTACAAAGCACCATCCAACTTTTCACTGGGCCCGGATCAGCTAATTTGTGAAGGTGAATCTGTTTTGCTTTATCCTGGCAGTATAAATGCCAGATATCTTTGGCAGGATGGATCTACAAAGCCTGCGTTTACCGTATCGGGCCCCGGCACCTATTCAGTTCGCATAGACGAAGCATGTGAAATTTTTTACGATACCATTATCTTCACAAGTACTCACTGCAAACTTTATGTGCCGAATGCTTTCACTCCCAATAACGATGGAAAAAATGATGTATTTAAGGTAGCAGGCTATGATAACCTGTCATTTTTCCGTTTCAGAATTTATAATCGCTGGGGAGTTGAAGTGTTTTTTTCTTCATTACCCGAAAAAGGATGGGATGGTTTTTTAAAAGGACAGCTTCAACCACAGGGAGTATATGTTTGGATATTGAAATATAAAAAGAAATACAGCTCTGAAACTTTTTTGCAAAAAGGATCTGTCACATTAATCAGATAAATTGCTTGAGAAAAAAATATCCTCTTTTCCCAAATCATGCGGCCCGCTTGTGCAATTATTGCTGTTTCACCGGGATCACCACCCAGTTATCAGTCCTGAATGGTATAACTGGCAATCCTTCTTTATTAAATACATTCGACATGCCCGTATTGCTGAATGAAAACCTTACAGCTACCGGGTTGGCAATCTGTTTGCTTGAAACAACGATCTTGTCTTTTTCTAATTTCACTTCTGCAGGTAAAAAGTTTTGATCACTTCCTGCAATGAGAAACCCGGTGGGTGTACTATCGCCTTTTACTATGAAGCCATTTGCGGTATTATCAAAATACAGGTTGATCTTTCCTTTGCTGGCATCCATTCTTTTATACTTCGGATTTAAATAAGCAGGTGCAGGAATGGGTTGCTTATACGTTTCTGCCAGGGCAATATTTGCCAAACGTAAACCTACATCCAATTTATTTTTCGGATGCTGGTCTTTTACATTGTCAACAAGATCGGTGATGACCACCATACCAGTCTTTGGATATGATAATGAACGGGTCTGTTGTTCCATCAACAATGCTGCTTCATAAGTGTTTTCGTATGTATAAGGAGCAATCTGCACATAGTAGAAGGGAAAATCCTGTACAAATTGTTTGCGCCAGGCGCCGATCATACCCGTAAACATTTTTTCATACGTGCTGGCCCTGGCCGTATTTCCTTCTCCCTGGTACCAGATAACACCCGCAATAGTATAGTTGGAGATCGGGTAAATCATAGCATTGTAAATGAGGCCGGGTTTGTTGGGCCTGTATGTTACGTCTCTTATTTTGGTAGCCGCTTCTTTCATCGCATCATCGCTATTGATCACTTCCATTGGTTCCCATAATTCTACCGGCGTACCGCTCCATGCTGATTGGATAAGACCGATTGGTACATTCAGTTCAGTTTGTAATTTTTTTCCAAAGAAATAGCCGACAGCGCTGAACATTCTCAAAGTTTCTTCACTGCAGGAGACCCATTGGCCTTCGGCGTGATCTTGCGGATATTCAGAAGTCTTTTTGGCAACAGTAAAGAACCGCATTTTATCATTATTACTTTTGGAACCCTCTTCTCTTATATGTTGTGTGTTGCTCATTTCCATATTGGATTGACCGGAGCATATCCATACTTCACCGATCAAAATGTTTTCCAGAACGATGGTGTTGATCCTGCTTTTGATGGTAATAGTGTAAGGGCCGCCTGCTGAAGGGGTGCTGATCTTTGCTTTCCATTTTCCGCTATTGGGCGCCTGTACAGAATCAACAGTTGTTTTCCAGGAGCAGACAATGGTAAAACGTTCGCTGGGGTCTGACCATCCCCAAAGAGTGGCCTGTGAGTTTTGTTGCAAAACCATATTGCTGCTCATGATTGGTGGCAGCCTGATAATAGCTAGTAACTTTGAAGTGCCGGAAAGGAACATCAAAAAGCAAGCAAGGAGAAAAAACTTCTTCATGCCGGATATTTTTTTAAGGAATATTAATAATATACAGATAATGGCTCATGACAATCAAGGCGGCCTACCAGGTTCTTTTACTCATCATCTTATCCAGTTCTGCACGGGTCATCCCGCCTAATTCAGGATGCTTTTCCAGCCATTTTAAAAATTCAGTTTTTATTTCATCGTTCCACTGGCTGTCAATTTCGCCGGTGCTGTATTTGCCGTTACGCACCATTTCAAAACCAAATTGATCTTTTCGGATCACAAATTCTGCTGTACTGACCACCTGCTCTGCCATATGCGCCGGCACAAAAAGAACTCCTTCTCTCGTTGCAATAACAAGATCACCGGGAATCACCATGACATTGCCAATACGAATAGGCGTATTAAGTCCCATCAACACCATTTCTTCTGTAAATGATGGATGAAAATCGCGGACAAAAGCATTAAATCCTTTGATGTTTTTTATTTCCTGCAGATCTCTTGCTGCGCCATCAAAAACAACTCCATTGCCAGATTTACTGTAAATGGAATTGGCTAAGGTAGCACCCATAATAGGGCCACCGCTGATTTTTCCAAAAGCATCGGCAACATACAGGTCGCCTTTCGTGAGTATATCTATCGGCCATGAATTGGTATTACCTTTTCTTCCCTGTTTGGCTCCTCTTTCTTTGATACTTTTTTCTACATCGGGGCGACTGGGCATATACATAGCGGTCAATGCACGGCCTGTCATCGGAGTATCATTAATTGTTTTCCACCCTCCTTCAAACTGGTTTAAGTAACCTTCATTTCTCAATACTGTCCATGCATCGTCAATCATGATATTCTTTGCCCTTTGCAGCAGGCTATCGGAAATTTTGGGCCTTCCGTCTGCAAACCGTTCTCCCTTCCACGCCGAAGTAAGAAAGACTAACTCATCTTTTGAAATGGTTTGTGCTAAAAGGGAGCTCTTAAAAGAAATGCTGCTTAACAAGAGTAACAGGATAACACTGTTTTGTTTCATGTATTGATCAATTTAAGATTATTGTATACCGGTATTCAATTATTACAATCCGCCTGCACCTTTTGCAATATTTTTTACAGCATTTTCTCCCAGTCTTTCTTTCAATTGTGTCAGGTAAAGACTCTCAGGAGCAACATGTTTGTCTAAAGATTCAATATACCCCCTTGGTTTTACATAATCCTGCAATGTCGTATTATAAATAACTGCTGCAGTTCCTATGTGACCAAAAGAATAGTTTTGTGCGGTAGGAGGTTTCTGAATACGAAATTCACCTTCACAATTCCAGAACACAATATTGGCGCCGGCCCATCCAATGATAAAATCTTTCCAGAATCTTGCAGTAAGCGGCGCTTTTACGTTATCATAAAGCACCCCGTTTACCCACCGGTTATGAGGCTCACTGGTGGAATAGGGGTTAACAGCTTTACAATCGAAAAATACATTACCACTTGCTTCGGAACCCTGCAGCACAAATGAATGTCTTCCCTTTTGCGAGAAACATCTTTGCACCAGGCAAAACTGCCCGTTCATCTGGAAGGTAAATCTTCTGCCACCTGCTCTTACAGAAACCGGTTCTCTTGATTCGCAATCCTGCACAGTGATCCATTTTGTACCTGGATTGGCCTGCACCACACTGCTGACAAAGTGAAGCGCTGACATATTTCTTACCCAGGCATTTTTTGTGTTTGAAAAATTAATAAAATTGGCATAATGATTTTCATCTGAAAAATATTCTTCACCCTCATACCGGGTTATAGGATCATCAATAGATGGACGATCCATATTACCATAAGCCTTTGTACGAACAGAAGGGTCATATTCTGATACGCCACGGAGGTTTTCAACTCCCACCTGTTCTATGCGTTTATCATTATATTTTACAATATCCCCTCCTCCCCAGCGGGTATCGATAGCTGTAAAAATGGGGCCATCGACAGTAATGGTGTTTGCTTTGACATCTGCAATGATCCTGTCATAAGTAATTACAAAAGGCCTCCACCTGTTTCTTCCTACCGTCGCACTATCTTCGCCGATTTCTTTAATCCAGTCTTCATTGCCGTTCCGCCGGACTAAAATCTTATCCCCTTTTTTAAATGTTTTGGCAGATGCAATATTGAAACTGGTTGCTCCTACCGGTACATAGTTATCGGTAATAAGTTGTTTTGTTTCTTCCTGTACTACTACACCTGAATCGCCGATGATGTTTACCAATGCGGGTCTTCCGCCCCGACCGGGACCTTGCGCTGGTTGTTGTTTAGGTATCTTACCAAATAATATTGTACCAATATCACTCATGCCTTCGCCACGCAACACCACACCTGAAGATTTTATATAAAGAGGTTTATCTAATTGATAAAAACCCATTTTCAGCAATACAGCGCCTCGGAATCCATACGCATCAGGAGGTAAAGAAGACACACTATCTATGGCTTTTTGTACTTTGTCTGAATTGTCTCCCGCAACCGGCCAAATGGTTACTTTAACCGGCACATAAGGTATAGCGACACCACCACCTTTATAGCCTGCGCTTGAAAAATCAGGTATCTTGTTCCCAAGACTGTCGGCAACATAAACGAGTTTGCCATCAACACCGGGATATACCAGCGATGTAGTTGGCGG
Organism: Chitinophagaceae bacterium; assembly: GCA_036520835.1. Taxonomy (GTDB): domain Bacteria; phylum Bacteroidota; class Bacteroidia; order Chitinophagales; family Chitinophagaceae; genus VBAT01. The sequence goes on along the minus strand of DATDIX010000037.1, from coordinate 38,577 downwards.
AATGTCTTGCGCATTGCCTGAATAAACGTTGATAACAAATATTAACACAGCAATCGGATAGATTTTACTTCTCATAGCTGGTTTTTGAATTTATTATAATCATTTGGCAGCAATTAAGCCGTTGCTAAATAGAAACATAAACAAATTGCTATTCTACTTAAATAGCCTCGGGGCAAAATCATTGAGAGCCCTGCGCCATGTTAACCATTCATGGGCAGTGCCTTGTGATTCATGAAAAACGATATTCTTAATGCCATGAGCCTTGAGAGCTTCAACAGAAGCTTTTGGACTGTTTTCCTGGGTACCTGTGCTGATGAATAATAAATTTATTTGTTTGTTGAAAGCATCAGCATTTTTGAAAACACCATTGAAACCTTTTTCAATTAAAGTATCAGGATTTCCACGGGAGAAAAAACCACTGAACGTACCCATCCAGGCAAACTTATCCATATTGGTAAACACAGTAGCAGTTGTCTGTCCACCGCCCCTTGACAAACCTGCCATAGCCCTGTGGTTCCTGTCAGTATGGGTGCGGAAAGTTTTATCTATATACGGGATCATGTCTTTTACATAAATATCAGTGATGTTACCTGATGCTGAACGTACATCAGAGTTGGTTTTAATATCACCACTGGGCATTACCACGATCATTGGGACGGCTTTACCCGATGCGATCAACCCGTCCATGATATTGGCCATGTGTCCCTGAACCGACCAACCATTTTCATCTTCCCCCCAGCCATGTACGAGATAGAGTACAGGATATTTCTTTGTATCCTTTTCATATCCAGGCGGAACATACACGTTTATATGACGTTCGATTCCATTTATATCAGACCAATGATAGAGCGAACGAATTTCCCCGTGAGGAATATTTTTATTGAACCTGTAATAATCTCCTTCAGGGCCTTCAGGTATTTCAATGCCTGCAGACTCCCAGTTACTGCCAAAATATGCCTGGCTTCCCCTGTCCATGATAGCAACGCTGTCGATCAGGATAGCATAATAATGAAAACCCACTACGAGGGGATCGGTTGTGTACCACCATATACCCTTCTCGTCTTTTTTCATACTATGCTTTCCTCCTAATTGCAATGCTACAGATTGTGCGTAAGGTGCCACAACCCTGAATGTTGCCTGGCGGGTTTGTGGATTAACTGCAGGATACTGTGATAAAAAAGTATTTGTAGATGCCGGTTTAAAACCTTCCGGTAGCGGCTGATCTTGTATTCCACGTTGCTGTATACCAGCAAACTGGGCTGATGCAATACTATAGAGCATAATGGCAGTCAGCATTAAAGAAGTATTTTTCATAATTGACAAGCATTTAAAAATAGCGAATAAAGATATTTTAGTTCTAAAGGTTTTTATAAAGGCAATTTGTTTAAATCATTTGGCCCATGCATCACCTTCAGGTGTTCTTCTCCATTTGAAATATTCATCCAGTACTTTGAGTGCTCCGGCACTTGGCACAGGCCCTGTATATGCTGTTTGATTAAAATACATAACAACTGGATTTGCATCACTGAAAGCAGGCCAGTTGGGAACTCCGTTTCCATTGGGATGACCGTACCTTGCAAAGTTTGTCCAATATGTTGCCATGGCACCGGATATTTGCTGGTCTGTGCTGGTAGCGTTCTGACTATTGGGATTAAGATGCTGAAAAACAAAACCTACATCCTGTCCGTGTGGTGAACCATAACCAAAACGGGGCGAGTCAGCAGGAAAATCGGGATGCTGATCGAAGTAATAGTAATACGCTTTTGTCTTTCCCATCTTTGAGTGAAGACGTGCCCACACCCAGGTATGCCAACCGAAAGCTGCATCACGGGCAAGATCTCTGGCTGTTTTGGGAACATTGCTGGTACCTACAGGATATGCTTTGATCAGATCATCAGCAAATTTGCCATAACGATTTTTTACAGCATTACTATAATCTTCCGGCGTTTTGGGTGGTGAAAAACTGGCACCTTCATCGGAGTTGTAACCCACAAGAATGGGCACATCATTATATTTTTTTGCTTCATAAAGCTTATACTGGTCATCGGGGATCACCCAGCCATCAATAATGGGCCAGGCAAGCCCCCGGATGGCCGGGAGCTTATCAGCGCTTACTTTACGCATTTCCGCGATGGATGAAAACCCTGCATTCTTAACATAAGCTGCCCCTGCATTTTCTGCATCAGGGAGCCGTTTCAAATTTTCTCCGGGAAAAGTGGTGGGTCGTGGTGGCCCGAATGATCCGCCGCTTTGTGAAATAGCGCCATGAAATAATCCCTTTGCCAATGGTGAAGCACACAGCATACTAACTGCAATACCTCCTGCCGATTCACCGAAGATTGTTACTTTCTTCGGATCGCCGCCAAATGCAGCAATACTTTTTTGAATCCATTTAAGTGCAGCAATCATATCGAGCAGACCATAATTACCGGAAACTTTATCCGGGCTTTCAGCGCTTAATTCAGGATGTGACATAAACCCCAGTTGACCGACACGATAAGCAATACTCACCAGCACGACTCCTTTCTTTGCCAGTTTTTCTCCGCTATAATTTGTTTCAGATGTGGATCCTCCATTAAAGCCACCCCCATAGATCCAAACGAGAACAGGAATTTTATCTTTCGAAGATTTTGCCGGCGTCCATACATTCAGGTACAAACAATCTTCACTTTTTCCTGATGGTGGATTGCCACCCTGTACAGGCCCGGGAGCAAACTTATCGGCTTGTTTTACACCTTCCCATTTTGCAGCAGGCTGCGGCGCTTTCCAACGTAAGTCTCCAACAGGAGGAGTTGCAAACGGTATTCCTTTATAAACTGATAATCCATCTTCTGATGTTCCCTGTACTAATCCTTCTTCTACTTTTACCGGTGCGGGTTGTTGCGCTATGACAGATGAAGCTGTAAACAGTATGGCAACAAACAAGGCTATACTTCTCATGATAGTTTTCCTTTTTATTGATCGTTATATTGACCGCAGTTTCTTCAGCGCATTACATAACTGCAAAAGGCAACCCCTGCAGTTGTTCATATTTTAACGGAGCAGGAAAGGAAGAAAACTTTCTTCCCATTCTTATTTTTTATAAATAGCTTTTGTTGTGCTCTCACCCCGGGGCGAATTGGAATGGGCGACAACAGAAAGCAAACCGTCTTTTGATATAGTCCAGGCTTCTGTGGATTTAAATTCATTGGTCTGTCCGTCTCTTTCAAAAGAAGTCGTGGTATTGATGGTAAGTGTTGAACCATCATCAGACCATTTGGCTGTGGATTTTCTTTTTGATCCGCCAAAACCTTCAGACTCGGTCACCTTACCATCGTAGGTTAACGTAACCGTGGTGGTAACAGGATCGCCGCCATTAAAACCGGGAGTCGTTCTTGTGATCGTAATTTCATTTTCTTTTTGTTCTATTTTGAAAGAACGGGCCACACGGCCGCCAAAATCGCCCAGCTCACTTTTTGACTCATCCAATTTCCAATCACCGGAAAAATTAGCCCGGTCAGCAATCGTCGTGAAAGATAAAAGAAGCGCAACCGGGATCAATAATGAATATACTGTCTTACCGGAAAAAACCTTTTTCATATAGCAAATTTTTAGGAGTTAAGTAAGAATGTAAAAAGGAAATTTGAGTTACCCTATTTTAAACAAGCTTGTTGATTACGGGCAACAGGAGCTTGCAGGGAGATAAGGAATTGTAAAATCAATTCATGAACTGTTATCAAAAAAAAAATTCGAATCATGCGGCAATATTGTTTGTGGCAAGGTAAACCACAGCCGCCTGTCGCTGCTTAATTTGAATTTCGTATGACAAACAAACATTGTGAACAGGTAATTTCTGAAAGATTTTTCCCTTGACGCTGAATGTTAGTTTTACTATTTAAAAAACAACTTGTTTCAGTGCCGGGCATTTCTTTGCTGAAACTACCAATACAAATTCAGAAACTTGTACAATATCCGCCGCTGTTTTTTATTGTAAGTTTTCGGTAATAAGTTAACATTTATCACAGGCGAACAATTTTTGATCCTAAAAACCTGCTTTTGACTACTGTCGCTGGTCATCATCACCCATTACATCATAGCCACGCCATTTGTATTCTTTTGCAAGTGCAGTGGCGGCTGGCCAGGCAATCTGGTGCTGAGGGCTTGCTACCCATTTTCGCCGTGCTTCTTCAGTTGTAAATGAGATCTGGACCTGGTAGTTATAGGTTGTTGGCTCAGCCTGTATTTGCTTAACAACGCTATCAGGATATAAACGAAGCAGCTTTGACTCCAGGTAACCCGGCTGCACCGTCATGGCAGGGACATAGATAGAAGTATACATTTTTTCAAAAGCTTCTGCATTTTCCTTGGCAACCACAAAATCCATTTGTAATACCATTGCCTTAGGTTTGGCAATCGGTTTCAAGCTATTAGGATCTTTTTGTTGTTTGGACGCAGCAATACCAATTACCAGCAATTCAAGATCTTCTTTTCCACTATTAGTAAAGCTCAGCTTTTCGCCAAGCAACCCATAAAAAGAATCATCGGCAGTTATAGCTGCAGTTTCTGAACCAACAGCAATTGTTCCCGAACCTTTAATTACATAATATACTTCTTCCATTCCTTCAAGCTGTCTTGGCCCTGCTGTACTGCCTGCAGGAATCACAACATGGTCAACATGATCCCAATTGGTTGAAAAAACATCAGGTACAAGGATGCGGCGATACAAAATACCAGTGCCCGGGTAAGCATTGCTATTGGGCTTTAGCAAGTCCTTTTTCAATTGCCCGGAAACAAATTGCGGTATGGGATCCAATGCTGCACCAACACGGGTATCACCCAGGTCGAAAGCGTCTCCACGTCCCTTGGTAGTGCTTACAGCAAAATTCATCCAGCGAATAGGCGTATTGCCTGAATTGTAAATGCCATGAGAGTTTCCCATTTTACAAGGCACTAATGCTGGCCCTTTTATTTTGGCAGAACGACCGTTGATGGTAAACTCTGCTTCACCATCAAGTATGACAAACATTTCTTCAATGGTATGATGAAAATGCTGTCCGATGCCTGATTTGGCATTGATAGAACCAGTGTGCAGGTAAAGGAAGTTGGTGGATAGTTCAGTGCGGCCGATCAGCTGGGTGAATCCCATTTTTCCTGCCCCGGCATGTACCGCTGATAGTTCCCTGTATTTTGACGGATCATTATGGACTACACGTTTACTGATTGTTTGAGCTGATGCAGAGACTGCGATAATAACTGTAAGTAATAAAAGCAACCGGTTCATTGTTTTCAGTTTTGGTTAACTATAAAAATAATCAGGACATTATTGAGAGATCTGAATATAAATACCTTTATCAATTGCTGCCCGGAAGCGCATATACTACATAGCCTCTTGGTAGGGCTTCGGGGTCTTTGGAATGGTCATAACTATCCCTTGCAAAATTATTGGTAGCATTTACTACCAGATATTGTTTGCCGTATAATTCATACATTACGGGCTGGGCATTTGATTCATGATTCAGGTTTGTCTCCCATAAAAGCGTACCATTGTCCGCATCATACGCATATAGTTTCCCTCCTTTGCCATTGCAAAACAATACTCCTGTAGAAGTAACCACGATCCCTTTTCTTTGAGAACCGTTTACAGCGCCGGTGCTTTTATCACCGGCTTTCGATGCTTTAAGATCTTCACCGAGTGGTTGTTTCCATTTAATAGTGCCGGTGTTGAGATCATACGCCATAACCCATGCCCATGCAGGGCCTAAAAGATCAGGCCAGGCTGTACCATAGTCTGTAGAATAGCGGTTTTTAGGACGCACCACTCCTGCGGGATAATCAGACATCGGCGGAACAGTTTTCGCATCAGGTTTAACATGTGCACCTCCTGAAGCTACTACAGGACCCTCCGGCATTTTGACTTCTGTGGTTCTTCTGCCGCCAAAACCAAATCTCGAGATAGTACCTCCCAAATAACGGTATAAAGCTGTTATTCTTTGCTCGTCTACATGGGGAAGACCCGGCATTTGCCCGCGACCCACAGTTATCAAAGTTTTAAAGTCATCAAACGTGATGCGCTGACCGGCATTAACTACCGATGGCGCTATACCTCTTCCTGTCATATTATCGCCATGACATGACTTACAACTGGTGGCATAAAGTGTTTGCGCTTTTTGTTTATCATCAGCCGACATTAATTCCCGCGGAGATTTAATTCTTTCAAGTTTATAAACCGAAGCATACTCCTGCGTTAGTATATACAACATTCCTTTGCCGGGATCAGAAGCAGTATTACCAAAGTTTACACCACCCAATGCACCCGGTAACATGATCGTTTCATATTTATCAGATGGAGGAACGAATAAACCCGATCGGGCGGAGTCAATTCGTTTATACCATTTTTTCTTTTCTTCGTCAGAATAATAAGGATTGATCATGTCTTTTGTCACTTCATGTCTTGTAAAGCTGGGTACAACAGTCGGAATAGGCTGTGTTGGCCAGGCTTTTTCCCCGGGCATCTTGCTGGCCGGGAAAGGTTTTTCTTCAATCGGGAAAATGGGCTTTCCTGTTACACGATCGAATACAAACACAAAACCATGCTTGGTGGCTATAGCCACAGCATCAATAGCCATACCGTCACGATTAACAGTAATTAATTGCGGGGCCGAAGCAAGATCATAATCCCAGAGATCATGGTGTACGGTCTGGAAATGCCAGAGACGTTTACCTGTACGGGCATTCAATGCCACGAGACAATTACCAAAGAGATTGCTTCCGAGGCGGTCCCCACCATAAAAATCGTAAGTAGGCGAGCCAACAGGCAAATAGGCAATACCTCTTTTGGTATCTACCGATATTTCGCTCCATACATTCGTGCCTCCCACATATTTATAAGCATCTTTTGGCCATGTATTGTAACCATACTCTCCCGGGTGAGGAATAGTATGAAATGTCCATACCCGTTTGCCGGTTACAACGCTATAAGCCCTAATGTGCCCGGGAGGAGAAAAATAACCTTCACCCGGAGCAGATCCCATGATTATTAAATCTTCAAATACAACACCCGGCATCATGGATTGCATTCTCCGGATAGATGAAACAGGCCGGTTAAGCCCTTCTCTCATATCAACATACCCGTTTTTACCAAAGGTCAAAATAGATCTACCTGTCAGGGCATCTATCGCCTGCAATGTATTGTTGAGAGTAAACAGCAGGCGCCTGTCCTTTCGGTCCTTGCTTTCCCAATAGTTAATACCCCTGCGGGTCAGCCCCTGCAGGTTGGCATGTATCCATATCTCTTTACCGGTCTGTGCATTGACAGCAACAAGGGAATAATTTTTTGCCATCACATACATAATGGTGTCCACAACAATGGGGCTGAAAAAATTAAAAACAGAATCCATGGTGGGATAAACCCAGGCCACCTGCATCTGGTTCACATTCTCTTTGGTGATCTGCGACGCATTAAAATACTTTGACTGATCCGGGCTGCCACCATAATGTGTCCAGGTTTTGTGTTCATTACCCGGCAAGAAATCATTAAAAGTTGCGTGGATAAAGCAGAATAGCGCAAGAATAGCTCCGGTGATTTTGGCTGTCAGTTTCATTTAGCAAGAATTTTTGAAAAGTAAAGTGATTGGCGATATGATAAAATAGAGAAAAATTTTTCTGTTTAATTGTGACGATATATAAAAAATAATCCTTTGCACAACTGGCTTTTTTCTAAAAAGAATACTTTTATTCCCTTACTGAAGGAACCGGACTGTTGAATACACCATAGTACACTGTTTTCAATTCCGTTTGTACATTAAACATGCCGGCTCACTCATTTTATTTACATAAAATGTTTGTATCATTATGGAAACGAATTATTCAAAACGTATCCAATCCACTTCTACAGGTTTATCATCTTTTACAGTAACAACGATATTTTGTATTCCGGGTTTCAGGGCAGATACAGGGGCTTTTACGGTTGCCCACCTGCTTCCTGCAGGAATTACTACTTCAGCAATAACAGGACCGTTAGCATCATTTAATTTCACCTGCAAAATGCCCCCCGCAGGTGATTCAGCCCTTACATTCACCGATTTAAATTTCTTCTTATCAAAATCCACACTATTATATTTTATCCACGCATTTGCCTTATTAAAAATGGTTTTCCACCCCAGGAACCTGTTGGTTGTATCAATAAAATCTACCGAAACGCCTTCACTGCTCTTATTGCTGTAACGGTCAATCTGAATTTCATTAGTGGCATTGGTTAATCCAACTCCCCTTAATGTCGGGATCACCTTTTTAATAGTTCCATCTTCGTTGAAGAATAAACTATCCGCCCTGATGGATCTGGACTTGTCAAATCTTGGAGAATAGTCTCTGTCATGATAAAACAAATACCATTGATTTTTGAATTGTATTAAGGACTGATGATTGGTCCAGCAACCTGTTGGAGACTCATCCATGATCACACCTGTTACTTTGAATGGTCCCAGCGGATTATCACCGATGGCATATTCTAATCTTTCGATTTTATTTTCTACATGCGGATAGGTTAAATAATAAATCCCATTTCGCTCAAATAAATAGGGGCCTTCTTTTAATCCTTTGGTGGGAAGCTCACCAAGTGTCTTAACTTCTGAGTCAAGCTCAAGCATATTTTCTTTCAGTTTTGCTCCATAAATATTTCCTGCCGACCAGTAGAGATACGCTTGCCCGTCTTTATCAATAAAAACATTGGGGTCAATACCGCGAACGCCTTTAATGGGCGTTGCTTCAGGAGTATAAGGGCCTTCCGGTTTATCAGCAACAGCTACACCGATTGTAAAACCCCGGCCGTATGTAACTGTATCCTTCGGAGAGGTAGGGAAATAAAAATAATACTTCCCATTTCTGTAAATGCAATCAGGCGCCCACATGCTGTAACTATTTGGACGAACCCAGGGCACATTATTTTGTGTTACAATCATTCCATGATCTGTCCAGTCAGTAAGGTTGGCTGAAGAAAACACATGATAATCTTCCATACAAAACCAGCCGGCACGGCCTTTGCCTTCCGTAGCAAGAATATCATGAGAGGGATAAACATACACCCTGCCTCCAAATACTCTTGCAGAAGGATCGGCACTGAACTGGTTACGGACGATAGGGTTTTGACCAAACAGGTAATTAACTGAAAGGAAGAAAAGCGTTGCTGCTATTAATAACTGTTGCCTGTATTGTTTCATATTTTTCTGATATTATTTCTTAAAAATTGTTGTAATGATAATCATTCAAACACTGCTACAAATCCATCATTATTTTTCAGTGTGATCTTCATTTTACCGGTAGCAGGAACTGTAATGTTCTTTTGATCAAAAGATGGTTCATCGCCTGTTGGGCTAGTGGATGATGCAATAAGCACAGCTTTTTTATTTTTCAAAAACGACAGGTCCAACGTAAGATTTTTTTCTGCATCCTCCCCATTGATGCCTGCCACATACCATCTATTGCCTGCTTTTCTTGCTACTACATATAATTTACCGGGATATGCATCGAGGTATCTAATATCGTCCCAACTGTTTGGAAGGTTTCGTAGAAAATATTTTACATATTCAGGCACATGTGACATGCCCTCAGGAGTTTCCGCATAATGTTGTATCCCTGAGAGGAACACAACCGATGTTGCCAGTTCAAATGCCGCTGTAGTTATTCTTTTTATCCTTGGTATCTTATACAAATTCATCGGGGTGAAATCCATCGGGTCAAATGCATTCCTTACCAATGCACTCATTACTGCGTGTTCGGGTTCGCGGTTAGCAGATTGCTGGCCAAATGTGATCATTTCATAACCAAACACAGCTTCTGCAGTCATAAAATTGGGATAAGTTCTTTGCAAGCCACGAGGCAGGGTAGCGCCATGAAAATTAAGTAAGAGACCAAACTGCGCTGCATCATCCAGCAGGTCCTGGTAATAGTTGATCATGGATTGCCCGTCACCGGAAAAGAAGTCAATTTTCATTCCTTTAATGCCCATTGCTTTTAATCTTGTAAACTCTTTCACACGACTTTCATGAGTGAGCAATTTGTCTTTTGGCGTGTACTTTACCGTGTTCCAGCTACCAGCAGAATTATACCATAATAAAAGGCCCACTTTTTTTGTCCTTGCATAATCAGCAAGAATTTTAACTGAATCGTAACCGATCAGTTGATCCCAGTTGGCATCAAGCAGGCAATACTGCCATTTCATACCGGAAGCAAAGTCAATGTAATTTTTCTGAACACGATAAACCGTTGAATCATCTTTTTTGATGATCCAGCTCCACGATGATTTGCCTGGTTTAATAAATGAAGCATCCATTTTCTTTGCAGGAAGAGCAAGATCAGTTCCTAATGTGGACTCCACAATTGTTTTCATGCTTCCTGCAACAATTATTCTCCAGGGAGTTTTCCATGGCAGTGTTGATTCAGGATTAAGCGTTGCCTTGCCATCTTTAAAAACTTCCGGAGCCTGAGGAAAATTTATTTTGTATTCGTTATCCGGAGAATTTTGTTGCAGTGCTGTACCGCAATAGGTTCTTCCCAATGCTGCTTCTGTGATCAGCATCCAGGTATCGTTGTATTTAAACAAGGCTGGATACACCCAGCCATTTTTACCTGGAGATGGAGTGCCTGTCGCAATGCCGGACATGTAATGTGCTTCATAAGCAGGATTGCTATGCTCCCACCCCGATTGGGCTTCCGTTTTCGGTTGCAACCATGCCCTTGTGCCATCATAAAAATGAAAACTGGTTGCTTCAGCACTTATCTTTTTTATATCTGCTGATTTTTCAGGAAACTCATAGCGAAATGCGACGCCATCATTAGATACCCGGAAAACAATATTCATTTTCTTCCCCGAAGGAGTTTGTGTCTCTATAATTCTTTGTGTGGCTACATAAGCTATATTTTTCTTTTTGGCATTGACCATTGTGTAATTGTCTTTCACAATCGCCGGTGCAGATGCTTTGATCACTTTCAGGTCTTTGGAAAAATCTTCATCTTCCCTTATCACACCCAGTTTTGATTCTTTCATTATTGATTGTCCCTTAATGGAAACAGTGTACACGGATCTCCCTGCATCACAGGTAACAAGAATATTTTTGTCCGGGCTGCTGATGGCGTATACAGTTGATTGTGCAAAACAAAACCGGATGCAACAGAGGAGAAATAACAGCAAAAAGGAGGCTTTCATGATTTTAATTTGGTTTAAATTTTTTCCCGCTCATTCTTTTTAGTGATGGAATCTTTTATACGAAAGAAATCAAAATCGGCATAGCCGCCAATGTTCCTGGTGGCATAGTTAAATAAGCCAAAGCGATATCCCATAAAGTGGGGTAGCGTGTAGGACATTTTAAGCGGTGTGCCGATTGGAATCCATGTTTTGCCATCAAGGCTGTAATAGAAATCCGCTGTGTCTTTTTTATTAGTGAAATCACATTCAGCTTTGAAATGAACAATGTTTTGAGAGAGCGGAACAGATTGTGCTTCTACTGGTTTTCCTGTGCCTGCATTGATCATCACGATAGTTTTACTGTTGCCATTTATCCTGACTCCAACAATACCATAATTTTTTTGTAAAAGACAAAGCCCGGCAAAATCACCATCTTTCATATTTGACACATCAAGTAATGTGCTGCCCGTGCATACCGGGCCGATGGTACGTTGCGTCAATGTATTTCGTGCCAGGTAAAACGAAGTATCCGTTCTGCCGGTGGTAAGCCGTAAAAAACCTTTTCTTGATGTTAGCGACCATAGCTTGTTATCTGGATTGTGATTCCATTGCCAGGCCAATGGCAATGCAGGTTCACCGCTTTTTCTGTTAAATTCATCAGACGCAACTATACCGGGAATTAATCCCTTGCTTGCCGGAAGATTTAATGATTCTGGCACTTTGCCATTAACACCCAGAACAGGCCAGCCATCCTCCCATTTTACAGGAACGAGGTAAGGGATACGACCTACAGAACCAAAATCGCGGAAGAGGTAAGCATACCATGTTCCATCAGGTTTATCGATTAATCCGCCCTGGGCTACGCCTAAATCCTGTAATCCTAATTTTCCTTCCCAGGGACCAGTAATCTTATCTGCCCTGTGGATGACAACAGTACGCATGCCGCCACGTGGCCAGGTGATATTGAATAGATAGTATTTCCCATTTACTTTAAATAGCTGGGATCCTTCGGCCTGGAGATTAATATTCGTACCGGCCGGGGCACTTGCATTTTCAATAATAATTTGTTCAGTCGTTCCCCGTTTTATTCCGGAAGCATCTTCATTTAATTCAACCAACCGGAGTTTGCCGACGCCATAGATCAGGTAAACACGGCCATCATCATCAAAGAATAATGAATGATCATGATATGATGGCTGAAAGGAATATTCTTTCCAGGGTCCCTTTTCAATATTTTTTGTTGTATAAATATGCGTCTTACCGGAAGTTTGTGCAAACGTACTTACGTAGAAAATGCCCTTGTGATAGCGGATACAGCTTGCCCAGGAACCTCTTCCGTAGGTACTCTTACCATTATTAAGATTCATAAGATCATTATCAACCAACGTGTCGCAGGCATAGCTCACCAGTTTCCAGTTAACAAGATCCTTTGATTTCATAACAGGCACACCAGGACTCATATGCATGGTAGTGCTGCTCATATAGTAAGTATCGCCAACACGAATCATTGACATATCAGGAACATCAGCAAAAATTATGGCGTTATGCGCCTTTTCCTGTGCTAATGAGCTTTGATATAAAAACAAAGCAAGGCCCAATATGATTTTTCTTGTCATTCTTTTTATTATTGCTTGTTAACTCAACTAATTAATTTTAAGAGCAGTTATTTCTTCAAAGGCACATTCAATACAGCATTTAATGCAGGCTTGTCTTGTTTCTGCCTGTCCCATAACAAAGGATAGTTTGTTCTGTTAGGTATCGGATAATCATTCTTCCAGTTCATACCATCATGTACGCCCCACAGTGTCACCCTTGCAATTTTTTCTTTCCTTTTATAGAAAATAGAAAACAACTCTGCATACCGGTTGGCCAATGCAGTTTGCATACTGTCGGGGAGGCCGCTTTTATAGGGATCAAAAAAAGTTTCAAACTCTTCCAGTTGAAATTGCCTGTCGGCCATGCCCTGGCCAATGATCTGGCCTTCTTTCGTTAAAGGAAGTACATCTACATCCAGTTCGGTGATCATTACTTTTACTCCGCATGCTGCATAGGCATCAATGGCATCTTCGATGTATTTCGTTTTAGGATAATTCAGTCCCCAATGCCCCTGTATGCCTACGCCATCAATGCGGATACCTTCTTTCTGCAGCATTTTTACCAGGCGTACAATACCGTCTCTTTTTGAAGGCCTCCATGCGTTAAAATCATTATAATAAAGTTCAGTGTTAGGGGCATATTTTGCTGCAAACATAAATGCGTATTTCACCAATGTATCTCCGTTGCCAAAAGCATTAACCCATGTTGTGGGGCGATAACTGCCATCATTATCTATCACTTCATTCACAACATCCCATGCATGTACACGGCCTGCATACCTGCCCGCAACAACCTCGATATGACTTCTTAGCCGCTCAATCTGTTCTTCTTTTGTGTTAGGTTTTCCTGACGCATTGGTAAAAAACCAGTCCGGACATTGATTATGCCAAACCAGTGTATGACCGATGATAAACATTCTATTTTTTTCACCAAAGGCAACGAAGTCATCTGCCGGGCCAAAATTGAAAACTCCGGGCTGGGGATTGATCAAGGCCGCTTTCATTACATTTTCAACAGTGATAGAATTGAAATGTTTCATCACAATTTTCTGTGATGCTGAATCCCGTCCCGATGTTATAGCCGGTGTGACAGCAGTGCCTATCAAAAAAGCATCCTTGTAAACATCTTTCAGCACACGGTCATCTGCCGGTGCTTTGCTTATTTGTGTCGATCCATGACAGCTAAAAAGCAGAATAGTAAATGAGGTCAGGAACAGCTTCATCATTTTATTTTGTTTTAATCCGGAATACTGTTAATGAAACAGCCGGTACTGTGTAATCAAATTTCTTAACTGCTTTAAATGGAGATGTTACCGGGACAACTGCATCAGCCCTTTGAAATGAATTTTCCGCATCGGCAGCGCCGCTTAATTGTGTAACAGTGGCTGCAGGCAAAACTTTCCCAAATACGCTGAGATTTACCTTTACGCTTTTTGCTTCTTTTCCTGCATTCACCAGCTTAACAATAATATCGCCAGACTTACTGTCATATACACACGAACCGGCAAGCAGTGAGTCTGCATTGTCTTTTGTGATTACCTTGTCCAAATAGTAGTCGCCTGCGTTAACGGAAAATATTTTTTGTACATGATAGTTGGGAGTGAGATAATAGCCGCCATTATCAAAAAAGATCATGTCGGTTCTCCATTGGGTAAAATTGTTTTTCGCAAAAAGTGGTGCATAGGAAGACAACGTTACAACATCTCCATTGCGCTCAAGGCCCGTCATATAAAGTGCTTCAGCAATGGCGTTAAATAGTTTGTTGCCCCATGAGGCATACTCCCCAAGATAAACCTTGCCTGAATTACGGTTATACTTATCATACCTGTACTGGTTACTGATTAACCATTGCGGCTGCACATAATAATGCTCATCCACCACCGGCACTTTCAGATCGTTGGCAACTTTCCATCCCTTATCATAATCTTCCCCGGAATGGAAGGGGCCGCTGGTACCTATAAGAACAATTTCAGGATATTTTGCCTTGACAGCTTCATATATCATTTTAAACCGCTGCTCAAACTCTGCCGTGATCTTATCTTCATTGCCAATTCCGATGTAATGCAGGTTAAACGAAGCAGGGTGACCTGCCGCTGCACGTTTTGCACCCCATACCGATGTGACTGGTCCGTTCGCCCATTCAATAAGGTCTAAAACTTCCTGGATATAGTCCTGCATTTCTTCCATAGGCAAAGCCTGCTGACCTATGCCACCGATGCGCCATGTACCTCCGGAATTTTGACAACTAACTGCTGCAGGTAACACCGGTAATGGCTTTGCACCGATATCTTCACAAAACTGGAAGTACTCATAATATCCAAGGCCAACTGTTTGATGATAACCCCAGATATTTTTTTGTTCAATGCGTTGTTCCAGCGGGCCTATTGTATTTTTCCATCGATACATATTACCCAACCCATCACCATGAGCCAAACAACCTCCGGGAAAACGGATAAAGGCCGGCTTCATATCAGCAAGCAATTGAGCAAGGTCGGCACGAAGTCCATTGATTCTTTTCTTAAAAGTATTTTCCGGGAATAGTGAAACAACATCCAACGCAACAGTTCCTTTGCTTACAGCTAACAGGACAATTTGTGTACTATCACTTCCTTCAGTTGTTGTAAAAGATGTTGTGTATTTGCTCCACTTCTTTTTGTCAATGGTCAATTTACTTTCTGCGAGCACCTTGCCTTTTGTGTCCTGGAGACTTACATACATATCAATGGGGTTGCCAGAAAGTAGCGTGGCAAATAATGAGAAATTAAACTGTTCACCTTTTTTTGTTACTGTATTTCCAAAGCCGGAATTTTTTATTCCTACACCCGGTCTCCCTGTGGTAATGGAAGCAGGTAAAGGTTGCTGACCCGGCCGGTTCGGTCCATCGGGAACTGTACCAATGTGCTCAATGTTCAGTACGACATAGTGTGGGTTGTTTACATGAACAGCATTACTGGTTTCAATATTGATATTGCCATAAGAAAATCCCGGAGTAATATATTCCCAGAAAGATAGTGAATGCCACTGCCTGTTATCCGTTGGGCTGTATTCAAAAGAACGGTTCTGCAGCAATTCAGCATACAATCCGCCATCAGCTGCGTAGTTAATGTCTTCAAAAAATAAACCAAATAAATCAGGACTGATTTTTTTGCCTTTTATTGTCTGAGCAGTACCTGCAACTACAGTACTGCATAATAAAAGAAAAACAATTGGTTTTATTAAACTGGCTCCTTTCATTATTATACAAAATTTACTTCAATGTAACTTTAAATACAGCAGCAATGCTATCCTGAACTGAAGATGGCTTATTGATCTCCAGGAAATTAACATTCTGATTCCATTTTAATTCCGCTTTGCTGCCGAGCAGCTCAATCTTTGCAATCTTGCTTTGTTCTTTCGATGATCCCAGGCTTTTTACAATAATGTTTTCTTCCGGAACCCCCATTACTGTAACATATAATACATTTCTGTTTTTATTAAACCTTATATCCTTTGCATTGAATTTTACTCTGCCTTCATTAAATCCCTGTGCATTGATAGGATTGGCTGCTTCGGCGGCAGGTCCTTCTCCAAATACTTTCCATGGCCGGGTATCAAAAATGCTTTCTTTATTGATGTCCATCCAGGCGGTAATTCCTTCCAGCACGGCTAATTCCTTTTCGTCAATAGTTCCATCGCCTTTTACAGGAACATTTAAAAGCAGGTTACCATTCTTACTTACCACATCTATCAGCATGTGTATAACATCCTTTGCGGTTTTATAAAGGGTATTTTCATACACAGCTTTGTTATAATGCCAGTCACCAATGCAGGTGCATGTTTGCCATGGTAAGTCCTGAATTTTATCCGGCGCTCCACGTTCTACATCCCAAACCAAACAATCTTTTTGTTCTGCCGTAAGAATTTTACCAAATAATACTGCTTCCAGTTTTCCTTTATGCAAAGCCATATTATTATTATAATAATGAGCAGCAATCTTTAACCCCGCATCACTTACAGGATATAACGGAAGACCCGTATCATCGAAATATAAAAGGTCTGGCTTGAACTGATTGATCATATCAACAGTACGGTTATAGAATTTTTCGCAATATTCTTGTGAAGGCATAGCCACGCCATTGCTCCAGTTCCATTGACTGTGTATCGTATTCATTTTATCGCTGCCTCGGCTTAGCGGATGGTTTTGTGTATATAATGCCTGCGGATCCAATCCTTCCCACCAGGTTCCTTTTCCATCTGCTTTTGTAAGATGCCCATCATAAGGCACACTTTTAAACTGACCTGCTGTATCAGAACGCTGTGCAACTTCAAGCCATGACCATGCATGGGCAGCATGTATGCTTAAACCCAATGGTAAATTATTTTTTTTAGCTGCCGCGGCCCAACCCGCAAGGATATCTTTTTTCGGGCCAACCTTTGTTGTATTCCATTCCTGGTATTTGCTGTTCCACATATCTAAATTATCATGGTGATTAGCCATGGCAAAAAAGTATTGGGCGCCTGCTTTTTTATATAATGCTACCAATTTTTCAGGATCCCATTTTTCCGCTTTCCAGTCATTGATCACTTCTTTGAATCCGGCCTTGGAAGGATGGCCATAATTCTCTACATGCCATTTATATTGCCTGCTGCCTTCGTTGTACATAGAACGGGCATACCAGTCTCCCTGGCCGGGCTGGCATTGTGGTCCCCAATGTGCCCATATTCCAAACTTGGCATTGCGAAACCACTCCGGTGTTTCATATTGTTTTAGCGATTGCCATGTAGCTTCAAATTTTCCTTTTGCTACCGGTTCGTTGTCCGAACGAATAGGTACAGAGTAATTTTCCTGTGCAAAAAGACAGTTTTGCAACAAAACCGATACGATTAACAACGCCCTGATATTCATGATTAATTTTTTTTCCTTATTATCCGTACATAATATATAGCGCCGGCTGTATTCCCGGGTATGGCCTGGAATTTTACCCGGATATTTCCCTTCCCTTTAACTAACGAATCAGGAATTGGATATTCTACATACTGAAACTTCTGTTCATTCCACTTACCAGAAATATCTTCTGTTACCAGTTTCACATCATCTATATAAATATCGAATTTCCTGTTACCTCTTTCGTTTCCCCAATAACGTACGGAAAGACTTAAACCCGTTTCTTTGTTAGTCGCAAGAGTATAACTGAAATAGCCTTCATTGCGGGCATCTCTCCAGAATTCATCCAATTGGTTACCGGTATTTGAATTTTGTCTTTGCATAGCATGATCTGCCTCCGGTTGTTGCTCACCCGGAGCTACAAAATCAATGGTGCGTTGCTGTAATGCGAGTTTCTCTTTTTCTATTATTGCTAATGAGTCAAGATAGGAGCGATATTGACTATTGGTTAAAGCCATCCAGTACATCATATACCGTGCATCATGGATTTTAAAGAAAGGTTCAAATACTACATCAACCGGGTTCACCATCTTTACCTGCGAAACAGTAAACGTTAGTGGTTTGCCGGCTACGGGTTTTAATTTATTTGTAAATGATGCGATGTTATCTTCAATAATTATTGGCGCCTTGTCTATTGGTAATTTCTTTCCACCGGCGATATGTCCCCAGCGACTATCATCTGCCACCAAGCCTCTTAAGTCTTCCGTTCCTGTTTTGGCACCAAGCAAAACAGGGCCATGCATCAGGGCAATATAGTTGGGCACGTTGGGTATGTATTCAATTGAATTATGCATGGGCAGCATTACCTGTATCACATCTCCTTTCTTCCAGTTTCTGCTGACAGCGATATATGATGATGGATGAGCTGTAAAGGGAATTGCTTTGCCATTAACTATAATTTTTAAAACGTTATCCTTTACCCATGAAGGATAACGAATCATCAGTACAAAATCCGAATTGCCTTCTGTTATGGTCAGCCTGGTTTGTTCTTCATAAGGGAATTGGGTTTCTTGTTTGATCGTTATTCCTTTCTTCTTCCAGTTTAATTCTGAAGCAATAAAAAGATTTAAGAACAGTGAATCCTTTTTATGAGTATAAATGAACTGGTTGTACTTGCCGTGATTTTCCATGCCACTGCCTACACAACACCACATTCCCTGGTTTGGAGCAGAGTAAACCCTGTAATGACGGGGACGTGCCGGAGTAAAATATACATAACCGCCATGCTCCGGATGCTGCGTTGATAAAATGTGATTGTATAAAGTTCTTTCGTAATAATCTGCATATTTAGCGGAGGGATGTGTTCTGAATAAATCTTCAGTTAATCTCAGCATGTTGTAGGAATTGCACGACTCCGGGCCTTCTACTTCATTGACAAAATCAGTTGAGCCGGTCACGCTGGGAAAAAATTCTCTCCTGCTATTGCCACCAAAAGCCAGTGAACGTTTTGTGGTAACTGTTTCCCAAAAAAAGCTACCTCCTTTTTCGAATGTCTCATCATTGCTTAGTTCACCAATTCTTGCAAAGCCAATTGCCTTTGGCACCTGGGTGTTGGCATGTTTATTATCGAGGTTATCGTTGCCAGCCGCCATAGCATCCAGCAACATCTTATGCGAAAATCTTTTTGCTGCAGTTAAGTACTTTTTATCGCCGGTCATTTGATAGGCATCGGCAAAAGTTTCATTCATCCCTCCGTGTTCAATATCCAGCATGGATTGCATTTGGACATCGGTAAGTGCTGCTGTAATATTTATGGCCCAATCACAAAATTTTAAAAAAATGGTTCTGGCATCTTCATTACCTGTGTACATCCACGCATCTCTCAAACCTGCATACATTTTATGTACGTTATACCATGGCACCCATGCTGCCCTGAAAGCGGTGAACTCCCCTTTTTGCAGATCGCTCCATATCTTTTCACTGTTTGGTACTCCGCCAACATATCCCACACCCCAGTCTGAATGATTCTTTGTACTGGCTGCCTGGCAGGCCTTAAGTTCTGCGATCATGTATTCCATTCGGCTTTTGCATTCCGGATCTTTTGTTGCGGCATAATTCATTGCCATCGCTGATAAATAATGTCCGCCGACATGACCATCGAGCCCGGCCCAGTTAGGATAACGGGTTCCTTTTTCGGGCAACCCTGCTTCTTTCAGGTAAGGTTGCAATAAGCGGTCGACATCGTATTCCAAAATAACCCTGATATTCAAGTCCCGTGCATGTTTGAAGGGGCCCTCCAATAATTTTACATCACTTAATGGAAAATTATTGGGATAAAGCCGATCCTGCGCAAGGATCGAAGAGTTACTTCCCAGGCTGCCAAAAAATACTGTAGCAGCAAACAATGGTTTCATACTATCCCTCAGGCTGCCAACTAGTAATATAATTAACGTTTTCAGCATTGTACACTGCAATATTTCTCAAATCAATTTAACTCAATTATTTTTTTCCCTTTTGTTACACCATTCTCGCTAAATGCATCTACGGTGAAATAATATTTCTGCAAACTATTCAGGCTGTTAATAGTTACAGTATCTGTTCCCAATACCTGGTAAGTATGATACAATTTATCCTTTGCTGTGCCAAACCTGATATTGTATCCAATAGCATCAGGCGATTTTGTCCAGGTCAGTTTTACCACACAGCGGTCATTTTTCTGTCGCACTATATTTATATTTTCCACCGGGGATGGCGCTTTTCCTCCTGCTTTACCAAAGATCCGTAACCCGGCCAGTGCAAATGTTCCGTCAGGCATCCGGTAATTCGTGAGTCTTACATAACGTGCTTTTACCGGTGATTTCAATTCAATGTAATCATGCGGTGCATCAATTTTATTCTGAGTTTTGTCAGCTAAGGTTTTCCATGTTCGTTTATCAGAAGAATATTCAAGCAGGTATTGGTAATAAATACCGGGACTGCGGCCCATCAGCTTCATATTATTCTCAGCATAGTTTATCTGAACAGCGTTGATCGTACACTCTTTTTCCAGGTCCATACTTATCCATTCTCCTTTATTACCTGTTTGAGCACTCCAGAAGCTGCGAATTTCTTCATCGGCTGCATAGGTTTTTGGATGATTGGGCAATTCAGAAGAAACTTCAACCGGCTTATTATATGAAAGCAACATCCATCCCGGGAACAATTCATCAGGGCTGGCGATTTTTTTTGTTGGGATCTTAAAAGGGAAATCACCGAAACCGGTATAGACATGCAACTCTCCATCTTTATCAAAAAATGCAGGAAATAATCCCAGTCGACGCTCAAACATATGCTTTACCGAAATGGTCATGGTTGCAATATGCCAGTAGTTGCCATATTTATCCTGGAAAGTATTCCCATGCCCGGCACCTGCAGCAAATCCTTCCGGCTTATACGAAGCAGGATTGTGTACGGCCAATGTAAAAGGTCCGAGTGGATTGTCAGAAATATAAACGCCGTCACTGTAACTTTTAAACTCAGTTCCCGGGCCTGCATATTGCAGGTAATATTTACCATTTCGTTTTGTCATCCATGCACCTTCTATCCAGGGACGTTCACCTTGATTATTGTAGTCTCCCTTTCGTTCCCATCCATAAGTTTCTTTCTTACTATTAAAAAGTGCCTGGGGCTTTCCAACCGGGTTAAACGTTTTAGTATCCAGTTCAACTCCATAAACCGGGTTTACATTAGAGCAGCCATAGTAGAAGAATAATTTTCCATCATCATCAACAAATAAATCCGGGTCAATCATGCCTATAGGAAAAGCCGGATTTGCAACCAGCCATTTCCCTGATTTCGGGTCTGCAGTTTTATAAATAGTGAGGGGAGCGCCATGGGAAGCCATGAAATAAATGGTATCATTCATTACCACAGCAGTAGGAGCATAATCCTCCAAAGGCAGATCCTTTGTTGTGATCAGATCCCATTTAATTAAATTGGTTGAATGAAAATAGCCTCCCGATTTGGATGCAAACAAATAGTATTCGCCTTTAAATACAACCATCGTCGGATCAGCAGCCTCCCGCCTGGAAAGTGAATCAAGACAAAACCGGTAACTAAGATTTACCGGGTTGCAAATAGTTTTTTGCGTGAATGCTGTTGCCGATCCAACGATACTCGTCAATAAAATCAATGCATCTTTTAATATTTTACTCATGAGTAGTTTAAATTTTATTTAAATAACAACTGTGCAAAATTGTAAAGATTATTCCTCCATACCGGCCAGGTATGACCTCCGGGATATTCGCTATAGACATATTTTATTCCCATCTCATCAAATTTCCCAAGCATGATCTTGCAGTTGTTATATGCTATATCTTCTTTGCCCCCCATCGCTATCCAAAGGCTTTTTAGGTTGCTGTTAATAGCAGCCGCATTCTTTTTCATAAAATCATATTGCGGACCGGAAAGCTGCGGTTGATTGGCAAACCAGCCTGAACTAAAAACACCGAGGTAAGAAAACATATTTGTATTTTTTATTCCGGCATAAAGAGTTTGCAAACCACCCATTGATAAACCAGCCAATGCCCTGTTCTTTCCGTCTGTTTCTGCACGGTAATTTTTTTCAACAAAGGGTATCACAGCATTTTTTAGTTCATTTTCAAATGACCGCAATACATTTTCATTGAAACCGGCAAGGCCGCCTGTTCCCATATTACCATCCATCATGACCACCAGCATCGGCTTTGCTTTTTTATCTGCAATAAGATTATCAAGGATCAGGTCTGTTTTTCCCTGGG
Source organism: Chitinophagaceae bacterium (assembly GCA_036520835.1). Classification (GTDB taxonomy): domain Bacteria; phylum Bacteroidota; class Bacteroidia; order Chitinophagales; family Chitinophagaceae; genus VBAT01. Next base: position 16,182 of record DATDIX010000037.1, on the reverse strand, counting down.
TTGCCCATCCTCTTTCATCTTCACCTCCTCCATGCAGAATATACAGCACAGGATATTTTTCATTTACATTATTATCATAACCGGGAGGAGTGTAGATATAAAACCTGCGCCAGGAATTGGTAGCCGAAGAAAAATATCTTTTAATTCTTACGTCACCGTGCGGAACATTTTTTTCAGCATAATAACCGCCCCCGGCAAAGGGTATTTCAATGCCGGCTGCCATACGTCCCATACCATAAAACGTTTCACTGGCCGGATCAGCCAATGCCACACCATCTATTATCAAAGAATAATAGTGAAACCCTTCGCTGATGGAATCGGTAGTAACTATCCAATAGCCACCGGTATCCCTGGTCATATCATACTTTTTGCCAAGATCAATCTGCACTCTTTGAGCATCCGGCGCTTTGATGCGGAATACAACACGGTTATCCGGCAATATTTGCGGATATTTTGCAGACCGTATATTGGAAGCAGCCGGTGTGCCCAACACCGTGTATTTGGGGAAAGTTGAAACATCAACAGGTTTGAAGAGAAATTGGGAGAACATATACAAGCCATTCCTCCATACTTTAAAGTCATGTACTCCTGGTTCAATATAATAAATATGCGGAACATTTTTTTCATAGAGATAGTCGTGTGTTCTTTTGCTGAAACTGATCAAACCATCATTATCACCGCAGGATATCCAAAGCAATTTTAATTTGCTTTTCGCTGCTTCGGGGTCAGGAACCAATTCTTCAGGTCTTTTTGTATTGGGTGCAGAAGAAAATCCGCCTACCCATGCAAATTTGTCAAGATTGCCTAATCCGAAATTCAATGATTGCCCGCCGCCCATGGAGAGCCCTCCAATAGCACGATGTTCCCTGCCAGTTAAAACAGGATATTTTTTCTCAATGAACGGGATTAAATCGTTGAGCAGATCCTTTTCAAAAGTGGCGAAAGCCTGCACTTTATCGGGGGCCATGATATTGCCGCCTGCCCTGTCATTTTTCATGGCTCTTCCATTCGGCAGCACTACAATCATGGGTTCAATCTTGCCTTCTGCATAAAGATTGTCTAAAATGATCTGCGGCTTCCCGCCATTCAGCCACTCTTTTTCATCACCGCCTATTCCATGCAACAAGTATAAGACCGGGTATTTTTTCTTTTTTGAAAACCCGGGCGGAGTGTAAATAAGTGTCCTTCTTATCGTATCTACTGTTTTCGAAAAGTAGCTGATGCTGTCAATTTTCCCGTGGGGAATATCTGCCCGTAAAGAATCAAAACCTTTAGGCGCTTGTTTAACCGTGGGCTGAGCATTAGCGATATCGCAAAGCATCAGCGTTGCACAGATGAATAGGATCAGTTGTTTCATTGTTGTTTGAGGTATGTGTTTATTTATTTTAATAATTGAATGGCCCCGGATCTGTATTATTGATATCCTGTAAGCTTTCTTAAAAACTATTTAAAAAGCTTTTGCGCAATGGTTGAGAGATAAAGTTTGCAGTTCATCCATGTATGACCTCCATCGGAAATCAGGGTTTCATGTTTGATCTTTTTTTCATCCAGTACTTTCAGGTAATCAGCAATAACCGGATACAAACCATCTTCTTTACCTACGCCGATCCAGAATAATTTTAACCGCTGGTTAGTAAGTGAGGGGTTTTCAAAAGCAACAGCATTATTACGATCGAATTCTTCTTTCAGCATACCGGGAGCGAAACCGCAAACCCAGCTAAACAAATTTGGATTATTTAAACCGATATACAGGCTTGTGCCGCCGCCGCCGGAAAAACCAGCAATGGCCCTGTTATCCTTATCTGCTTTAGTGCGGTAATTTTTTTCTACAAAAGGAAACAGGTAGTTTAAAAAATCTTTTTTGATCTCTTGTAAATTCTCCCAGTTTCTGAGACTGCCGGACGATTTACTGATTTTAGGATAAGCACGGCCATAAGGCATTACGATGATCATGGGCCTGGCTTTACCCTGTGCTATCAGGTTATCAAGAATAATATTGGCCCTTCCAACTTTTGTCCATGTTTCTTCTGTATCGGTTGTGCCGTGAAGCAGGTAAAGAACCGGATACTTTGTTTTTGTATCAGTTTCATAACCCGAAGGTGTATAGATCAATACCGGTCTTGTGCCGAGTTCGGGAGAAGTATAATAACGATAGGAAAGTGTCCCATGAGGTACATTCTGAATAGTATGCACCAACGGTACATCGCCGGTTATTTCTATGATACTGTTTTGAAATCCTTCATTAGGGAAAATAACCGAGTTCCTCGGATCGGCTACCTGTGTGCCATCTACTGTAAAATTGTATGGATACATGTCCGGTTTTACAGGTCCAAGCGTTACTGACCAGATACCGTTATCTCCTTTTGTCATAGCCTGTGCCCCTGTTGCTAATTGCGTACTGACCTTCACCTCTCTTGCATTAGGTGCATAAAAACGAAAGGTCACTTTATTATCCTTATGTACTTCATGCGATTCAAAAGCCGGAGGCGCATTACGGGGCGGTTGTGCCAGGGCAAAAATAGATATACCAAGCGCTACCGTTAAAAACCATGAATACCTGGTCGCTTTTTTATTCATATAGCATTGCATTTAATTCTTTATTAAAAATTATATTATACTGTATTACCTTATTTGATCCAATTATTCTTCTTCATCCATTGAAGCAGGGGTTCGATCCAATCTTTTTGGCGGAAAATAAAACCATGACCTCCTTTGGAATAAATGTGCATTTCAACCTTAAAGCTTTTATTTTTTCAATACGAAAGAACATACATTTTTTGCATCATTTATTTAAAAAGCAAAGGTGCTAATTCATGCAAGCTGCGTCTCCAGGTCTGGAACTCGTGACGTGTGTTTTCGGAAACATAAGAAACAGCATTGAAACCGGCCTCTTTCAGCGCAATAGCAGCATTCCTCACGCCATCGGGACGTTCGAAACTTCCGCAGCTTAAAAAGATAAGTTTGACCTTCGACTTGTCTTTAATATCTGCCGGTGCATATGTGCCTCCGCTGAGCAATGCATAATGTGAGAAAACATCCGGACGGGCAAGCGTAATCATCTTTGTCTCCATACCTCCCATCGAGAGTCCTGCCATAGCACGGTGAGGCTGATTGGCAATGGTACGGAAGTGGGCATCAACATAGGGAATTAATTCATCAACCAGGACTGTTTGAAAAGGTTCAATCTTGAAATCTCTCATACCTCCAAACCGGATTTCATTAGTCATACCGTATGTCATCACAATAATAAATGGCTTGATCTTGCCTTCAGCAATCAGGTTATCCATGATCAGGTTGGCACGTCCCTGGTTACTCCAGGCAGTTTCATCTTCACCCCAGCCATGCTGCAGGTACAAGACAGGATATTTTTTCTTCTTGTCCTTTTCGTAACCTGGTGGAGTATATACAAAAGCACGACGCGAGGTGTTTGTGCTCTTTGATGGGAAAAGAATTTGCTGAACATGACCGTGAGGAACATTCTTTAATGCATAAAAGTCCTGGTCGTGAGCGGGAATCTCAATACCGCTTTCCCAACGGGTAGAACCATAGAAGTTCAATGTACCCGGATCATTAAACACTCCGCCATCAATGGTGACCCGATAATAATGAAACCCTTCTTCCATAGGTCCTGCTGTTGTGCCCATCCAAACGCTATCGCTGACTTTCTTTAAAGGTGTTCCTCCCCTTGTGCCTCCCAGTCCCAGGCTTACCCTAATACTATCGGCATAGGGTGCTACGATACGAAACCGTGCATAACCCTGTGAATTGACCTGCGGGTATTGTTGCCCCGGTTGATTCAGAGTTGAAGGTTTGAAATCTTCCAGTGGCACAGCCTGGGTCTGGGCAAAACAGATCCCAGTCAATAACGTGGCCGCTACTGCAATCGCTGACAATTTGAGATTCATTGGTTATATTTTAAAATTAAATAGTGAATTTGATTGAGAATTAAAAGAGCATTCTATTTACTATCTGCAGTTACATATATTCTAAACATGCCGGCAGAAGAGTTTTATTATACAACTATGCTTCAATCTTTAAAGAATAAACGGCAAATTGCCCCGGCGATCTTCTCCATTATTTCTATTGGAAAATTTCCTGCAGTGTTGTGGCCAGGTATTGTTTACAATTCATCCATGTGTGCCCGCCCGGAACGATATAACTTTTCAAACGGATCTTCTTTTCTTCAAACATCGCAATATTTTTCTTCACACTTTCGTATAAAAAATCTTCGGTGCCCACGCTGATCGTTAACAGTTTTACCTGCTTATTCATTTTGTCAGCATCCGGCGACCAGGTAGTGAAATTCTTTTGAAACTCTTCGGTGGCAGTAAAAGGAGCATAAGAACATATATAAGCGAACTTGTCTGTGTTGGTAAGGCCGATATTCAATGTTTGTCCGCCGCCAACTGAAAAACCAGCAACTGCACGATCCTTACTGTCAGTTAAAACCGGGTAATTGGCTTCCACAAAAGGAATAATATCGTTGATCACATCTTTTGTAAAATCAGGCATCGGTTTGGGCCGTACATTTCCATAAGGCATTACAATGATCATGGGCTTAGCCAAACCTTTTGCAATAAGATTATCGGCTATCAGGTTGGCACGTCCCACCTTGGTCCATGTTTCTTCCGTGTCGGAGCCACCATGTATCAGATAAAGCACCGGGTATTTAGTTTTTTCGTTTGTACTAAATCCTGGCGGTGTATAAATTAATAATGCACGTGTTGTTCCCAGTGTGGATGATTTGTAATAACGATAGCTGATCTTTCCATGTGGTACATTTTGCAATGAATGTATCAATGGCTGATCACCCGGAACATTCACTATGCTTCTTTTAAATCTTTCATTAGCGAATATGTAAGTATTATTGGGATCTGCGACCTGTAAGCTGTCCACCCAAAAACTATAGGGATAAATATCGGGTTTGACAGGTGGCACTGTAACACTCCAGATGCCGGAAGTGTCTTTTGTCATTGCTACCGGTGCTGTTAAAAATTCTCCGCTTACAGATACCTGCTTAGCTTTACGGGAATAATACCGGAACGTAATGCTATGATCAGGGTTTACATCGGGTGAACTGATTGCAGGCGGCCGTTGAGCTTGTATTGAGACAGCTGCTGAAAAAAGTATAGATATATATAAGATGCGTTTCATTGCAGCAGTTTACGATTATTGAAAAAGTAATTGTGCGGTTTCGGTAACATAGGTTTTTACATTCATCCATGTATGTCCGCCGGGAGTAATAAGATTTTTATAGTTGACTTTTTTAGCTTTCAGGAAATCCATGAACTCAATCGCCGGCTTATACAAAAAATCTTCATTGCCCACACTGACCCAAAGAAGCTTCAGTTCTTTATTGGTGAGGTCAGGATCTTCATAGACATGCTTATAAGTACTTTCCATTTCAGGAGTGGAGAGATAAGCACTATAGCAGCATATCCATGAGAACTTATCCATATTCCCGAATGCAGTTCTGAGTGTTTGCCCCCCGCCTCTTGAAAATCCGCCGATGGCCCTGTTATCACGATTACTGATAGTCCGGTAATTTTTTTCAACGTAAGGGATCACTTTTGTTACCAGGTCGGACTCAAAAAGTTTTGCTCTTTTCACAGCATCTTCCCCGTCTCTTGAAATAATGTCTGAAGGTTTGCTTTTCCCTGTTTGTTCAGCTATTCTTGCCATGGGATTGCCATAAGGCATTACGATGATCATTGGCTTGGCCTTGCCTTGTGCAATCAGGTTATCAAGAATGAAATTAGTGCGGCCCACTTTGAAAAAAGTTTCTTCTGTATCTGTTGTGCCACTGATGAGGTAAAACACGGGATATTTTTTTGAAGCATCTTTATCATACCCCGGCGGAGAATAAATAACCAATGACCCTGTTGACCCTTCAACAGACGGGTAGTATTCATAAGTAACAGTGCCATGCGGAACATCCTGCATGGAATGGATCAAAGGTGTTTCGCCGGGAACATCCACCAGACTTGCCTTGAAACGTTCATTGGGAAAATAAGCTACATTGCCGGGGTCCATTACCGTAACGCCATTCACCTGGAAACTATAAGGATAGATATCGGGCTTTATCGGGCCAACCGTGATGCTCCAGACACCTGAACTGTCTTTGATCATGTGTTGCGGCGATTTCAAAAACTGTCCGCTTAATACAACACTATCGGCTTTCGGAGCCCTGTATTTAAAAGTGGCAGTATTATCAGGTTTTACAACCGGTGACTCTATCAGCGGAAGTCTCGGAGGTTGAGCAAGGCAAATAGCTGTATAACACAGCATAGCTGATGCGGCAAGCAATTTCATGATTAATCTTTTTTTAAAATAGATTAATAACAGCAGAAAGCGATCGTATAACAGGTAGCGACAAAAGCAAGATAAATATACTGAATTTAATTAAATGTCAAATTCACACTTAAAAAAATCTTTACCCACCGGTTTCTCCTGTTCATATCCTTGCCTTGAAGAAGCGACCAGAGCAGCTATTGCGCCACTATGGTATATACTTTCCCTTTTTGCGTGGCCATATCGTAGAGCAAAGTTTCTTCCAGTTGTGGCAGGTTTACATTTGCTTTAGGCGATATAATAGCCGCAGGTGTTTCCTCAATTTGATAGAAGGGGTTTGTATTTTTCCCTGTTGCCATTTTTAGTAAGCCCCCACTGCTTAATTTCATCGTATTCGGAACACGCAAACGAAGATTGCCGCCGATGTTTGATTTGATTACCACTTTCACCAGCTTTGAATTTTTCCATTCCATACGTACAATTTCGACCCCCCCGATTGCCCTCAACCCCGTGATACTGCCTGTTTGCCATATATCGGGAAGGGCCGGTAATAAATGAATATTGCCATCTGCACTTTGCATCAGCATTTCTGTGATCCCTGAGGTGCACCCGAAGTTGCCGTCAATCTGAAACGGGGGATGAGCATCAAAAAGATTATTGTAAGTGCCGCCGCCATCGCCACGTCCGGGAGTTGTGACTACGGGTGAAAGCTGGTTTTGAATTAATTTATAAGCATGATTGCCATCCAGCATTCTTGCCCACCAATTCACTTTCCATCCCATACTCCAGCCGGTGGATATATCACCGCGATGAATTAATGTAGTACTGGCAGCGCTATATAATTGTGGTGTCCGGTACGGTGATATCTGGTTAGATGGGAACAGTCCGTATAAATGAGAGATGTGACGATGATTGTCCTTCGGATCGTCTATATCATCCAGCCACTCCTGCAATTGGCCATGCTGACCAATTTGCATAGGGGGTAAACGGTTACGAAATTGTTTTAATGTGTCAGCAAATGCTCCATCCTTTTTCAAAATTTCAGCAGCCCTTATGGTAGAACTAAATATATCGAAAACAATCTGGTTCGTCATTGTTGTCCCGGCATCCAATGAAGAACCCTGGTGTGCCCTTGGTGCATTTTCGGGTGACATATCCGGATTTATTACCAGCCAATGTCGTGTTGGATGTGCAATCAAAAAATCTATATAGAAAGTTGCTGCACCTTTTAACACAGGATATATTGATGCAAGGAAATTTTTATCGCCACTATACAGATAATGCTCCCAAAGATGCTGGCTCAACCATCCGCCTGCTGCACTCCATACGCCCCACAATGGCCCATCCACAGCTCCGGTAATGCGCCATAAATCCGTGTTGTGATGAGCCACCCAACCTCTTGCTCTGTACATATCCCTGGCTGTTTGCTGACCCGTAACAGACAAATCTCTCACCATTTGAAATAATGGCTCTTGCAGCTCTGAAAGATTAGTTTTTTCAGCAGGCCAATAATTCATTTCGGTATTAATGTTAATGGTGTATTTACTATCCCATGGCGGCCGCATTTTATCATTCCATATCCCCTGCAGGTTGGCGGGTTGCCCTCCGGGTTGTGAAGATGAGATCAGCAGGTATCTTCCAAACTGATAATATAAGGTCACAAATTGCGGATCATTCACTGTATTAAAATTCTTCAATCGTTCATCTGTCGGAAGATTAGCCGCGCCAGTTGTACCGAGATCCAGTTTTACCCTGTTAAAATATTTTTGGTAAGCTGCAATATGTGCAGTTAAAATAGCCACATACGATTTTGGATAAGCCTTATTCAGATAATCAACCGCTCTTTTGTTTTCATCGCCGCTGATGTCTTTATAATTATTAAAATTTGTTGCGATGGAAATATAAATTGTTGCTGCGTTGGCGCTTTTTATAATCAGTGAAGTGTCGTCGGCAGAAAGAGAACCGCCTTCCAGTTTAATACGGGCAATTCCTTTAAACCTGATCATGCCTTTTACGCCATCAAGATCAGAAGTAGTTGCTGCAATTGTTAAATCTTTTGTTGATGTTGTTTTGATTTCAGGGTATTTGTGAAGAGTAGCATAGGATGCTTTGAATGAAATACTGGCTGCTTTACTGGCAGTTAACCTGATGACGATAACACGATCCGGAAAAGAGGCTAATGCCTCGCGGGTGTAAGTTACATCTCCGGCAGTATAGGAGGCTTTTGTTACTGCTTTCTCAATATCCAATTCCCTGTAATAATTTGAATAGTTGTCATGCCCATCGAAAGTAAGCTGAAGATTGCCAACAGGCTGAAACATTTGCCCGTGCGATTTTTTAGTAATGATAACTCTGCCGGCGATCCTCTCAGCCTCTTTTTGTTTGCCCTCAAATATCAACTGTCTTATTATGGCTAAAGAGTCTGATGCAAGCGGATTGTCGTTTCGGTTTGGGCTTCCGCTCCATACGGTATGCTCATTTAGCTGGACGATTTCTTTATCTACGTTTCCATAAACCATTGCACCCAATCTTCCGTTTCCGACCGGCAGTGCATTTTCCCAGGTCCTGCCTGATGGTTTATCATACCAAAGTTTTAAGCCCGGTTTGTTTTGCGAAAGACATGAAAGAGATATCAGTAAAACAAGCAGAGAAAAAAAGAAAATTCTTTTCATGCTGTATGGTTATTTTATGATAAAATTTGGCATCCAATAAAAGTTTAAAATTCATTCCCCATTCCTAATGTAACAGGGATATGAAACCCAAACACAGACATTAACTCAAAAATCCCGTATACTTCATTATAATTAAAAACAGGTTGCCATATTCAAATTTTTGAATGGCAGGGTTGAGATATATAGAATAAAAAACCTTTGTAGAAACAAAGGTTTTTACTTGATTGCTAACTGCTGTTTTAAAGAAAAATAGTTTACTATTTGCTCATAAAAAATACTGTTATTAATTATCCCAAAATACTTTTGAAGTTAATATGTCACCGCCAATGGCAGCAGCAGCAGCAGTATAGTTAGCCGCATTCGCAGACCCTTCTAAATCAGGATAAGACAATCTTCTTGCAAAGCCGCCGCTAAGATTATTATTGAAAGTATTGGGAGTTAAAGCAGGAAACCCACTTCTTCTGAAGTTGGCAAATGCTTCAGTTCCGTTTCTGATATTTACAACCCAGTATTGTGTGTTGATCAGCCTAAGCGCATCAGTTGGATTATATGCCACTGCGGGATCAGCTATATATGCCGCTATTTCTGCTGTAGTAATAGGAGTGGTTCCAGTATAGAGTGAATAAACTAACATATCAGCAGTAATTCCATTTTCATAATATATCCTGGCTTGCGCATCACCGCCAGGTATCCATCCTCTTTTTGCAGCTTCTGCCAGCAATAAGGATGTTTGCGCATATGTTACCCAGAACTCGGGAACTCCGGGGGCAGCTATTCTATTTACGTTAAACTGTGAATAATTAAGTCCTGATCCCCTGGCGCCTCTATAAGGGCTCCCGGGGGCTAAAATCTGATCACTGGTAACGCCAATAGGAACTCCAAACTGATTAGCTAAAACGATATCAGGGTTAAGATCGTTTGCGATAGCACCCGGATCTGCATATTGTGCTATCATAAACTTTGCACGCGGATCAGAGGTTAATTTCAAATGATTTACAAAAGGTTCTGCAGCATAGTTAAACTGAGAGAAGTTTCGTAATGCAGCATTATCGCCCTGCGAATAAGTTGTTCCATCATATTTCACGAAAGCATTATCAGCATTAGAAGCCATTACTCCGCCTGCAAATGCTTCCGCCACAATAGATGCTGCTTTAGTAGCATTCAATTTAGAATATCGCATTCCCAATCTTAACAGCAATGAATAGCCTAATTTTTTCCACTTAGCTACCTGTTCTGCAGCAGTTGTAGTTTTCGTGGAAGGCTGGGCATTGGTTCCATAAAAAAGATCAGCAGAAACATAATCGGCACCAGTATTCAAAGCAGCTATTGCTTCTTTGAGTTCCTTGTACAGGTCATCATAAATGGCAGCATCATCATCATATTTTGGATAGAAAATGGCTTCGCTAACAGCTTGCCCGGCTTCGGAGTAAGGCACATCTCCGTAGTTGTCCACCAGACCCATAAATAGCTGGGCCTTCCATATACGAAGCATACTCATTAAATTTACGCGGGTCGTATTGGAACCCAATAGATTTATTGCCTGAATTATGTTTTTGACCGGCGCTGCATTACCATTACCTCCATTAGCATATGATTGATCCCACTTGGGATTACTATTACCGTCAATATCGGCATTAAAACTAAAGCCCTGGTTAGCCCCTGTATTGTAAGGAACCACAAATTGCTGAACAATTATATGTTCTGCATTCCATGTTCCGATGTGCGTACGCTGTGTGGCTGCAAATAAGAGAGCAGGATCAATTGTCGTTACCGCATACGGATTGGTGTTTACTTTCACAAAATCCTTATCACACGCTGTAAGAAAACAGCCGCTGCAGGTAACAAGGATTATTCGTTTAAATATATTTATCATATCGTTAGAATTTGACGTTTAAAGAAAGATTATAACTACGTGTGGTCGGTAATGAGGAATTCTCATAACCAGCCCTGATGTCCCCGGATGACTGGATAGCTTCGGGATCAAGGCCCGGAAGATCTTTGTGAAGGATTGCCACATTCCGGCAGGAAGCTGACAGTGTCAGGCCCTTTACAAAATTCAGTATCGCTACTTTTTTAAGAAGGTCTGTAAAAGTATATGCTATAGAAATATTTCTAAGCTTGATGAAATCTGACTTAAAAGTAAAGGGATCCCCAATTTGAGCGTTTCTGTATTCAGTATAGAATTGCTGCAGATTTACAGGAGTGCTTGAAACAGTAATCACAGAGGTGTTAGGCAAGCCGCTGCTTTGGTAAACACCAGGGAATGTCAACCCGCCATCACGTCCCTCTAATGATAACTTTGAAAGCCCTTGTCGTGTCATATTCAAAAGTGTTGAGGATAATACGGTACCTCCAAATTTGTAGTCAATAAGTATTCCGACACTCAGATTCTTATAGCTGAATGTGTTATTCCAACCGCCGGTAAACTTCGGGATTGAACTGCCGACCGGTAGAAAACCATTCGTGTTTTGTGCTCCGAGTGTAGTGGCATTTGTTGGCAGGAAAACTCCATTATTATTTACTAAAATTTCACCCTTGGCATTTCTCAGATAGGTTCTTGTATATAATTGGTTCATCGCCAGCCCTTCTGTGTATCTTATTTCTCCCAGGAACTCATTGCCGGTACCGTTAAAATACAGCAGCAGCCTGGTTCCGCTTGGAGTGCCCACATCGAGGACTTCTGTTTTAAGATATGCATTGTTCCAGGAGGTTGTCCAGTTAAAATCTTTGTTTTGTAATACTCTGTATTCAAGCAGGGTTTCCAATCCGCTGTTCTTTAATGAAGCTTCATTTTGTTTTGACGTAGTATATCCTGATGCACTGGAAAGATTAACATCTATTATCTGTTCTGTTGTTACTTTGTCAAAAGCTGCAATATCCAAAAGCAACCTGCTCTTAAACAACCTCAGTTCAAGGCCAATTTCTGTTTCCCTTACGGTAAATGGCTGTAACAACGGGTTAGGAGCGCTGGTACCTGAAATAGCCGCTAAAGTCTGGCCATTAAATAGATTTGCACCAAGGGCATAAGTCAGAAGACCATCATAGGGGCCCACAGAAGCAATGCTACCAACCTCCGCCCACGAAGCTCTCAGTTTACCATAGGAAAGCCATGTCATGTTTTTTAATACTTCTGAGAAGATGAAGCTACCTGATACAGAAGGATAGAACTTACTGTTATAATCAGGATTTAACACAGAGAACCAGTCATTTCTGCCCGTAACGTTCAGGTAGATCATTCCATTCCATCCAAACTCAGCCAATCCATAGAGTGAGTTGAGACGGGTTTGGTTATAATTATAACCGTCACCTGCACCCTTGACTGTACCATTCCTGTAGGAATAAAGATCAGGAACAGTAAAATTAGTGGCGCTTTGAACCATTTGCCTGAACTCTGTTCTGAAAGTATTTCCTCCAAAACTGGCGTCAACAGAAAACTTGCCAAACTGCTTGCCTCCACCTACCAGGAAATCCGCATTAATATCCGTCGTAGTGGTTTGGCTTACATTATAATTACCCCTGTATGTAACGGTGGGAGTAGTAGTGGCAATTCGTGTGTTGGCGCCTGTACCATTCAGTGCAAACGACTCTGAGAAATTGGTGCCGCGATCATAATTGAACCTGCCCTGGGCATAGAGCCAGTCTGTAATATTAAAACGCAGGGTAGTCGTTCCGAGAAGACGATTTCTGTCTTCTTTGAATTTTTGACCTCCCTGCAATGGATAGTACGGGTTATTGATAGTACCCTGGAATCCGTTCGTTTTCCACTCTGCTCCTGTTGCAGGATCCGTCGCATGATCCCGGTAAGCTTCTAACGGTACGGAAATCGGCATCCTGTTAAAAAAATTTACAACGCCGTCACCCTGTGTACCTATTTGCGGAGGATTAATATAATCCTCATCTGCGTAGTTAACATTAACCTGCAACTGGAGTTTTTTAGCAATGGTGTGATTGACCCCTATGTTGAAAATCGTCCTTTTGTATTCGTTGCTGGGTACAATACCTTTAGCATCTGTTGTGGAGATAGACGCCCTGAAACTTCCGTTGGCGCCACCACCTGATAATCCAATTGTATTGGTAAAATTTGTTCCTGTTTGCAGATAGTCCTGAAGTTGATTGGGATAGGGGGAGTAAGGTCTCATCACTCCATCAAAATTAATGGTGGGCTGGCCATCTAATCTGGCGCCCCAGCCAAATTGACCATTACCCTGAACCTGTGCAGCGGTCGTAAATCTGTTACCATTTTGCCCCTGGCCGTATTCAGTCTGGGCGATTTCATCAATGAAATCCAAAGCCTCCGAAGTAGTATAACTGGAAGTAAAATCCACACCGATGCCGGAATTTTTTGAACCGGATTTGGTGGTAATGATAATCGCACCGGCTGCAGCCCTTGAACCATACAGCGCAGCAGCCGTAGATCCTTTCAATACAACCATGCTTTCAATATCATCCGGGTTAATGTTTGCTAAATTATCGCCACGGTCACGTGATGGATTATTCCCTTCATTATTCCTGACCCCCTGGTCCATCGGAAGGCCATTAACTACGATAAGAGGTGAGTTAGTAGCTCCGGCAAAACCAACCTGCCCGCGCAAACGTATTTGATTACTGGCGCCTGCACCTGCTGCAGGTGGCGTAATATTGAGACCTGCAACCCTGCCTTCAAGGGATTCGCCTACATTGAGAGTCCTGTTCTTAACTAATTCATCTGTATTGACAGATGTTGCAGAATAGCCTAGTTTTTTGGATTCCTTTCTGATACCGAGAGCAATTACCACTACTTCGTCCAAACTTTTATTGGTGGCAACTAATACTACGGTCAGTACCGTTCTTCCATTTACGGATACTTCCTGAGCAGCATAACCAATAGAACTGAATAGAAGCACTGAATTGGCCGAAGCATTAATGGAAAAACTGCCCCCGGCATCTGTTGATGTAGCTGTCTGGGTACCTTTTACTGATACCGTGACTCCCAAAAGTTTTTTTCCGTCATCATCACTCACAGTTCCGGTTACTGTTTGGCCAAGTGAAAAAACGGAAACAGAAAGGGCAAATAACAATAAATAAAATCTGGAAACGCCTGGCGAAAAAGCCAGCATGAATTTTTTTCTCATAATAGCAAGTTTGTTAGTAAATAATCAGGATTAACTATAAGTGTCCTTTTTACAGTTATACCAAGGTATCACAACTTTCAAATAAAAACTTCTAATAAAATACAGTGATGAATATTGTACAAACTCGTCAGCTTTTATTACTAATATCGCTCAAAGAAAAATCTGAAATTCGGAAAGTAGCGATTGTTTAGGCCAATACTTTTTATAAAAGGGAATACAGATTACTTCATGCTTTCCCTCACACATGAAATTGTTTGCTAATTTGAAGCAATTGCTGATCTCCAACAAGACAAACAAAAGCTGACCATTTTTTACTCATCTTCTTTGCTTGTTATGAAAAAAAAATCTATTTACAATCTTTTTTACTTCTTTGCAGCAGCTCTTTTATCCGCGTGGATTTTTATTAGTATTAAACAATTAGATAATTGGAGCGGATGGTTGCTGGCATTATTCTTTTTCAGTCTTGCAATCGCTTTCAGAGACCATCTCTTTCTCAGGGGATTCACATTTACCTTAATCTTACTGGCAGTTGTGAGCCTTGCGATGTATTATCCGTATTATTTTCAAACTATTGGCGATTTTAAAACGCCTGCTTTGATCATTCCCGCCATGCAGGTGATCATGTTTGGGATGGGAACGGAATTAAGTCTTAAAGATTTTGCAGACGTGCTTCGTATACCCAAGGGAGTAATAGTGGGCATCGTTTGTCACTATACCATTATGCCACTCGTAGGTTTTTGGGTTGCAAAGTCTTTTAATTTTCCTGATGAGGTAGCTGCCGGCATCATCCTGATCGGGTGCTGTCCGAGTGGTCTTGCTTCTAACGTAATGTGTTTTCTTGCCAGGGCCAACCTGGCGCTTTCTGTTACTGTTACCGCGGTATCTACACTGGTAGCTCCTCTTTTTACACCGTTGCTCATGAAGCTGCTGGCAGGGAGTTATATAGAAGTAAAATTCTGGTCCATGGTATGGCATATTACAGAGATCGTTATTATCCCGATTGTTGCCGGCCTCATATTTCATTACCTCATACGGGGAAAATTTAAATGGCTGGATAAAGCGATGCCCTATTTTTCTATGATTGGAATCGGTATGGTGCTGGTCATTATTACTGCAGATAAAACTGAAGCATTGAAACAGGTAGGTCTTCTTTTGCTCCTGGCAACTGCAATACATAATCTGTCTGGATATTTTCCCGGTTACTGGTCTGCGCGGTTACTGAAATTTCCAGATAAAGATGCAAGAACAATAGCCATTGAAGTAGGTATGCAAAATGCCGGGTTGGCAGCAGGATTGGCAAAAGCTATGGGTGGTGATGCTTGCGGGTTTAGCTCCAACGGTTTTTGGCGTTCTGATGAATATCACTGGCTCTACACTGGCAAACTGGTGGCATAATAAGGATCCGGATGTTAAAAAACCAGAAGAAAAAAAAGAATAAAACGTCACACTATTTGAATTTTTTATTAACGAGAGTTTTTTCATTAAAATTTCCCTCATATGTCAAAATTGAAATTTCTATTGCCTGCCATTGCGCTGACTGCATTTACGCTTCAATTAAAAAGCCAGTATGTGCAAATAAGCAAAGAAGAGCTAATTGCATTAACGCCAGAGTGGAAAGGCGAACGTTTTCCCGATGGAAGACCGAAAGTGCCCGACGATATTATCCGCAGAATGAAACCTGTTACCATAGAAGAAGCATGGGCCATTTTAATTGGTGCAGGCTACCGGTATCAAATTGCTGATGGTTGGGAGCAAATCATCAATCCTGATAGTGTACTGGTGGGCCGTGCTTATACGACCACGTTTATGCCAGGTCGTCCCGATGTTTGGAAGGCCATTGATTCAATGGGAAAGAAAGAAGGAAGGCGGGCTCAGAACGTTTGGGCAGTAGAGCAGTTGCAAAAAGGCGATGTGTACGTTGCCGATCAATTTGGAGCAAAAAAGAATGGACCTACCATTGGAGATAGGGTAGGTACTGCTATTTATACAAAAACAGGCAATGGAATTGTGTATGATGGTGCGTTAAGAGATGTAGAAGGCTTAAAGGAATTCGGTGGCTTTACTTCTTTTTTTAGCAGCTATGATCCATCTTATCATAATCCCGGAGG